>DAOTTD010000014.1:0-29881 GCA_034438015.1 Ktedonobacteraceae bacterium | reverse complement strand
ATCGATGGTGATGACCTCCTGAACTCTTCGGATTGTTCTCATGATCCTAGTCTAGTTCAGGAGAGTCTTTTTGCCTAGTCTCTGCTTTTCTCGAACACCCGTTCGGAAAATTCGGGATGACTCATGTTCGGGACGCAACTGTAAATGCAATTCCTGCAATTGTTTATCGTCAACAGGTGAAGGGGCACCCAGCAGCAGGTCCTGCGCGCTCTGCGTTTTCGGGAAGGCGATAACCTCGCGAATGCTCTCCTCGTCGGCAAGCAGCATCACCAGGCGATCTACGCCGAGGGCAATGCCTCCGTGTGGTGGAGCGCCATACTCGAACGCTTCAAGCATGTGGCCAAACTGCTCTTTGATCTGCTCATCGCTCATACCCATGAGTGAGAAGACCTTACGCTGGATCTCTGCCACATTAATACGCACGCTGCCGCCGCCTATCTCGTAGCCATTGCAGATGATGTCGTACTGTTTCGCTCGGATGTTCAGCGGGTTCGTATCGAGGCGATCGATGTGAGACTCATCCATGCCGGAGAATGGGTTGTGTTCGGCGTCATAGCGCTTCCCCTCCTCATCATAGTGCAAGAGAGGGAAATCGACGACCCAGCACAGGGCCAGTTCTTCGGAATCGATCAACCGCAGGCGCTCGGCGAGCCTGACGCGCAGGCGGAAGAGCACATCGTTCGCGACCCTGGCGTTATCGGCAACAAACAGGAGAAGGTCGCCGGGCCTGCCCTCCAGGCGCTCAATGATCGCCTGCACCTCACTGGCAGCCATAAACCTGGTCAGTGGAGACTTGATCTCGCCATCGCCATGGATAGCCAGCGAAACCAATCCCTTAGCGCCAAGGGAGCGCGCGTACTCAGTTAGCTCATCGACCTCTTTGCGGCTATACCCGCCCGCGCCGGGCACGCGAATACCTTTGACCATACCCTGATTGGCGAGGGCGCTATGGAACACGCCAAAGTTCCCGGCAGCCGCCAGATCGGAGATCTCGACCAGGGGGAGTTCGAAGCGCAGATCGGGATGATCCGTCCCATAGCGGTCCATCACATCCTTATAGCGCAGGCGAGGGAACGGGCGCTCTTTAATGCGCTTCCGTGTCGTCTTCTCGATCAGAAAGATCAGTAGATCTTCGATCAAAGATATCACATCATCTTCGGACACAAACGACATCTCCACATCCAGTTGCGTGAACTCCGGCTGGCGATCCGAGCGCTGGTCCTCGTCGCGGAAGCAGCGTGCAATCTGGAAGTAGCGATCCAGACCACCCATCATCAACAACTGCTTGAGCTGCTGCGGAGACTGTGGCAGGGCGTAGAACTCTCCGGCATAGAGGCGACTGGGCACGAGATAGTCGCGCGCGCCCTCCGGCGTGCTCTTCATCAGGATAGGGGTCTCAATCTCCAGGAATTCGCGCTCATCCAGATAGTCGCGCATGGCCTTGACGACGCGATGACGGAGCACGATATTATCGCGCATCTTTGGTCGACGCAGATCGAGATAGCGGTATTTCAAGCGGAGAGACTCATCGACCTGAATCGCTTCACTGTTGATAGGAAACGGCGTCGTACGAGAGGGATTGAGGATCGCGATATGCTCGGCGACCACCTCAATCTCGCCCGTACTCAAATGAGGATTCTCGGTTCCAGGCAGGCGGCGTACAACGGTACCAGTCACCTGCAGCACATACTCCGAACGTACTTCAGACGCGACGCTATGCGCCTCGGGAGAGCGCTCTGGATCACAGATAATTTGCGTAAGGCCATAGCGATCGCGGAGGTCTAGAAAGATCAGGCCGCCATGATCGCGACGACGATTTACCCATCCGGCCAGCGTCACATGCTGTCCGACAGCATTTTTATTAAGTTCACCACACGTATATGTGCGAAAGTGCACCGCAAGGCCCACGTTATTAAGCTCCTTACCCAAAAAGAATTATAACTCCCTACAAATTCCACCTGATGCAAACACAATTCGCTCACATCCTATCGTGCATTCACGCGATACTGGCGGAGCGATCAAGCGGATAACAATTGGAGGCGTCAGATGATTCCACCACTACGGCGTGCATGCATTTTGCGACACAAGGATAGTCCCATTCTGGCTCCCCTGAGTCAGGAGGTAAAAGCCATTGCCCTTTGGATCAACCATGATGCTTCTCACATTGGAGATCGTATTATCGGGAGCGTACTGCTGTGCAACATCCATATACATTGTAGACGCGTTTTGAGAGGCCACGCCACCACCGACAGCACCGGGTGTGCTGGACGCCGCCGGGGTAGATGCAGGCGTCGCCACTCCCGAAACGACCTTCAGATCCAGGATGCGTGCCCCGATAGTACTCATCGTCGGAGCTACCACATAGAGATGACCCGCTTCATTGCCCGCAAGGCCCACGGCCAACATTGTCGCCCCCGGAACGGAGAGGGCGGACGGTCCCGTTGACACCACCGGCATAGGCGTCGGAACAGGCGTCTGTGGACTCAGCACAAAGTTGTTAGCGCTGACCGAGAGAGGTGTGGGGATCGTGGCTTTTATCATGATATTGACGGGACTGGGACTGGCATTACCACCATTGATAAGTCGGAGGCTCTGAATACTGCCATCGCTAAATAAGAAAATCAGTTGCGCTTTCTGCGCAACCATCGACGCCGCAAGGCTGACAATATTTTTCGAGATCGAGATCGTCGCCTGTGCTGGCTTCGCCGTGAGGTGCTGTTTCGCCCCCGTCCCCGTGAGCGTATAGGTATCAATCAGCGTCGAGGAAGAGGCCGCCTGCGGGACCTGCACGAGGTACACGGCGGTATCCCAGGCCGTCAGAAACCGCGGTGTATAGCCCGGCAATGAGTCCACAGCAACTGAGCTCGCCTCCTGTAAAGCGCCATTCTGCTGTGGGTTGAACAGGCTCAAGCGATAGGTGAACGTATTGCCCGAACCGGGAACAGAGAGGAGCGCCAGGACACGTGAGCCAGTGCTCGCAATCGCCTCCACATGGGTCGTAGCGCCGACGTTCACTTTCGCACCCAGGCTGTGTTGCTGGGTCAACTCGTACAGGTTTTTATCATCGCCCAACGCATAGGAGAGCACGTTCTTCCCTGCCGTATCCTGGATCGCCGCGAGGTTTCTGGCCTGGGCCGTCGTGCTGCCACTGCTCAGGGTATTCTTCGCCGTCGTATTACAAGGCAGCGTGAGAATTCCCATCTGGCTATTGTACGTCTTGATCGCGTTGACGCCCAGCGAGGTAAAAGACTGTTGGAGGGTGGTGAACTGCGTACTCTCGGCGTTGCTCAGCGAAGCATTCTGCGCCTGGACAATGAGCAGACTGGTGCGAGCGTTCGCCAGCTTATTCAAAGCGGTCACAGGGTCAGCAGGCGTGCGTGCAAGGGCCGCCTTTGCCTGATTGATCGACCCGTTTGCCGCCTGCAAAGATGCATCGACCGTCGCAGTATCGTTATGGGATCGCACAAAATAATACGATCCACCACCAATCAGAGTAACGATGAGGAGAACCACCAAAACCATCGTTGGATAAAACAGGCGACCGCGCCGCTTCGTTCCCAGCACAGATTGTGGAGCGGTCACGCTATCGGGAGACACAAGTACTCCCGTGGAAACGCTCCTGGTGCCGCCTTGAGTGCGCAGATCATCGGGACGTAGGGAAACGCCCGCTTGTGAGCCAGACAGGCGCCCAAGAAGAGCCGTTTCATCACCTACCTCGCGCCCGCCAACACGCACGGGATAGCGCGCGTTGGGCGGCTCCCAGCCAGCCTCTTGCACATGTATGACGATGGCAGTAATATTATCGGGGCCGCCATTCTCATTGGCGCGTTCCACCAGATGATAGACGCTTTCCTGTGGAACATACTGATTAACGATCGTGTGCAGGTCGTTATCATCAACCAACCCGGAAAGTCCATCGGTACACAGAATAATCGTATCGCCATCCTCCAACTGCTCGGAAAAAACATCCACATCCACCTCGGCCTGTGTGCCCAGGCAGCGCGTAATCACGTTACGCTGCGCATGTGAACGGGCCTGATCTTCAGTCAGAAGGCCGGCACGCACCTGTTCGGCGACCCACGAGTGATCCTGCGATATCTGCTTCACCTGGTTGCCGTGGATCAGATAAGCGCGGCTATCGCCCACATTTGCGATATAGGCCACATTGCCACGCAACACGGCAGCAACACACGTCGTCCCCATTCCACTGCGCAGCATATTCTCTGCCGCGCGCTGGTGAATCAATGAATTTGCACGTCTAATCGCATACAACAATGAGACAGCCGCATCGTCGCTATCGCCTTGATAATACGCATTACTGACCGTATCCACAGCGATCTCACTCGCCACTTCTCCCGCCGCGTGTCCACCCATACCGTCAGCTACAATAAAGAGTGCGCCTTTTTGCGCCATCACCTGCGGGTCTTTTGGGATGACATAGGCCATATTATCTTCATTATGGGGGCGTTTACGGCCAACATCTGTTAGCTGTGCGACATCGAGCCGGAGTTGTTTGGACAACGCGATTCTCTCCCGTACTTCATAGCTCTCGATAAGTGCGCATTGCACACTAGGCAGTTGCTGGAACTTTAGGCTATAATACACCGATGCAGAGAAAAACGCAATGGACTATTCATTTTGCACATTGCGAACTCCTCTCCTTCGCATCCAATCTGTACCGCTTTGCACCTGAGTATACTCTTTCACAACTCAGCATGCAAGAGGTTTAGCTACCGGTACTAACAGAGTCATTCAAGAGGCGCACATTATATGGTACCTTCGGTGCAAAGAAAACTTTTTCAGTCTGTGGATGAGCAGATGGCCTTCTATGTGGATGCCTGGGAACAATTGCACGCGCAACTGAGCGACGCAACGCCTGAAACCGCCAGCCAGAACATACAGAACGCGCTTTTAAAGCATCGTGGGGTGAAGACGCAGGTATTGAGCGAGCACATGCCTCTCGTTTATGGAGAACTGGCGACCGGCGCTGACTCTACGCTCCTCTTTTATCAACGTTGTGATGCGCGCTTTCCTGCCCTGCAAGAGGTACAGGAGGTCGCGGCGCTACTGGCGGCAATAGAGGCTTGCCAGAAGGTTGCAGGTCGATTGCCGGTAAATATCAAATGGCTGCTCGATGGAGGCGGGAAACCGGATAATCCAGAACTGAGCCGTTGTCTGGAAGAACACGGACCGCTCCTGCAAGCCGATGCCGCTATCTGGAGCTACGCGGACGAAACAGGGATAGGCAAAGACAGCGCGCTCCTGGCCCTCGGCACTAAAGGTCTGCTGAGCGTGGAATTGGCGGTCCAGACAGGCAGCGCAGCAATAGACATTATGCACAGTGGGATCGTTCCGAACGCGCTCTGGCGACTGGTCTGGGCCTTGAACAGCCTGAAAGATGCACAGGAAGATGTGAAGATCGAGGGTTTTTACGACGCTCTTACACCGGTTCCTGATAACGTTACAGAGATGCTTGCTACGCTGCCGGACAACGCAGCACTGGCACGACGTTGGGGCATGCCACGCTTCCTGATGGACCTGCGAGGATTTCAACTGCATTACACCCATCTCTTGATGCCAACATGCACGGTTACTACTATCACGAGCAAACCAGCAGAGACCGGCGCGACACTCCCGACACAGGCAACGGCAAGCGTCGACTTTCAACTTGTACCAGAGCAAGATCCCTACACTATCTTTGTCAGGCTCAGGGAGCATCTAGACGAGCGTGGTTTTCACGATGTACAGGCGCGCACACTTTCTGCCAGTCGACCAACGGTCACCGCCAGCGATCACCCATTCGTACAAAGCGTCGCACATGCTACCGAAGCGGCTTACGAGCAGACGCCATATCTCTTGCCGATGACAGTTGGCAGCTACGCGCTGCATCCATTAAGGATGAGGTCCGACATGCCGATTGTTCTTGTGGCGAGAAACAGGCAAAGCGGTCGTGCCGCCTTCGCCGCAATCATCAAACAGCTCGCCGCCATTCTTCTAGAAGGGACTGCTTATAGTTGCTAAGAACCTGGCAAATAGGACATTTGCCAGGATTCCTCGCTTTGAGCTACGCCTGTTGAATGCACCTGTGAGCGCACCAACCAGGCGGCAGGTTGGACTACGACCAACCTTGTTGTTTACGCCACTGCTCATGTCGCTTCATGAGCAGTGCTTTGATCTCTTGCCTTTCCCGACAGGCGCAGTTCAGCATCCTCAAGGCGTCGTGCCAGATTGAGCGCCGCATTGTGATCGGCATGGGTACTAAAGCCACAGACGACACAGCAAAACGTTTGCTGGTCGGGGCGATTAGTACGGTCGGGATAGTGACACACACCGCACTCCTGCGAGGAGTACGCGCTCTTGACGGTGGTAGAAGGCTTATGGACACATTCCAATTTTACAGTTGTTTCCATGATGGATAACTTTCCATATTGCATAAACTTCCTACCATCGTCATCTTTTTCCTTCTGTTTTGATATAATGGCTCCGGGACCTAATATTTTTCCATAGGAGTTGTGATGAGTGGGCAAAAGGCGACCGTCCAGGTAATCGGTGTCGATGTGGGTATCGCCAACTTTCTGACGAGCAGTGATGGTAGACACTACGGCACCTTTCATGGTAAACTGCGAGAGCGACAAAAGCGCGACCGAGAGAAGCGAAGGCGCAAGGCCAAACTACGGGCGTGTTTGGAAAAGAAGGGCGTGAAGAAGCTCCCCTCCACCAGTAGCAAGAGTGGACAACGCCTCATGCGGCATGTGCGTCAGGAGATCAACCGTGCGGTCAATATCTGTCTGGACGAGCATCCCGAGGCGCAGATCGCCTATGAACAGCTTTCGGTGGCCTCTATGAAGTACAAGGCACGCGCGATGAATGCGTATCTACGTGCGTCCAATCTCGCACATATTCCGAAAAAGCTCTCCTGGGAGACAACCAAACGTGGTATGGCTGCAAGCAGTGTCAAGAGTGCTTACTCCTCGCAGGAGTGCGGTGTGTGCCACTACCCTGACCGTGCCAATCGCCCCAACCAGCAAACGTTTTGCTGTGTTGTGTGTAGGTACAGTACACATGCAGATCATAATGCCGCCACTAATCTTGCACAACGATGGGATGATGAGGAACTACGTGCCTGTAAGGACAGGAACGCTGTTAAGGCATTGCTTTTGAGGCGACATGGTACCTGGAAGAGACAAAACGGTTGGCCGTAGTCCAACCGCCCGCCTAGTTGGTGTGCTCAAGGGGTGCATTCAACGGGCGTAGGTTAAGGTTAAAGATGTGGGCAGATGAAATATTTGCCTAGATTTTTAGCAACTATACTGGAACAGGTACGTGCAGAGCTGGCGGATGGCACACCCCGCTCCCTTGCTGATATATTGGCGGCGGTCGCAAGCGCGCAAGGAGCAACGATCAGCACGCTTGCACAACATGTCCTATATCAGACAACCGTGCAATCTGCGCTCAGCACACTGTACACACGTGGAGAGGTCCACCCGCTCTTTCAGAACAATATCCTGTTGTGGAGTAGGGATGAAGGGTATGAAAGGGCGCAGGAGCAGAAATCTGTTACCTCGCGAGAGCGAGAGTCGTTATAGAGCCATAGGAGAAAGCTGTTGGTATGCAAATAGGTATTAATGCGCAATTGCTATCCTTCGGCCAGAATTATCGCAATGGCGGCGTCAGCCGGTATATTCGTTACCTGCTGACAGAGCTAGCTAAGCGTCCAGGAAGCCACGAATATACAGTGTTTGTCAATGGACAGGAGGTAGCCGAGCAGCTTCAAGCGCGGCACCCTCAGATCACCTATGTTTCTGCTTCCTGGCCCGAGTCGCAGCCAGCGGCGCGCGTTGCATGGGAACAATTTACTCTCCCAACGTTGTTACGTCAAAGACACATTGAGGTTCTACATTCGCCGGTGAATGTACTTCCGTCCTGGTTGCCACAAAGCTGTGCAACGGTAGTTACACTGCATGACCTGGCATTTTTGCGCTTCCCCGAAGTGCTAACGCGAGCGAAGCGCCTGTATCATCGTACATTCACCGTTCGTAGTCTCCGACGCGCGACGATGCTTATCACTGTTTCGGACAGCACGAAGCAAGATGCGCACGAGTTGGTAGGGATACCCGCTAATCAGATGCAAACCGTCTACCCTTGTATCAACGAACATTTCTCAAACGTTCTTGAAGAAGGACAGATAAAGGAGTTCCGAGCACAGAAGGGTCTTGCAGAAGGCTATTTTTTGTACCTGGGGACGTTGGAGCCGCGCAAAAACATTCCAACGCTCGTCGATGCGTACGCGCGGTTGCGACAAAAGTATAAAGTGCGCGAAAAGCTCGTACTGGCCGGCGGAAAAGGCTGGCTATATGATGAGATTTTCGAGAAAGTGCATCAGTCCGGCATGGAGTCAGAAGTAGTATTCCCCGGCTTTGTGAGCGAGGCCGAGCAAGCGCTCTGGTATGCTGCGGCATCGGCGTTTGTCTATCCGTCTTTGTATGAAGGTTTTGGCATACCAGTTGCAGAAGCACTCGCCTGTGGTACTCCGGTTGTAACCTCGAACAGCTCCAGCCTCCCAGAGGCGGGCGCTGGCGTAGCCCTATGCGTCGACCCGAACGATGCACAGGCAATCAGCGAGGCAATGCAGCGGACAATCAGTGACTCTGTATTGCGCGAGCGCTGCCGAACGAGCGCGCCTGTCGTAGCACAGCGTTTCTCGGCAGCAACTATGGCGGAGCAGACCGTGGCCGTTTATGAACAGGCGGCAAACTCACATGCGCAACAGAGGCATTCGCAACGTATATTGTTATAATACTACCACTAAAAGATATGGCTTGAGTCGTGAAAAGCAGTGAACTATCTCGAACAAATCCAATAGAGTTGGAGCAGACGGCCCCCCTCCAGCAAGTGTCGGGAGGCACCACTGGAGCTATTACCCGTATGCTCTCGAAACGACGCTCGTCCCGCCATCAATGGCGCATCTTCGAGTATATTGTCATGCTTATGCTCGACGTCGTTCTGATCATTGTTGCCTTCCACCTGGCACACTACATCCGCTATAACATCATCGGGCAGAGCAACGTCTTGAGTAACCTTGAGAAGAGTCTGACAGGCAACAACTCTAATAGCACCTTTTTCTATACTCCGATCGACAAGTTTATGTCGATCGAAATCAGTATAGTGATCGGATTGATCACCATTTTTGTCTTGCGTGGACTTTACAACATTCGTCTCACCGGAAGCTGGTTCCGGCAAGCATGGGCCATCATCAATGCTGCGACGCTCGGATTAACGCTGCTCATCGCCTACTACTTCGTCTTCCAGGCGGCCTCGCCGTCACGTCTGTTGGTCCCATTTGTCTGGGCAACGGTCATTGTTGTTCTTTGCGCCGGGCGACTCATCGTGTCGGGCATCATGGGCATTCTCTACCGATTGGGACTCGGAGAGACGCGCCTGATGGTGGTTGGTTCGGGTCGCCTTGGCAAGTTGGTCATGCAGCATATCGCGGCCAATCCCAGCCTGGGCTATTCTATCGTGGGCTTTCTGCATGACATGAACGAGGCGCCAAGTGACTTTGGACGCTTCAAGATGCTGGGAACATTAGACGACATCGGCATGGTTATCCGTTCCATGCAGATCGATGAGGTCATTATTGCGCTCCCCTCGCATCTCAACCAGCACGCCATTCGTAGTGTCAAGATGTGCGAGCGGTTGGGAACCTCGTTCAAGCTGATCCCCGACCTGTATGAGATGAGCCTGTCGCGCATCGACATGGAGACGATCGAGGGGATTCCGCTGATCGGCATTAAACAGGTCTCGCTGAACACCGTTCAGCGCATCGTCACCAGATCCGTCGACATTTCCATCTCTACACTGGTGCTGGTCATTGGCTCTCCGCTCTGGCTACTGATCGCCCTGCTTGTCAAGCTCAGTTCGCCCGGCCCGATTATCTACCGGCAGGAGCGCATTGGCTTTAAAGGTATGCCCTTTACCACCTACAAGTTCCGCTCTATGTACCAGGACGCGGACCAGCGCCTGGCGCTGCTCCTGGCCCAGAACGAGGCACAAGGGCCGCTCTTTAAAATGAAAGAGGACCCGCGCAAGACACCGATCGGAAACTTCCTGCGCCGCACCAGTCTGGACGAGATCCCTCAACTCTTCAATATACTGAAGGGCGATATGAGTCTGGTGGGGCCGCGACCGCCGCTCCGGCGCGAGGTCGAACAGTACGAGGAATGGCAGAAGGGACGTCTGGAGATGAAGCCGGGTCTGACCGGCCTCTGGCAGGTGCGTGGTCGTAGCGATATCAGTTTCGACGAGGGCGTGCTCATGGACCTGTACTATATCGAGAACTGGTCTATACGCCTCTACTTCCAGATTCTCTTCCGCACTATCCCGGCAGTATTATTCAGTCGAGGAGCGTATTAGTGTTATGAAAGTTGCGTTAGTGCACGATTACCTGAACCAGATGGGTGGCGCGGAACGGGTCGTGATGGCATTTCATAAGATCTTTCCTGATGCACCAGTCTATACCTCTATCTATGATCCAGAGCGCGTCGATCCCGCCTTTCAGAAAATGGATATTCGTACATCGTTTATGCAAAGGTTGCCATTGGTGACGAAACACCACCAGCCCTATCTACCCTTCTATCCCTTTGCGATGGAGAAACTCGACCTGCGCGGCTACGATCTTATTTTGAGCAGCTCCAGCGCCTTTGCGAAGGGCGTGATCACCCGACCGGAGACGATGCATATCTGCTATTGCCACACACCCATGCGCTGGTGCTGGAACTATGACGAGTATGTTGAGCGCGAACGGCTGGGCAGGGTTGCGCGCAGCCTCCTGCCATTTGTCATTACCGGGCTGCGCGTCTGGGACCAGACGAGTGCAACGCGCGTTGATCACTTTATCGCCAACTCGCCGGTCGTGGCGGAACGCATAAAAAAATACTACCGGCGCGACGCTGTGGTGATTCCACCCCCAGTCGAGGCCGAGCGCTTCTCCTTCGACGCCCGTACTGAGCCGGAGGACTACTTTCTGATCGTGAGCCGCTTGATCCCCTACAAGCGCATCGACCTGGCCATCGAGGCGTGTAACCGGCTTCAGCTCCCCCTGGTCATCATCGGCGGGGGGCGCGATCTCGAACGCCTGAAGCAGCTCGCAGGGCCGACGATCCGTTTTATGGGCCGCCTCTCCGACCAGGAGGTCCTGCACTACTACGCTCACTGTCGCGCGTTCCTCTTCCCCGGAGAAGAGGATTTCGGCATCACCCCATTAGAGGCCCAGGCTTCCGGGCGACCTGTAATCGCGTATGGAGCCGGTGGAGCGCTCGCCTCGGTCGTAGACGGTGTGACCGGCGTCTTTTTTCGCGAACAGAGTGTGGAGAGTCTCACTGCCGCTCTGGCTAACTTCAACGAGCGCCAGTTCAATCCAGAGAGCATCCGTAACCACGCGCTTGAGTTCGATATGCCACGTTTCCACCGCCGCATACTGCAATTTATCGAGGCCAGGCTACAGGGCAGAAATTCGCTACCAGCGCGTACGTCCAGCAGTGACCTGGTACGCTGATGGCGAGTATTTTCGGCGAGAAAGGATTCTGAAACGTGGAACTACGATCATATTGGGCCACTATCTGGCGGCGCATCTGGATTGTCGCGCTTGTTGTGGGCGTGGTGGCGCTGTACGTCGCATATGAGGCCAATCATCTCCGCACGACACCAGGGGCATTGAAGGGCTACCAATCAGAGGCGACGCTGCGCTTCGGCTTCCAGTCAGCGGGAACCGATCAGAACGTCAACGATTATGTCACGGCCTCAGAGTCGCTGGCAGATGCATTTACAACGAGTCCCATCCTGACCTCTAACGCGTTTATGGGACAGGTTGTGCAGCAGGTGCATACAGATGCGGGACAGATTGCGCAAAAATTTGGTCCAAACGCTGATCTGGGCAACCTGCAGGATACGGGTACGATGAGCAAGTCGCTGTCCTCTACGCATACCCACAACATAGTGACAATTACAGTAAACTGGGCAACCCCGGCAGGCTCCTGGGCCATTGCGAACGCCGCGAGCGAGATCCTCACGGCCCATCTGGATCAATATCTGGGCTATGTAGTCAGCTCTACCACGCCAAACGGTCCGACCCAGGTTGCCGCACAGGCAGTCGGCACACCGACCGATCCACAGGCCACCACCGGAGTTCAGTTTAGCCGGGCAATCCTGTTAGTGATACTCCTGCTTGTTGCACTCATTATCAGCATCGCACTGGCATTCCTCATCGAGTATCTCGACGATCATATCCGCAGCCAGGACGAAGTTGTGCAGTTGCTTCAACTGCCTGACTATGGAACGATACCACGAGCGCCCGCGCCCGGCAGCAGAAAGTTACGCGTATAACTTGTGAGCCGGTCATTCCCATGTTGACAGCCGCAAGCAGAGCCATTATAGTACAGGTAGCCCTGGTTAGAGAGGCGGAGAAAACTCTAAAACGTATCTCCGCCTATTTCCATGTATGGGCAAAAGTAAGGAGTTTTATCGTGGGCACACTTCCGCAAGAGCAGTTCACGCTGCTCACCGACTACGATCCAGACTCGCCCTACGTTGTAGCCTATCAAACCGTATATGCAAACATCCGCTCTAACTGGGATAGCGAACACAACAGGCAGCACGCTATCTCGCTGACTACGCCAGCAACGTACAAAGGGCAGGCGGCGGTCGCAGCAAATATCGCTATCACTGCGGCGCAGAGTGGCACACCGACGATTCTCGTCGATGCCGATCTGAATGCGCCGAGCCTGCAACAGCGCTTCAGTCCAGAAGATAGCACCGGTCTCAGCGAGCTTTTTAGCAGGGAAACGATTACATTACAGACGATTACGCCCTACCTGCACAAGGTGTTTATACCCGGCCTCTATCTCGTTTGCGGTGGAAAAGCGCTTCCCCAGGCACAGGAAAGAAATCGGCTGCTCACTACAAAGCTGCGGGATCTCCTGGTCAGTCTGCGCCAGTTTTTAGTGGACACGCAGAGCGCCCCTGGCATCATCATTCTGCATAGCCCACCCGTACTATCCGGCGCAGAAGCGAGCCTGATAGGAACGCTGGTTGATCAGACCTTTCTTGCCATCGTCTCTGGCCTGACAACGCGTACGCAGGCACTACAGGCTCTGGAGCAATTACAGAGAGCAAAGGTCCAGGTAGCCGGTACCATCACATTAGAAGCTTAACATTTCTCTACAAAGCGCATATAATTACTTAATACTAAGCGCAATACGTTTCACAACTGAGGAGAAACTTCATATGCAAGGACGACCGGATCAGGGCCGTGATCCCTGGGAGAGGCCCTCGGGTCGAAGAACAGCCTCGCTAAATGGGACGGGGAAACAACGCTCTGTGCCCCAGCGTCCTCCAGGGATGGCACGCGTCAAACAGCCACCAACGGTGCCACGGGTCGCACGTCCATCGCGCGAGGCACCGGAACCCAAAAGATCGCACAGACGCCTGCTCATTGTGGGAGGTCTCCTGCTAGTATGCGCGCTCTTAGCCTGTTTCGGCAGTTATGCGGTCTATAATTTCCTGAACGGCATCAACGCCAGCAATGGAGCCTCAACGGCAGCAGCAAATTTTCTTGGAGCTATCTCCAACCAGGATTATAATCAAGCATATCAATACCTGGGCCCGGCCATCACGCTTTCGCTCCAGAAAGAGCAGTTTGCACAGCAAGGGCAGACCGACGACCGCTGCTACGGCGTTGTGAAGGATTATAAAGAGGTCGCCGATAGCGCGACCAGTCAGGGCAATACGCTGAGCTACAGCTACACGATCACGCGTGCAAAGCTCAATAAGACGTACCAGCTTCGCATTACCTTACAGCAGGATCAATACAATCAGGCGACCTGGCGCGTTACAGATTACGGTGGTGATCTTGGTCCAGGACAGACTACAAGCACCTGTAAGTAGGCGCTCATTCGCATCTATGCTGCAAGGGCACTGGTTGATAGGGGGATACGCTTCATTTTATTGCATGAAGGGATCTGACCGAACGACCGCTGTAGGAGCAGCGGTTCGTTCATTACCAGGAGTTCAGGAAAAGGCATTCTGTCCCGTAATCGCCTGTCCGATAATCAGGGTATGAATGTCGTCGGTGCCTTCGTACGTGAAGACAGATTCCAGGTTATTCATATGACGACTGATGGGATACTCCAGGGTGATCCCGTTAGCGCCCAACACGGTACGCGCCGAGCGGGCCGTCTCGAGCGCTTCACGCACATTGTTGCGTTTAGCGACAGAGACCTGTACAGGGTGAAGGAGCCCTTCATCCTTTAATCTCCCCAGTTGCAAGGCCAGTAGTTGCGCCTTGACCAGTTCTGTCGCCATATCCACTAATTTCTGCTGGACGAGCTGGAAACTGGCAATAGAACGCTTGAACTGTATGCGCGACTTTGCATAGTCCAGAGCGACCTCATAGCAGGTCCGTGCTGCGCCGTTTGCGCCCCAGGCGATGCCGAAGCGCGCCTCGTTCAAGCAGGAGAGCGGGCCGCGCATGCCACGCACGCCAGGCAGTATATTCTCAGCCGGAATGCGACAATCCTCGAAGTGCAGTTCTGAAGTAATGGAGGCTCGCAGCGATAACTTATGGTGAATGTCGCTCGTAGTAAAGCCGGGCGTGCCACGTTCGACCAGGAAACCACGCACGCCCTCCTCAGTACGCGCCCAGACGACAGCGATATCCGCGATGCTCCCATTAGTGATCCACATCTTCGTCCCATTGAGAATATACGTATCCCCATCGCGGCGCGCATTCGTACTCATACTGGCGGGATCGCTGCCAGAGTCGGGCTCGGTCAGACCGAAGCAGCCGATAGCTTCGCCGTGCGCCATGCGTGGGAGCCAGTGCTGTTTCTGTGCCTCAGATCCGTAGGAGTAGATTGGAAACATCACCAGCGATCCCTGCACCGAGACAAACGAACGCAGACCACTATCGCCGGCCTCCAGTTCCTGACAGGCCAGACCGTAACTGACCGCGTTTAACCCTGCACAGCCGTAGCCCTCGAGGTGCATCCCTAATAAGCCAAGGTCGGCAACCTCGGGGATGAGAGTACGCGGAAACGTGCCAGCCTCAAAATGCTCACCGATGATGGGCAACACGCGCTCCTGCACAAACTTGCGCACGGTATCGCGCACCATACGCTCTTCCTCTGTCAGAAGATGATCTATATTATACAGGTCGGTGGCCGACGGTATCTGTCGTTCAACGGCTGATTGTGCCATAGCATCTGCTCCCCTTTGTAGTGAAACCGCTTCCAGAATGCGCTCTTCATCGAGCGCCACTCTGGTTATTATAGCGCAGTTCGGCACGTTACTGCCCAGGCAGATGATGGCACGATCCATTATTTTGCATGCATGTAACTCTCTTCTGAAAGCGACCGTTTTCATACCGGGTGGTGCCGCCCAGACATGAGCGTCTATTCAGGTCCTTTCGCCGCCTGCGGCGGCTCACCTTGGCGCTGATGAGTCCTGAACAGTTATATCCATGCTTAATGGGATAACAGGACATCGCCGCAGGCGATAGGATCATCGCCGGTCTGAGTCGTCAAATCTGTCGTCAGGTGGACGCTGATATACCAGCCAATGGCAGGCAGGGACGATACGCCAGAGATGACCGATGTAGAGCTCCCTTTGCCCGCAGCATTCCCGACAACAGGCTTGAGATCGTACAAAGCCTTGCCCCCGTTGCCACAGCTCCCACTATGAATATAGGCGGCATGGACGAGTCCAGGTGCCAGCCTTTGCAGAGAAAGCACAACCGTCAATTTCCCATCGGATAGGGAGAGTTGAGCGTTCCCAGTAACATCCTGATTCTGGGACGGCGTGGCACCTAGCAGGATCTGGAGCTTCTGAGCGCTCGTCGTTGTCGCCTTCGGATTAACAATATTACCGCAGCTTATCGGTAAAAACTGGGCATCGGGACTGAGGCCAGGACCGTTATGCACGTTGATATACCAGCCCGTTGCCGATATACCGCCCGTCACATTACTGATGATCGAGGTACTACTCCCGGCCCCGGTCTCATCGGCGACCACGTCCTGCAACGGATAGACGACATTGCCAGCCTTTGCACAGCTACCTGCATGAATATGAGCCGGGTGTTTGCTCCCAGGAGCCAGCCCGAGGAGCGAGATATTCACCGTGAGCGCGTGGGTGGACGGGTCCCACGCCAGATCGGCAGTGCCAGCAGGGCTGTGCTTGAGCATTGCATTCGCCGTGGTAATTGCATTTCCTGATGCAGAAGATGGAGTGTTGCTCGATGCCGTGTTAGCATTGCCACATGCGGTAAGCAGAACTCCTCCGAGCAGAGCTAACAGAGCTATACGAGTGACTTTACCTGTGATGAAAGACATGATGGTTTTGGCCTTCCTTTCCCGTCTTACTACGTAGCTACGTGTAGCATATATATCTAGTATAGCACGCAATGCAAGTGTATCACCTCTAAATCGTTATACATCTATACTTTTCATAAGTGTCTATTCTTTGATTTTATCGTCAACTTTGACCAGTCCCCTACTTGCGAGCAATGACCAAAGCGTGTATGATAGGGGGGCTGTCTATTTGCCATATCACGCACTCAGCGGGTACAATCTTCAACATGAAAAATTTCTGGCAAACATTAGAAAAACCCATTTTTATCCTCGCGCCTATGGAAGATGTGACGGATACGGTACTCAGGCAAGTTATTGCCCGATGTGGGAAGCCTGCCGTTTTTTTTACCGAATTTACCAACGTCGAAGGGATGTTCTCAAAAGGAGCAAGGCATATTACTCATCGATTGCAATATACTGAAGCAGAACGGCCTTTAGTCGCCCAAATATGGGGAACCCGTCCCGAAAACTTCTTCAAAGCAGCAAAAAAACTCATCGACATGGGTTTTGATGGCATCGACCTGAATATGGGCTGTCCCGCATCTGGCGTCATGCAAAAAGGAGCTTGTTCTGGACTTATTAATAACAGGTCACTTGCCAAAGAGATTATCGAGGCGACAAAAGCAGGAGCTGAAGGGTATATACCAGTCAGCGTCAAAACGCGACTTGGTTTTCGGGCCATTGACTTTGATTGGATCAACTTTGTCCTTGAACAAAAGCTAGATGTACTGACCGTTCATGCACGGACTGTTTCTGAAATGTCCAAAGTTCCTGCCCATTGGGACAAGCTGAAAACAGTCGTTAACATGAGAAATGCGATGAACAGCACAACGCTGATTATCGGGAATGGGGATGTAAAATCACTCTGCGATGCGAAGCAAAAAGCGGCAGAAACCGGAGTAGATGGAGTCATGATAGGCAGGGGCATTTTTGATAACCCCTACCTCTTTTCAGGAACTATCACGCTAAGCGATAAGACACCGGAAGAGAAAATGCACCTGTTGCTTGAGCATATGCGACTTTGGCAGGATACCTGGGGAAACACAAAGCATTTTCCGGTACTTCGTAAATTCTTTAAAGTCTACGTAAGCGGTTTTCCAGGAGCACAAGAATTACGAATACAACTGATGGAAACGCAAAACCCTGAAGAGACAGAGCATGTGGTTGCATCATTTTTACATGCTCTCTCTTCTTGATACCCTGTTTGTTATAATGCAGCAGCTTGACAGGGGCAGGCAAACAACCTATCATCCGAGCCATATGACTGCCTATGGCAATTATCGCAATGGGTCAGAGAAAACAGCCTACGAAGAAGCGAGCCGCCGCCAGGTGCAGGAGAAAAAAGAGAAACGGGCGAAGCAGCTTCAGCAAGTGCGAGAAAGACGCAAAATTATAGCGCAATTCGCTCGACCACACCGGTTCAATATTTCTTATACGTCATTATTGTTGTACTTGCCTACCTATCCGCCTGCGCAATCGGATACTATTTTGAGAAACCAAAACCGCAAAAAGAGGGTAAGAGAAAATAAATATGTATTTTATATCGTATTTATAATGAATATCATACATAATCGGTAACTATCCTTACCTTACCTTGACATAGCGGTACAGCGATGTCCGTGAAATATTGAGCACCCCAAAAAATAACACCCCTACCAAAGTACTATCTAACACCCTACAGATTCATTCAACAAGTCCGATACTTTTCTATGGAGGATAGTCAGGAGGATAGTTAAGAGAAGGAGGTGCGACATCTCGAACAGGCGGGTGTCAACAGGTTGCAGATGAAATGACCCGTTTGCACCGTGAGAAGGTGGCTTTGCGATTATGCATCCCAAACTGCCTGGCAGGCAAACGAGCACGACACCCGAAGACATTGATCTGCTCACCCCTCAACTAGTGAGCATACGGAACAAGCAAATACATGTAACACCTAGAATAGGAGATTGAAAATTTGAAGAACATTTTGAAGTTTAAACTGACCAGACATGTTTTGAGTGCAGCTATGGGCGTGGGAATGCTGGCTGTGCTGATTATGGGAAGTGCGGGGACGGCGTTGGCGGATACACCTGGAGTGACGTTCCCCCTTAATCAGGGCACATCAGGAATCACTACAGGGACTCTTGCTTTTAAAGTAGACAATGTCAGTCAAACTATCGATTCTAGTCATGGCATCCCATTAGATGGTAAGGATCATACTATAGCTATTACCATGCCGCTAACTATCGTCGATGCCAGTGGTACAGGAAATGGATGGTCAGCAACTCTCACTGCCACCCCGTTTCATGATGGGTCAACAGAATTACATCAAATGCCATCAGTAGGAGCGCTTGCCACTCCTACTCGTGTGGATAGTAGCTCAGCTCTTGATAGCGGTGATGGCAGCGCGGTCAAGTTGACGAGTAATCAACCAGTGCCCACATATGGAGGGACGGCGCTAGATTTATTGGATGTAGCAGGTAGCCATGGATATGGCATGGGTTCGTACACTGCGAGTTTGCAGTTGACCCTTAACATTCAGGCCAATGATTATAGCGACGGTGCTTATGCGAGTACCTTCCACATCGACTTTACCCCAGGAACCTAGCAATTTTCTAGTTCAGACACATGGAGAGCTACGTAATAAGCTCTCCATGTGATGAGATCAACAAATTAAAAATAAAAAAATCTAATATTTACTAGCAGTAAAATGCATCATAAGGAATTCTTTGTTGTTGAATAAGATGCGACTGAAAACACATATTGCGGTATCACCAGGAGGAACATATTATGTTATGCCTTTCTCTAAGAGAAAACTATCGATTTGTACAGCTTTTGGTTCTCCGGCTACTCAGTGTTTTTCTTATGGTCGTCTGCCTAGTAGCGACTCAGGTAGCTGCACATGCGCAGATAACGACGGGGCAACCAAACTTTTTCTTGCAGCCTACGACATACAATTCTGCAGTGCCTGCAACTAAATCACGTTTTGTACTCGCTACCAGTCTCGGCACTACTCTACAGAAGAGCGTACGTGTTACCAATAATGGTACAGCGGCAGGTAAGGTTGACATCTACCCGGTAAGTGCAACTACATCCATGAATGGAGGGATTGCCTATCTTCCCAAATCTGCGTTGCTGCGTGATGATGCTGCCTGGATAGCACTACACGATCGACAATTGACGCTCGCTCCAGGTCAGAGCCAGACGATCTCATTTCAAGTGGTCGTACCCAGCTCGGCTCGGGCCGGTCAGCACTTCGGGGGCATCGCCGCTGAGAATCTCACACCCTCAAGTTCTCCTGCTGGCGGCCAGATTCACATTAATATCCAGACCCGTTATATTGTACCAATTGAGATTGACCTTCCTGGTCCTACAGTTGAGCAAATGGCAGTCACAGGAGCAAAAGCGGGAGGCTCAAACGGATATCAAAGTCTACTTGTAGGCATGTCAAACACTGGCAATCAGATGCTCAAACCATATGGTAATTTGAGCGTCAGCAATGCTCAGGGCCAACTTTTGCAAGTTTTGAACTTAAAACTGAGTACCATCTTGCCTGACACCAGCATCGACTATCCCGTCTATGTACAGAAGCAGGCCCTTGCCGCTGGAGACTACCAGGTTTCACTGTATCTGAACTACGGTCATGGAAAAACCCTGGACTATACAACAAAGCTGACAATCACACAGGAGCAGGTCAACCAGGCATTCTCTAATAGCCCTCTGCAGGCGCCAACTGGCAATGCCATGCCGCTATGGCAGATCATCCTGGTGGCTCTCGCTGCGCTCATCGTACTCCTGCTGGGCGGACAGAAACTCTATGGGCTAATCTCTGCTCGTCGTCGCAAGCAGACAAAGGACCATACACCATCGACAGACGGTTCTAACCAGTCGATGGACACCTCTAAGAAGAGGGAGAAGGTAGCTAAGTAGTAATCTGCTTTGCCAATGCAGGTAATAGAGGGACTGGAAGTGAGCGTCCATCAACGGATATTCACTTCCAGTTTCACCCTTATAACTAATATGTCCAACAAATTGATGGGCCGATAAATTGTTATAGCAGATAAGGAGGTTTGTGTGGGAGGTTACGGTCATGGAACTGCGACACATCCTCGCAAATGGGCGCAGAGGGGTATACTCATACTGTTAACGTCTTTTGCTCTGCTGGCGCATATCGTGACTCACCCCGACAAAGCCTCTGCCACAGGAGTCAGTCCCGTGGCGATTACAGTCTATGGGCAAGGCGATTACACTTCCAGTAGTGCAGACGCCGGGACAGGCGGACTATCTGCTCCCCACGCGGTAGCAGTGGATAGCAGTGGAGATCTGTATGTCGCCGACACGGGCAATAACCGCGTTCTCTATTTTCCCACAGGGAGTACAACAGCTACACGCGTTTATGGACAGGGATCACTGGGCACCGATTTTACCGATCATTCGGCCAGCACTGGCAGCGCCGGTCTTAACCAACCGGGAGGTGTTGCACTCGATAGTAATGATAATCTCTACGTCGCCGATACGGGCAACAACCGTGTGCTCTATTTCCCTGCCAGACAAGCGACGGCCACGCGCGTTTACGGACAAGGGTCTGAGGGCACCGATTTCACCGATAACTCGGCCAGCGCTGGCAGCACCGGTCTTAATCAACCGGGAGGCGTTACACTTGATAGCAGCGGCGATCTGTACATCGCTGATAGGGGCAATAATCGCGTGCTCTATTTTCCTTCTGGGCAATTGACGGCTACAAGTGTTTATGGGCAGAGCGATTTTAGCGGCAACCAGGCTAATAGGAACGCCGGTACTCCAGACGATTCACGTCTGAACCAGCCGGGAGGGGTGGCGCTGGATAGCGATGGTAATCTCTACGTAACCGATACGGGCAATAATCGCGTTCTCTATTTTCCTTCCGGGGAAACTACAGCCACCAGCGTCTATGGGCAAGGCGGCAGCTTTACAGATGGTACAACTAATAATGGAGGTCTCAGCGCGAGCAGTCTCGATGCACCAGCCGGAGTGGCGTTGGATCTCAACGATAACCTTTATATATCCGACGCGGGGAATAATCGGGTGCTTTACTACCCATCGGGGCAGACAACGGCGACGCGCGTCTACGGCCAGGGTGGTGACTTTACAAACAACACAGCTAACAACAATGGCATCGGCTCGGCATCCCTGAGTGCGCCCGCTGGAGTGGCGCTGGACAGCAGCGGTGATATCTACGTTGCCGATGCACCAGACAACCGCGTACTGCAATACCAGGATAAATTACATGTGACCAGCCAGCCAGACAGCACAATTACCGTTGATGCTAACTTCAGCACTGCTTTCTCCCTGACCGACGTCGGATCGGGTCTCGCATTCGCGGACTTCGCGGGCTCCGTATCTATCCTCATCAAGTCGGGAACCGGAGCGCAAGGCGCAACCCTGGGCGGGACGACTACGGTTACAGCCACGAGTGGAGTAGCAACCTTTAGTAGCCTCTCAATTGACACGGCTGGAACGGGATATGTGTTAACCGGGAGCAGTAGCGGCGTGGGTCAGGTAGATACAAACTCGTTTGACGCGGTGGGCATGCTCTCGGAAACTATTACGTCTATCTCGTCGCCTTCGGTTACGCTGAATGGCACCGATCAGTCTATGACATGGCAGATGGTATTGGATGTCACCGACACACGAGGAACGGGAGCCGGCTGGAACCTGACCATTACTTCGACTCAGTTTAAGACGCTGACAGGCAAAACGCTGCCGACCACAGCCACGCGCATTACCGCCGTTGATGCCGCCTGCACTCCCGCTTCATCGTGCACCAGCGCCACCAACACTCTATCGTATCCCCTGGCAGTTCCGGCTGGTAGCACAGCGCCAACACCGGTCAGATTCTTTAACGCAGCCAGTGGAAGTGGGCAAGGACATCTTCAGCTCACGGTCATGCTTTCTACGACTGTCCCCGCCAATAGCTACAAAGGTACCTACACGAACACCATTACGCCTGCGATCAACAGCGGCTCGTAGGCGCACATGTCTCTCCAGGCATATCTCCCTTCTTCACAGCGCTTATCTGCTCATCATCACACACAAAAGGACCTCTCCGGGCAAAAGGAGGCATATGCTTAACAAGCCTCGACAAACAATTGTTACACCAGCACGTCGCTAATATCGCCCAAGAGCTTCTGAATCTCACGTAGGCGGCGCTCGGCCAGCTCTACATTCTCCAGCGCCTGTGCCAGGATACGTGCCTCTAATGAAGGATACGACTCAGCGATTTCAGGATCGATAGCGCCGCCAATCAGTTCAAGGGCGCGACTCAGATTCTCTTCAACGGTTGCAGTTGACATAGCGTGTACCCCTCCAGACTCCAAAACTCAGGACGCTTGCAAGAGAGACAATCCTTGCTATTGTGACGGACAATGAAACCAGCGCAAGCACTATGTAGACATCACTACTGCTCACTACGTCAGCAAGGTACCATAAGTTACAGTGAAAAGCACGGTATCCAATTTGTCTTCTATATCTACGTCCTATATTACACCAGACGCAAAAAACTCCCAACAGGAGGGTCCCAACATTCCTACCGTCTCATCTCTGAAGTACTACCATCAGATTTTCCTATGTATGGCAGGACCAGAGAATGATAGCTCTGCCACACATAATAATATAATTACTGTACTGTCACCGTCAAATTCATATTGGGGTGAATCGTGCAATATAACTGGAAAGTACCAGCCGTATTGAAGGGTCCGACCTGATGGGTATCGTTGCCCTGGAATTGCTGCTGTACAGTAGGCGCACCGTTCTCTTTGCCGGGTTTAGCGGTCCCGTTGTCCCAGGTGCCATTCTGGATAATATGTACCGTCGCCGTATCGTCAATCATATTGATACTACCACCTTTTTTGATAGTCACCGTTGATTGCACGAAGTTCGTGTCGCCCATGTGCACGTCAGAACTACTGGCGCCGGTCCCAGAGCTGCTACTAGAGGGTGTTCCGCTTCCGGTGCCTGCGGAGACAGTGCCGGGTCGTACACAAGCCGCCAGCGAGACACTGGCGAGAGCCATGAGCACTAAAACGAGGGCGAACAATTTCACCGATCTACTAAGCATGTTCCTACATACCTCTCTCTATGGGTCCTCCCACGCAGTTCTTTCGCAGGGCCTTTCAACAGTAGGGATGGGGGCAAGCCCCCATCCGGCTCGGGGCGCGTGTTCACCACGTGTGGGCACCAGATGGGGGCAAGCCCCACCCCTACGGGCTCCACCAGCGACTTTTGAATGGCCCTGATCCTTGCGCGCAGATATAGCAAATAAGAGTAGTCTCCCAACGAGAACCCATACAAAATACGCAAGTCTACCTCTCTATTCTATGTTATAGCATAAAAGCAGATGCAAGCGTTGTGAATAGGAATGCACAGGATATTGCATGAGGTAAACACCTGATTTTTCCCTTTTCTTTATCCCTGTCCACTCTACATCCTCCCAAAACGACGGCAACAAACGATCGCGATATCGCCGTTCTCTCACTGACACATTTTTTGAGCATCCATTGGGGTAGGGGGAATAAAATGTGTCAGTGAGAGAACGATATTGCCAGAGCCATCAACCGGGAATGGCCCCAGAAGCGCTTTTAAGCATACATATACGTTGATTTTAGCGCAAATCTCTCACGATTCTTCACCAAAAAGCATTGACTTTTCTAGAGGGACATGTTATACTCTAGGTGTTCCTGAAAATCAAGGAAACACCATACCAGGGAAGCAAAGAGACCCTGGCACTGGGCAACAGGCCCTGCATTGTAATCCGAGAGGAGGTACACAATGCTTCTGATGAAGAAACCAATTCGCCTTATAGGGGTGGTATTTCAAATTGACAAGTAGGGCCCGTGGAAGCGGGCATGCCGAGCCCCTGAGCGTCTGACACGCCGAGTATCTTGACTGCATCTCGAAGTACAGAGCTATGCAATGTCTTTATGACGACATCCGTCGCGAGGTTGTGCAGAGGTAAACAGGGGAAAGATTGCTGAAGCATATCAGTGAAATTCTTGACCTATGTGGATTAGGACTCGGTTGACGTAAACACGGGAGTTGTGTAAATAAAAGAGACACACGAGGGGACTGGATAACCGTGATTATCCGGTCCCTAGTGCTATTACTGGGACCTATCACCGCTTCTTTTCATCTGGCCTTCCTCAACTTCATCGATCCAGCCACGATATCTAATCACCTAATGAGAGCACCGCCATAAACGCTTCCTGTGGTATCTCCACGTTGCCCACCATCTTCATGCGCTTCTTACCTTCTTTCTGCTTCTCCAACAGTTTGCGCTTGCGCGAGATGTCGCCGCCATAACACTTCGCGAGCACATCCTTACGCATGGCCTTGACGGTCTCACGAGCGATCACGCGGGCACCTATAGCGGCCTGGACGGGCACCTCGAAGAGCTGGCGTGGAATAAGGCTACGCAACTTCTCGACCAACGCGCGACCCTGCCGCTGCGCATTTTGGCGGTGCAGAATCAGCGAGAGGGCATCGACGGGCACGCCGTTCACCAGGATATCCAGCTTCACCAGGTCGGAGTCGTAATAGCCGCCGAAGCTATAGTCGAGCGAGGCATAGCCCTGCGTGCGCGATTTGAGCTGGTCGTAGAAATCGATGATCAATTCGGCGAGCGGGATACTGTACATCAAGAGGACACGTTCGGCTTCGATATATTTCAGGTCTTTATAGGTGCCGCGCCTCGTCGTGACCAGATCCATGATGGTACCAATGTAGCGCGAGGGCGTAAAGATGGAGATATCCATCCACGGCTCCTCGATCCTCTCGATCTCGCCAAAAGAAGGCATATCCGAGGGATTATCCACCTCTACATACTCGCCATCCGTCTTCAGAA
This sequence comes from Ktedonobacteraceae bacterium, assembly GCA_034438015.1. Classification (GTDB taxonomy): domain Bacteria; phylum Chloroflexota; class Ktedonobacteria; order Ktedonobacterales; family Ktedonobacteraceae; genus JACDAE01. The sequence goes on along the minus strand of DAOTTD010000014.1, from coordinate 4,624 downwards.
CGTGATACTCCACGCTGGGAGCCGTCACCAGGATATCCAGGCCATACTCGCGTTCCAGCCGCTCCTGCACTATCTCCATATGTAACAGGCCAAGGAAGCCACAGCGAAATCCGAAGCCCAGCGCGTTGGAGGTCTCGGGCTCGTAGAAGAGCGAGGCGTCATTGAGTTTCAAGCGGTCGAGCGCATCACGCAACAACGGATAGTCGTTGCCTTCCACAGGATACAGGCCGGCGAAGACCATCGGCTTGGCAGGTGCGTAACCGGGCAGCGGCTCGACCTGACCGAGCGCGGCGGGCACCGTCACGGTGTCGCCGACGCGACAATCCTTGACGTTTTTAAAGCCGGTCGCGATATAGCCGACCTCGCCAGTGGTCAGTTCGCCGACGGAGGTGAGGCGCGGATGAAAGTAACCCGCCTCTAATATCTCGGTGGTGCTGCTGGCGGCAATCATAGAGACACGCTCGCCCTGGCGCAACTGTCCATCCACGACACGCACGTACGCGATGACGCCCTTGTAAGCATCGTAGTGGGAGTCGAAGACGAGCGCACGCAGCGGCTGATCTACCGCGCCGCTGGGAGGCGGAATCTGTTTGATGACCGCCTCCAGAATATCCTGAGTGCCGATCCCCTCCTTTGCCGAGGCGAGAATGCTGTCTTCTTTAGGCAGGCCGATAACGTCCTCGACCTCCTGCTTGACCTTCTCGGGCTCGGCGCTCGGTAGATCAATCTTATTAATCACAGGAATGATGTTGAGGTCGGCCTCCACGGCAAGGTACAGGTTCGCGAGCGTCTGCGCCTCGATGCCCTGTGTTGCGTCAATGACCAGCAGCGCGCCCTCGCAGGCGGCGAGGCTGCGCGACACCTCGTACGTAAAGTCGACGTGGCCGGGAGTGTCGATGAGGTTTAATTCGTACTCCTCGCCATCGAGCGCGGTGTAGCGCATGCGTACAGCCTGAGCCTTGATGGTAATGCCCTTCTCGCGTTCCAGTTCCATCTGGTCGAGCGTCTGCTCCACCAATTCGCGGCGCGAGACGGTGCCTGTAAACTCTAGCAGACGATCGGCGAGCGTCGACTTGCCATGATCGATATGGGCGATGATACAAAAATTGCGAATATGCGCAAGATCGGTCATTGAATAATTCCTCCGCACAAGACCTCTTCCCCATCTTCGCCACCATAAAAGACAGCGGCCTGACCGGGGGTAATGGAGCGCTGTGGATGGACGAGCGTTACCTGCACACGATCCCCTGCCACGGGCGTGACCAACGCAAGCTGTTCGGTTGCCTTATAGCGTACGCGTACCTTCGCCTCGAAGGGCGCCGTTGGTGCCTCGCCGCTCAGATAATGCATGCTGCCGACGACGAATTCTGTCTGCTCCAGCGCGGCTGCCGGTCCGACGACCAGCGCGTTCTGCCCGGCATCGATCTTCAAGACGTGCAACGGCTCACGAGATGTAAGACCGAGCCCTTTACGTTGGCCGATCGTGTAATAAGCCAGGCCGCGATGGCGTCCCAACGCATTGCCTTCCTGGTCGTAGATCGGTCCCGGACGGGGGATTGTAATCAACGGCGACGAACCCGCACCGACCGCCACGGGCTCAGCGACCTTCGCGGCGGCGTAGCGATCGATAAAGCCGCGATAATCGTTCTGGGCGACGAAACAGATCTCCTGGCTCTCGGCCTTCGCGGCGACCGTCATGCCACGCTCAGCAGCCATTGCGCGCACCTGCGGCTTGGTATAGCCACCGAGGGGGAAGCAGGCGTGCTGCAACTGGAACTGGTTGAGTACGTGCAGCACATACGACTGGTCCTTCTCGGGATCGACGGCGCGGCGCAATCGTCGCTTGCCAGTGACGGGATGGTCATCGACACGCACGTAGTGGCCTGTCGCCAGGTAGTCTGCGTCAAGGGTAAGTGCGCGGTTCAGCAGGACGGTGAAGCGAATGTGACGATTGCAGGTCAGGCACGGATTGGGTGTGCGCCCGGCCACATAGTCCTCGTAGAACGAATCTACGATCCTGTTCTTAAACTCCTCCTCGACGTTCACCAGGTAAAACGGGATATCGAGCATGCGTGCGACGCGCCTGGCATCGTCGACCGACTCCAGAGAGCAGCACTTATTCTGGGCGACGCGCTCAACGCCGTCATCCTCTGCCTCGATAACGCCGGGTTCCGACCACAGGCGCAGCATAATGCCGATGACCTCGTGCCCCTGTTCCTTGAGTAGCGCGGCGGCGACCGAGCTATCCACGCCGCCGCTCATTGCGACGACTATTCGTGCCATGATAGTGTTTCCATTCCTGTCCGCTATGTCTGTGCCTATTATGTAGAAAAAAGGACTAGCCGATGGGCTAGCCTTTGTACGGTCCTGTAATGCGCCTGCATATATTTGGGTATATGTGTGCCGGGATATCGCGCCCTTAAATGTCATGCTCAGAGTAGCATAGTTGATGCGAGTTGTCAATTATCGCCAGGGTTCGGCAATCAGGGCAATTCAAACGTCGCTTTCTCACTCATATCAGCCCGCAAGCAGGACTCTCAGTAGATAGTAATGGTCAATTAGTCATAGGGATTTGCCATGCCTCGGGGTGAAGCAGTATAACAACGGCAGAGATACCGTGATTCGTAGGAAGGAACCTCTAATGGAGCAGTTCAGTACGCAGAAAGTCATTCTCGCCGGCGTCTTTCTCCTGGCGCTCGTGGTTGCCACCGCTTTTCTCCAGATCAAGCTACACTTCGATACGCTGGTCGCGCTGGCTATTATGGTGATTGGGACAGTGGGGGCTGCATTGTTTCTTGGCGGATCGTAGATAGCCAAAGCCCGTTTTTTCGTGTATAATGTCGGCTTTATAGGCCCGTCAATCGGCCTGTAGAGCCAGTCAACGGCCCCTGAAGACATTACAAAAACCAAAAATAATGGCTGCAAAGGGCATGAAAAAAGGGCACAGCAAAGCAAACTGCACCCCAAAAACAGGCTAACTATTCCGGCTCTTCCGCCAGGAATTGTGACCAGCTTGTGAGCATACAGCAGCTCTTTGTGACAGCATCGTGAGATCACTCCTCTACCCTTAGATGGATTTAGGGAGGTATCAGTTTCACCCGGTAGCTAAGCCTCATCCACCTTGGAGGTATTCTCTCAAGTGAGAGGAAGGAGCAAGCTATGTATGCCTCGATACGCAAGTACTACATTATCCCAAGGACAGCAGAGGAGTTTATGCAGCGCGTTCAGCAGGGCTTTGTCCCCCTGATCAGCCAAGTGAAAGGATTTCGAGCCTACTATGTCCTACAAGTCCGAGACGACGAGGTGATCTCCGTCAGCATCTTTGACTCGCAAGCCGGAGCTGAGGAGTCGGTGCAGCGAGCAGCCGACTGGGTTGCCAAGAATATCAGCTCGTTTATACAAGGTCTGCCAGAGATTTCGGTGGGGTACGTGAAAATCGCCCAGATCGCGAGGGGGCGGACAGCAGGCATGTAATTTGGGGAAGAGCCACTATTCTTCCCAATAACCGCTGCCCAAAGACTCCCCATCATCTGAACTCTTCGCCCGCAAGGGGGAAAACTGATCATGCGACTCCCGCAACTGCTGGACTGAAAGAGATGCATAACGGTTCGTCATCGTCAGTGTCGTATGCCCCATCTGACGCTGAACATCCAGAGGACTCCGACCACCAGCAAGCTGGCTTGTCGCCATATAACGACGGCACTGGTGAGGAGATACCCGCTTGCCCTCTATATTGGCACGCCGTTTAATCCTATCGAACAGGCTCTTAATGCCAGCAGCGGTAAGAACCGAACCATCCTCATTCAAAAACACCGGATCATCTTTTCTCATCATAGGACTACCGCTCAATTTAGCAAGGTGAGGGCGGTGTTTTGTGAGATACTCATGTAGCGGCTTAAAACCTTCCCAGGATATGGGGACCTGCTGCCACTTATTACCCTTGCGATGAACGACAAGTACCCGCATATCACGATCGACATCGACCAATCTTAAACCAACCAACTCTCTCAACCGTATTCCAGTATCGATAAAAACCGCCACAATCGCGCGATTACGGGCAGACAAGGCCTTACGTATATGAGGATAATGCTTATATCGGATACCACCCTCATCACAAGCCTCAAACAGCTTCCGCACGTCATCAGGAGTAAAGGTGGGTATAAATTTCTGCTCAACCTTTGGCAGCCTGAAACGAGGTGTTATCAGCTTAACCAATATCTCTTCCCGCTCTAACCAGTGACAAAAAGCTTTAAGATTAACGGCGTAGTTATGGACGCTACTATCAAGACGGACAGCACCACGGCTTGAAGGAGTCTCCTGCAAGTACACAACCCACTCACGCAAATGATCTATCTTCAAGTCATCTGTATCAGTAACGCCATAGGTTGTCTTAAGCCACTCTGCAAAGGGAAACAAAGCAAACCAGATGTTACGCAAAGTAGTTTGACTACAATTCTCGACCTTATGAGCAGACAGAAAGTTCTTTATAGCTGTATTTATAAGCATAAGCCACCTCCTACTCCCACTAACAGCAAGCAAGCCATTTTAGCCTGCACGCGCCAACATACTCCGATGATAGGCCCACATGTTGATCACCCGCCGACACAACGGACGACCATCCTCT
>DAOTTD010000013.1:0-7152 GCA_034438015.1 Ktedonobacteraceae bacterium | reverse complement strand
CAGCTACCACGCGAGTATAGTGGCTATGTCGGCGTTCACTGGGACCGTGACAGAGGGGACAAAAAGCTCTCTCTTTTGTGGAAGCCACTTGAACCTTCAGCAGGTCATCAGCGGTCTCGACGCTGACTATCTCTAAGCCGGGGGGAAGGGGAAGAAATGGAGACGAAGACATCGTAGGCAAAGACTCCGGACTCTTGATCGCTCTCGTTTGCGATCGTACCCTTCAGTCTATCACCTTGCTGCAAATAAGCTCATCATTTCATCACCAAAAGAGCGGAAGAGTCAAACCTATATTCAGGTATTCCTATGGATGAAGCTTCATCCATGCAAGGTTTTGAGATGCTGCTTTACGGAACCAAAGACCCGCTTTACAACTACAATACGAAGAAGTGGGTTGTCTCCAGTAAAGGTTTCCAGGATGCGCTTAATTTCGTCAAGACCGTGTACAATCCCTCCAACCTGCTCGGGCCTACCAACGATATCGCGCTAAGCACCCAGGCAGCTAACACGATCCAGCAGCAATTGATCCCTCAAGGCAAGCTCGCTATCGACATTGACGGCTCGTGGGTGCCAGGTATCTGGGCATCCAGTGGACAGGCCCCCTGGCCGCAGTGGCAGCAGACCATGGGCATGGCCAAAATGCCAACGGAGTTCGGTGATGCACCAAACTATGTCACCCTCTCTGGTGGATGGGCCTATTCGATCAGCCAGCAATCCCAGCATAAGGATCAGGCCTTCCAGGTTCTGAAGGTTGCAAACAGCCTGGACCTGCTAGCAGGGTATGATGTGGCGGCTGCCCAGATCGCTCCTCGTAAGGACATTGTGAACGTAGCGGCGTACAAGAACCTTCCTGGCAACGATTTCTTCACCAGCCTGGTCTCTTTCTCACAGTTCCGTCCGGCGTTCCCGGCCTATCCCAAGATCTCGGTACAGATCGACTCGGCAATGCAACATGTGATGCAGGGACAATCGGCGACGGACGCCATGTCATCCTACGCACAGTCGGTGACGGGTATTGCCGGTCAGGCCAATACTGAAACACACACGTGACGCTGGTAGGGTGCGGGTCCTGCGTCTACCGGCTCCCAGGGCAACCGCAAGGGTCGCTCCTACAAGGAGACAGGGCGGTCTTCCCTGGCACGTATTCTTGTAGGGGCGACCTTTGCGGTCGCCTTGCAGGCCGCGCCATCTCATTGTTTCGTCGCCTGAACTTGACGCCCATGGGTGGATGCAGGGCTCGCACCCTACTATCGTGTCAACTTCACCTCATCAATGAAGAAAGAGGAAAACATGCAGAAGGAGATCCAGCTTGAGACTCCGATAGAGGCCAGAAGGCAGACCACTCCGGCAGACCAGAACAGGCAGAGACGCAAGCATATGCGTACCGGCATCCTATTTATGGCCCCGGCCTTACTGGTCACGTTGGTGTTTATGATTGGTCCAGCGCTCTGGTCAGTTTATATTTCCCTCACGAATATGTCCCTCACAGGCACGGGAGCAGCGGCTCCACAGTGGGTAGGTCTGCAAAACTTTGCACAGATCCTGCGCGATGGTGAATTTCTTAATGCCTTCCGCGTCTCGCTCACCTACCTGGTCTTTTCCGCCCTGATCGGTCAGGCTGTACTTGGACTCCTTCTAGCCTTGCTCATGCGCAAACGCAATCGTATCTTCAAAGCGATCCTCGGCTCCATTATTGTTGTCGCGTGGGTCATCCCCGATGTCGTGGCAGGCTTCGTCTGGAGCGCTTTCCTCGCGGGAGGCCCACAGAGCGTCCTTGCTCCCGGCCTGCTCAACAGCATTATGAGCACCATTGCTGCTCCTCAGCATGCCTGGCTACAGGAATTTCCGATGGCCATGATTATCATCGCCAACATCTGGCGTGGCACGGCGTTCTCTATGTTGCTCTACGCCTCCGGCCTGGAGAGCATCCCTGACGAGCTTCTTGAGGCGGCATCTATTGACGGTGCCGGTGTCTGGGGACGTTTGCGAGAAATCACACTCCCGCTTCTCAGAGGCACGATTGCCACCGATCTCCTGCTGATCACCCTGTCAACGCTCTCCGATTTCACGCTGGTCTTCGTCCTGACTGGTGGCAGCAATCTCAACACTGAACTCATGACGATCTACCAGTACCGCCAGGCCTTCCAGTTCTACCAGATCGGCTATGGAAGCGCTATCGCCTTGCTGATCATTGTGGTGGGAGCCATCCTCTCTCTACTCTACATACGTATTCTACGTGTCGATATGTAATTACTCAGAGGAGGTAATATATGACTATCCGCCGCTTATTTAGCACGACACCGATCTACATCATTTTAATTGCCATTGGCCTGCTCTTCATCATACCGCTCCTGTGGCCTATTCTGGCCAGCATCAACCCGCAGGCAACTCTGGCCGTTACCCTCCCCAACCATCCAAGCCTGGTGAACTTCGCTACTATCATAAGCAACGGTACGGTGGCGCAGCCTTTTTTCAACAGCCTGGTCCTGGGGATCTCTACGATGCTGCTCGCAGTTATCTTATCAGGTCTGGCGGCCTATCCGCTTTCGCGCTACCAGTTCCGTTTGAAAAAGCTTCTGATGTACTTTATCCTTTTTGCCAGTGCGCTACCGGTTCTCGCCCTGGTGACGCCGCTTTACGCCATGTACGTCACACTCAATCTACAGGATACGTTGCTCGGATGCATTCTTTTCTTCGTTGCCAGCGCGCTGCCGTTCTGCATGTGGCTGATGAAAAACTTTCTCGATACAGTGCCATTTGAGCTTGAGGAAGCGGCCTGGATCGATGGCGCATCGACGCTAAGCACGCTCTGGCACGTCGTTTTGCCGCTGGCCGCCCCTGGCATCGCTGTTGTGGGCGTGTGGAGTTTTCTGGGGGCCTGGACCAACTTCTTTGTGCCGCTCATCATTCTACAGAGTCAGAATCTGCTGCCCGCTTCGGTGAACATCTACACGTTCTTTGGCTCCTACGGACAGGTGAACTATGGACAGCTCGCCGCCTACGCGCTCCTCTACGCGCTGCCAGCGGTTGCTCTGTATACGCTTGTCTCGCGCTTCTTTGTGAAGGGCATCACCGGCGGCCTTAAAGGATAGAGCAATAGGCCAGAACATCATAATGGTATTGAGAAGCACAAAGGAGTCTCGCATGGTATTCATGGTTCAAAAGCTTCAACGGGGCCTTGAAGCGTTGGGGAGAGCAACAGAAGGACCACCATACGTCCTTGCGCCCGTCTACAGAAGTGTCGCGTCCGGTCCAATGGCGATGCCCAATACAGAGGCACAATGGGATATCCTAGAGGTAGGACAGGTATGGGGCGAACGCTATGGCACGAGCTGGCTCAGGACGACATTGCATGTCCCCGCTGAACAGCAGAGCGAGCCTCTCGTGCTGCAATTGCACTGGGATACGCGCGATCATGATGAACTGTTGCGCCATTTAGAAGCGACAGTATTTCTCGACGGGCGCGCCTGTGGAGCTTTTGACTGGCGACATCCCGCGCTCTTACTGCCCTCTGAGGCCAGCGACGGAGCAGATCATGAGCTCCTGCTGCAAGTCTTCACCGAGGTGCCACACCCGTTTGGAGGTCTGACATTACATGCACGCAGCGAGATTCACTGGCAACTCTATCACTTGCTGGAAACAGTACTGCATGTCTGCCTCTCACTGCACGAAGGCGAACCCGCCCGTCATGCGCTGCTAGACCGTCTTAACAACGCCTACAACATGCTTGATCTGCGTGAAGGATGGCGCAGTGAGCGCTTTACTCCCTCGGCGCAAGCGGCTTACGCATACCTGCAAACACACCTGACTGAAGGTCTGACGAGCGGCAATCGTCCACAGATCACCGTGAGCGGGCATGCTCATCTTGACGTAGCGTGGCAATGGCCCTACTGGCGCACGCGGCAAAAGATTGCTCACACCGTTGCTAACGTCCTGGGATTGATGGAACACTATCCTGACTATCACTATAGCCAGAGCCAGCCACAAGTTCTGCAATGGTTGAAAGAGGACGTACCCGAATTGTACGCACGCGTGAAGGAGCGTGTAGCCGAGGGACGTTTTGAGCCAGTGGGTGCCATGTGGCTTGAGGCCGACTGCAACCTGCCTTCCGGCGAATCGCTCGTGCGCCAGATTTTGCATGGCACACGCTTTATGCAGGAAGAGTTTGGTATGACGGTGCACTATATCTGGTTGCCGGATGTCTTTGGCTATAGTGCAGCGCTGCCCCAGATTATGCGTGGCTGCAACATTGCTGTCTTTATGACTACCAAGATTAGCTGGAACCAGTTCAACCGTATGCCCTGTGATACCTTCCGCTGGCGTGGTATCGACGGCACGGAGGTATTAACACACTTCATTACAGCGCCAGACCTGCTCCTGCCTCACCCTGGCGACTGGCGCGATGCGCAGACCGTACGGCATGCATATGAACTCAACGTTCCCGTAGTATTCATTCCAGGTCGGACACAAACGCCCTCAATATCCAGCGAAGTGCACCAGGGATTCATACAGACCGATTGTTCCCATATCGTAGTCGAGACAGTGAAACCTGCCGAAGACGGGAATGGACTGATCGTGCGTCTCTACGAAGCCCATAACCAGCGTGGAGGCGGCACACTCAGCTTTGCCATCCCCTCCATGCCGCGCAAGTATGCAATCTGCTAGAGGAGCCAATGGAGGATATTCCAGTGCAGGGAGACAGTTTTTCCTTTGAGGTAAAGCCCTTTGAGATAAAAACGTTCCGAGTGCATCCCTACCGGAGCTAATGAACAGACAAAGAGAAGAACTCGTAGCTCATGCGCTATCAGCGGCGGCGCGAGGATTTCTTCTTTTTCTTGCGGCGATACGGTTTAGCGGGTTCCTGCTCGTCTTCAAGCTTATAGGGAGTATCGATACCATAGATGCGGCGCATCTGCTGGCGATAGCGGGAGCGCGCCTCCATATCGGCGGGAGCGGCATTGACGCGCGTCACCAACTGCTTCGTCGTCTGAATAGCGCCGCCGTGTTCCGCGACCGAGTAGCGCACCTCCTCATCGTCGCTATACATCACGACCCTGCGACCAGCCGCGCGCGCATCAGCGGCCAGGCGTTTAATCACATTATCGGCGGTCTCACCATAGCGAGAAAAGATAACGCGAATATGCTCCTCGTAGCGCTCCTGCTCGCGAGCATCATTGCCATCGAAAACGACGATCACGCGCTGAGTCGTACGGCCATAGCGGTTCTGAAGCTGGCGCAGAAGCAAAGTGCGGGCATCGGCAAGAGACCTGAGCTCCGCCGCGCGAAACATGATATTATTTTTGATGACATTGTAGCCATCGACCAGGACATCGCTATCCACAGCATACCTATTCTCACCCATACTCCTATTTTAGAACAGATGCTGGGTCATATGCCAGAAACGTGCGAACTCGGTACGAATGTCGATATGCAGAAGCGCGCGCAAAAATGTATTTGCGTTGGGCAAGAGCAGGGCAGCAACGAGCAGGAGAGTGAGCAGTATGACAAGCGCGAGGACGAGCAGCGGCAAAGTGCGTCCCACGCGTCTACGCCCGGAGCGCTCCGGACGTGTCGTTATGGTAGCAGGCGGCGCGGGTGATCTTTTCTGATCGGGGCGTGTCACGATCTCATCGATCTCCAACGGGCGAGGCCGTTGTGTACGCGTCTCCTGGCGCGGGCCTACAAAATCTGGCCTGGTGGGGATACTATCGATTGATGGACGCGAAGATCTCTGAAAGCGGCCTGGGCGTACATTGACGAGCGATGATTGAGCGAACTTTGCCTGAGCCGATGTCGTCGAGGAGCGAGACGGAACGAGCTGCATGCCATCCAGGGGAGCCGCTTCGTGGCGAAAGGGGAGGCAGGTCTCTTCGGTGCACTGGCCACAGACGCCATGCACATCATCCCAGCAAGCGGGGCAGGAGGGGCGGCGGCAGCGGAAGCAGAAGTGGCACATGCTCATCAAGGCCGACTCCAGGGCGATGGGAGGGCCTTGCAGCAGGTAGGCATGCGAGCGTGCCGGCATATAGACAGCCTGACAGATGCAGCACGTGATTGTTCCCTCGCCCTGCTCATCGGAGGTGGAGGGCAGGTATTCCCCTGGTTGGGCTGTGATCGATCTATTCACCGATGCCTCCTGGAAAAAGCTATAGGCATGAAGGTAATGTGCTCACACTTCGTATTATACGCCGGAACGTGAAACGCAACACAATAGTGTATAGAGCAGCCATACGACAACTAGCGTGCAACTACGAGCGAGTAGTGCAAGCCAGTGAGCATGGGCCAGACAACTTTTTTAGAGAGACGACTTTTTTAGAGAAACGCGTGAAGTGGCAAAATTGGGAGGAGAAGGGGCTTGACAGGAGGTAGGGAGTCTGCTATCATCCTAACTGCGCACGGGAGAGCCCTTCAAGAGGCACGAACGAGCGAAAGAGGAGCCGTGGTGTAGTGGCCTAACATGTCTGCCTGTCACGCAGAAGATCGCGGGTTCGAATCCCGTCGGTTCCGTCTGAACTCCACCAGTGGGACACACCGACACTTATTGTTGCCGGTGTGTTTTTTATTGCCGCTTATGCCGCTCGGCGAGCCGCCGAAGCGACTCCGGGTTGACCCCGAAGTGCTTCGCCACCTGTCTCAGCGACATTCCGCTCTCCAGTAAGAGAAATGCCTCTTCTCGCTGTTCGGGCGTCAGCTTCTGGCTTGTTTGCAATTCGATCCCTTCCTGCTCTACCAGGCGATGAATCGTCCCTCGCGACGCGCCTAAGATGGTTGCAACCTTACGAATAGACATTTCAGGTTGCTGTAACAATCTGATCGCTTCTTTGCGCTGCTCAGGCGACAGGCTGGGATGTGGTGGAGGCGGTGCATGCCTCTTTCCCAACTCACGCTTCGGTGGCCAGTGCTCAATACGTAACCACAACCCGTTATCGCGTTGCTCCCATTTCCCCGTTTTTTCCAGTCCCAATGCCAGAACAGGCAGAACGCTTGGACGGGGGAGTAGCCCCACTATTACCTGCCGCTCCAGGTCGTAGATCAGCCCTTCGACCAAAAGCACCCCTCCAACAATACCACGTCGTTCCTCCTGTGACGCCTCACTCCAATAACCGGCCATGTCGGCAAGCGTTTCCCCTGCGGAAATCACTGCCTGCGTTA
>DAOTTD010000012.1:0-41312 GCA_034438015.1 Ktedonobacteraceae bacterium | reverse complement strand
TGCACATAGGGTCTCCTTCTTTCATCAGACTTCAGAAGCGTTTTTTTGTATGATGTCAGATTGAGGCCCTTGGTGTCCATCCCTCTTTTTTAAACTCATCCTTTCTTAACTTAATGTCTATGGGGCTTGTAAACCGCGCCCCTACGCCGTATTAACCGTATTTTTCATGTTGCGTGCTTTGCGCGTCGATCTCCTGCGTATTCGTGTGAATGACGAGCAGCATACCGCGCTCCAAGAAGACGCTGGCGGAATCGCTTACGAGGACGTTGCTCACGCCGCGTGGTCGCCCAAAATGTAACGTCTCACCGGCGAGGGGATAGTACAGGCCCGCCGTGCGTATGCCCGCAGCGTCGCCCGTCAGAGGCAGCAGGGAGAGCAGGTCGCCCGTCTGACCCTCGATATTTGTGCTCCCCGGACCGCGTAGCAGCCAGCACGTCGAAGGACCATCCACGATACGCAGCGGTATCTCGAAGCCCGCTAGCAGCAGGATATTTGCCATCATATGATCGAAGCGCGCGCCGCCGAGTCCGCCCAGGATCGTGATGTGGTCGGCCCTGCGCTCTATGGCTGTCAGTACCGCCAGCTCCGTATCCGTCTCGTCCTTCTTCACCGTTGCGCGTATCACCTGGCTTCCCAGACTGGTAAGCTCCTGCTCGGAGAGCGCGAGCGAATCGAAATCGCCGACGATAATGGCAGGCGTGTAACCGAAACGGAGCGCCGTCGCAGCCCCGCTATCGGCTGCGATAATCATGTCCGCCGTAGCGAGCGCCTCCTCGACTGCCCGGCCTGGACGCAGCGTGCCTCCTGCGAAAATGACGACGTGCATAATCTCTCTTCGTCCTTGTCGGAACTGTTATTTCCAATTAGTGTAACACATACAGACCAGACACCACCGACACCGCAAAAAATTCTAAAATACTCCCGCAAAAGTCTAGAAGCCAGCCCAACACGAATAGCCATCAAGGTTTTCTACCCCTCAATGGCTCAATTTCCACCAATTTTTCACACTAGTATAACATCTCTAAACATCACTACAGGTGCTATACTTTACTCATCGGGTTTCTTTTTTCGCCCCTTCCCTTTTCGCTGAGAACGCAGTTCAATACTATTCAAAGGAGAGTGGTCGTTATGATGCATACGAGCATTCCTACTGGTAAAGCTCCTGAGATACCTCTCAGTAGTCTTTATATTCTTATGGCCTAACTCCCTGGAAAGGCTAAACAGATCACCCCCCTCATCAAGGTACATAACAGCAAAGGTATGCCTAAACGTATGAGCGGATAAACGCACATCATCAATACCTGTAGCCGCCTTTAGCCTCCCGATTAACGACTGCATACCACCACGCCCAAAGGGTAGACCTGCACGACCGTTTCCCACAGAGAGAAACAAGGCAGACTCACCCTGGTTTGCCGGACGACGGTGCTTGTGAATATACTTCCATAACAGGTTACTTACTTTGGGGTGAATGCCAACTTGACGCTCTTTACGACCTTTCCCAAAGACAGAAATGTAAGTATCATGCACATCATCAATACACAACCTTGCAACCTCAGACCGACGAAGGCCCGTATCAAGCATCAAAAGTATCACCACATAATCACGAAAACCGTTCTCAGTTGAAAGGTCAAACACATTAAGCATCTGCTCTAACTGATCTTTAGAAAAGGTATCAATCACCTTCTCGTCAACTTGAGGATACTCCAAACGAACAGCAGGATTCTTTTCTAACAACTCTTCCTTAAAACACCAGCTAAAAAACGACTTCCACCGACGAATATAGACACACACTGTTGACGTTGCAAGCGTTAAACCATTCTCAGGAGGCCGGTGCCTTTTTCTCTCGATAGGAGCATTTAAAAGATACTGGACACATTGACGCAGGTGAAGCACCGTCACCTGTTCAAGTTCAGTCACACAACAAAGATCAGACAACAAACGAACCATAACCAGAAGAGACTGACGATATCCAATCTGAGTGTGAATAGAATATCGGCGCGTCTCAAGATTAAGCAAGTAGTGGTTAATAGTTTCATCCAACTTCATAGAACACCTCCTACTAGCAACTGAACAGACAAACAGTAGGCAGTTCAATTTGTTCTTGCAGACCTCTACACGTCACTTTATAATTAGAGCAATATGAAAGGGTGAAAGAAGCATGACAGCTCAAGAACAAGTGAACATCCTCCAACAAAGCAGCGAAGCATGGAATATCTGGAGAGCACAACGACCGAGCACACCTATTGACGTCAGCTACGCCGACCTCAGCGGAGCCCACCTCAGCAGAGCCCACCTCAGCCACGCCGACCTCAGCGGAGCCCACCTCAGCAGAGCCCACCTCAGCCACGCCCACCTCAGCCACGCCGACCTCAGCGGAGCCGACCTCAGCGGAGCCGACCTCAGCGGAGCCCGCCTTAACCACGCCAACCTCAGCGACGCCAATCTCAGCGACGCCGACCTCAGCGACGCCAACCTCAGCGGAGCCACCGTAGGAAGGACTGCATTCGGAAGTGTAGACCTTCGCACCATCAAACACCTTGAGACCATACGGCATAATGGGCCATCCTACATCAGCACTAGCACCCTCTCGCGTTCGCAAGGAGACATTCCAGGCCTCTTTCTTCGTGGAGCAGGATTGGATGACACCTTCATTGACTATGTTCGTTCGTTGACCTCCAAACCAATTGAATACTACACATGCTTTATCAGCTATTCGAGTAAGGATGAGTTGTTTGCACGACGCTTGCATAATGACTTGCAACAGGAAGGTGTCCGTTGCTGGTTTGCGCCAGAGGATATGGACATCGGAGACAAGATCAGGCACCGTATTGAAGAATCGATCAGGCTGTATGATAAGCTGCTGCTGATCCTGTCGGAGTTCTCTACTGCAAGCAAGTGGGTTGCGCACGAAGTGGAACAAGTCTTGAACAAGGAGCCGCAGGGTATACCAAATGTGCTGTATCCTATTCGAGTAGACAAGGCTATCTTGACCTGCACAGAGCCGTGGGTGCACGATGTCAAGAGCACCAGGCACATCGGCGACTTCGAGCACTGGACCAACCCACAGCAGTATGAAAAGAGCTTTCGACGCTTGTTGCGTGCACTCAATACCAAGAAAGAACAACAGCAAAACTAGGCGTTTAAACAACGAGATTGAAAAACCTAATACAGGAAATGTGTCACGGAAAGTCACCAGAAAATGTGTCACGGAAAGTGCAGCCAAAACAAGGAATAAGCACAAGCATGTATTTAGAATGGTGCGTGTTACCTGACTGCACCATTCATAGCGGTGGTAAAGGGAGCAAACCCCGCCACCCATTGGAAGGGAATGGAGCGCCGTTGCGTCATTCCTTTCGTTTTGTGAGGGTGAGCCATGAGTGTGAGCGCACGCTGGACCCTTTGCGGCGTGCTGGCGTGCTGGCGTGCAAAAAGCACCAGCGGAATCGGTCATGAGTAAGCGCATCATCATTTCCCCCCTGCTCTCGCCGCCTGCATCGTGCTGGCCTTCTTCGCCCGCTTGAGACGAGTGCGGCAGGTCTCCGAAGCATAACGCACCGGACGATCTGTTCTCTCAGATATCCGTGTCCGTTGCCCACAGCCACAGGCACACTCCGTTCGCTCTTTTTCCTGTTCTCGACGGGCTACCTCCTCATCAATCACCGACTGCAGAAGAAACCAGCGCAAGCCATGATGCACCGCTGGTAGGGTTCCCCGACAGGCCCGATCGGCCACCGTCTTGGGCAAGCAGCCCAAGAGACGCGCTGCCTGCTCGGCGGAATAATAGCGCGGCACCCTGGCCGCCGAGCGCACCGACGGACGGCCAGCGGCGACCAGAGGAGCCAGGAGAAAGGCCAGATGCCGCAACGCATCTTGTTCCAGCTTATGGACACCCTGGGGCAGCATGTCAAGCAACTCCCCAACCATCGTCTCCCCGCGCATTCTCGTACAACCATCCCCAAAGCCATAGCGCGTCTGGACCACCTCACGCTGAGCAGGAGCCAGCATCTCTACTGCATACCCCACGACCTCGGCCAGGACAGGAGCAGTCTGGGGAGAGGCAGGCACCTCATAGAGTGGCTGGAACTCCTCCCGATCAGGAGCCAACGCTTGCGCCTGCAGCGCCTCGACACTTTGCACATTCCCTTGCTTGCTCCACCAGAGCAGCTCCCCGACCCGTAAAGGCGAAAGGCCCATCTCCTGGGCTAACTGCTCTAGGGAAGGTTCACCCCCATACACACCAGACCATTGCCGACGCAGACGAGCCAGCGTGCTCAATTGCCAGGCCACCTCAGAAGAAACCGTCACGGCTCGATCGTTGGAGGAATACGCCCGCCAGACCGCACGCCGCATACATCGAAAGGCGTGCAGCGTAAAATCCAGCGAACCAGGAACCCAGGTATCCAACGCTTGCAGCAAGCCGAGATTGGCTTCCTGAACCACATCTAACAAGTCCGCATGGGCAAACAGGAAGACCCGCCGCCTCGCCACATGCAACACCAACGGCTGCAAGTCCTGCACCAGCTGGTTACGAGCATCCTTGGCTAGATGCAGCACCCACTGGTTAGGAGCAGCCTTCAACCGCTCACCGTTGCCCCGATAGACCCGATCGAGCAGCTTGTTGACCTCCACCTCCAAGAGCCGCTCGGTCCAGTGGACCTCACGCAGGTATTGATCGACCGCCAGCAGCGAAATGTCGGGGTTGTCTTCGTAGCGATCATTGACCACCACATCAGACGCCAATTCGGACATAGACCCTCCATCGCAATTGACAGGCCAGGGTCTCTACTGCATACTGAGCCGAGAGAACCTAGCAGCGCCATCAAGCCAAACTAGTCTCTAGGCTGGACTAGTGGTTGCAGCCACTAGCCAGCACCTTTACATGCCCTACGAGAAGCCCCACAGACGCCGACAGAGATCACACAGCAGAAAGACCCGCCGTTTTCCCTGCCCGTCTCGCGTCACCACCGCAGTGCAGACAGCACGGTTGCGACACCAGTGACAGTACGTCTCAAACAAATCTCGCATAGCCCTCACTCACAGTACCGCTTGTTCTAACAATGAATCGAAAGCTAAGCAGCCGCCTTACATAACCGACCATTCACTAAATCAGCAAAGTTAACGGGACTCCAAAGTAGTTCATCAGCATGTTCGAAACGCTCTACGTCTAGACAGGCAGGACATACTAGCACATGTTCACCAGGAACAGTTATATCCCTATTTACAATCGGAACTAAGGTAGAGCTTTCTTCCTGACACCATTCACATCTCATGACCTGAAACCTCATTTCTGCTAATTGCCTCTCGACTTCTACGAAAGCGTCAAAGTTTTTGTCTGAGACAATTAAAACATGAGACCAGGGGTCAAAGAGATCAACCAGAGATCAGTTAAGGGGATCAATAGAACTGATCCTTCTGATCCTTTTTTAAGCATTCAGTTGCTACAAAAGAGCCAAATGCTTGGTAAGGTTGGTCTCTCAAGAGAAAGTTAAGCACAGCAGAACACCGGCAGAGCATAGAAGAGGAAAGAAGTTCACAGCAGGCCTCCTTATTGACAGGCAAGACCTCATGTAGCACAATGCTACAGAGTAGCCAGCACCAATGGTTACTCACTGAGCCTAACGTGCTACAACACGTTGGGCTTCATCCGTAATTTGTACCAACTCACGTAGGATTCACTCATAAAATTATCTTTGACTCTCTTATTATAATTGCATCACTGCTAATTGTCAAGAGAGAAGCTGTTAAATAGCAAGTCGCTACTGATTATGCTATAATCTCCTTGAAGCCAATACACACTGAGGGCATAGCATGCTAAAAAATGTTGACCTTAACCGGGAGTATATTAGAACAGCGGAAGCTTCAAAACGCTCAAATCTAAGCATGGTTTATCTAACCCAACTGCTCAGACAAAGTGTTTTGGAGGGCTTCCAGTTAGGACGTGAATGGTTCATCTATACTGACTCATTAGAAAAATTTCTTGCGACTCCGCGCAAATCAGGACCCAAAGGACCACGTAAAAAGCCTGCTCAAAAATCACAGAATACATCGTCAGTGCAGGACACTGGTGATGCATAAATTTCCTCATCTCACAATCTCTTGCTGATGAAGAAAGGTTTACTACAGAGATCAACAGAAGATAAGAAGATGAAATCCATAAAGCTACTTCGTGAGAGCACACAATGAGCGAAATCAAAATACATCCGCTTCAAGCGGCCAGAAAAAAATTGGGCATGAAGCAACACGTATTAGCAGATTTGACAGGTTTAAGTACACCTACCATTAAGCGCGCCGAACGGGGCGAGAAGTTAAGCTCCTTTACCATCGTGCAGCTCTGCGATTTCTTTTCTACACGTTGGAAACGTCCAGTCAAACCAGAAGATTTAGGGCTGGTATTCCAGGACAATGGCAACAAAACCACTGACATCGAAAAACAGCCGTCAACCGCAGATATTGAAGCGGAAGAAACCCCTTTGTTAGCAAACACTAAACCGAAGCCTCTCATACCAACAAGGTTTTTAAACATGGAACCCGAGCAGCTAATTCACCGATATGCAGGCGAAAGAGAAAAGCTACTAGAGCTAAAAACAGACGACGCAGAATGGCTCATACCCGAAGTAGTAGTTTTTGATAACACGAGAGCACGCTTACCAATCACGGCAATTCGTGTCCAAGCTGATGAGTTCCATCCTCACTATATGATACCGGAGAAAATAGCAGGGAAAGCAAAAGACATCTTAGAAGAAATAGAGCACCATTTCTATGATTCGACAACCATTAGACTCAATACAATCCAGGTCAACAGCGATAGCCTTATACTCACTATCTCCAAAGCGCATTATCTCCAATTTGTTGCCACGAACTACGCTATGGACGCTTTATTAAAGGAAAGAGGGTGGACACGCACACTGAGAGACATCGTTCATCCTGGTACACAACTATGCAAGCTCGAAGACTCTCTCTTATGCAATCACATTGGAGTAGGAGCACTTGTCTTCACTGTAGATAATTACCTTGTCCTGCCAATTCGCTCACGAGAAAACATAGCCACCTGGCAACAAAGAATTGGGCCATCTATCGCAGGAGCCACCAGTTATGACGACGACATGTGGACTTTTAGAGCAGGCCCCGTTGCTAGCTGGATACGAGAGGGAAGAGAAGAGTTAGGACTTGAGAATAGCGACTTTGTAGAAGGCCACGATATCTTCTTTGGTATCACGAGAGACCTTCTCAGAGGTGGAAAACCAGAAATGTACTTTGCCACACAGCTCAATATTACACGAGCAGAACTTGAGCAAAAGTTTAAAAAGGCGAGAGATAAATGGGAAAATAAAGAGCTTCGATGGTTAGAGGTTGTAAACCCTCTCACTCCACCTACCTCAGAACAGAGCCGTATATCTTTTCTAGAAGACTTCTCAAACTTATTAAACTTATATCAAGACCACTTTTCTCGACCAGCACAGATCGCATATACTTTTTGGTTCAAATATATGATGCAATAAGGAGCATATATACACGCATGAAAAACCCCAACTATTATGAATCACTGCCAAAGAAACGTATGTCAGTCAGTGCCATATTTCTTAACCAGGAAAAACACATACTTATAGTAAAGCCTACATACAGAGCCTATTGGCTATTACCTGGAGGATGTATAGAAGAAGACGAATCACCGCAGAAAGCTTGTATTCGTGAAACAAAAGAAGAATTAAATATAGATGTCCCTGTTGAACGACTTATAAGCATTGATTATCTTGCTAAAGACAACGAAGAAACAGAGTGTTTGCAATTCATCTTCTATGGAGGAATACTCAGCCAAATACAAATATACACGATCACACTTCCAGAAACGGAGTTGAGCAGCTATTGTTTTCTTCCTGTTGAAAAAATTTTACCAATACTCAGCCCCAAACTAGCAAGAGGGCTTCCATACTACTTACAAGCACTCAAAGAAAACACGGTTGCATACTTAGAAGATGGACATAAACCCCATTAAGACAAACAGAGCAGAGATAGAAAAGAAAAGCACGTAAGTATAACACCTGTAGAGTTCTCACACAGCACAAACCAGCCTGTAGAGCCAATCTAACCTTATACATTTCCAATTAGTATATCATCATGTGCCGCCAGGGAGAATCTGCAGGTGCTGCCCTTGTTCCGACATAAGTTATTCTGGTAGCTTCAGCAACGTACGGACCTCAACCTCATCAGTCACAACAAGCAGTTGGTCAATCAATTGATCCAACTCATCCTGATCAGTGATTGCTACAATGCGCTGCTGTGCCAGATTCACTAAAGATGGAAAGCGTTTTTTGAGAATTTTGAGAACCGATCTCTGCAAGCCCTGTAGTTGTCCTTGGAGCTGTCCTTGGAGTTGTCCTCGTAGTTGTCCTCGAAGCTCGCCTTTTTCGACCCGCTCCTGAACATCGGGATTATCATCAAGAAACCAGTCATAAGCCATATGCATGCGTAGTTCCTCCTCTACACGCTCTTTGTCTTGTTCAGACATTGCTTTCGACCTTTGCATGATCCGCCTGAAACGAATAAGGTGATGCCCAAATTGTTGACGTGTATAATGTTTCTTCATCTCACCAAGCGCCTGGATCAGCATGGGTGCATTCGCCCCTTGCATTGCGGGTAGCAGTGTGTACAAACAGACCGCGCGCTCGTCTACAAATTGTTGCGCCTCCAGCTTCCACAATGCCAGGACGCGGTAGTGCAAGCTGAGAAACACTTCATCGCCGCTTTTCTCTTCAAATGGCGGCTTCGGTATCGTTGTCTCGAACGGATACATAATCACGGTGATTACAGGTTTCCTATGTTTAGCAAAAAGCCCAATATGATATTGAAGCACCCGTATATCTATTTCGCTATCCGCACCCGTCTGTAACTCCATGTCCAGGATATGCGGTGTATCGTTCTTCATTATATTGTACACCAGGTCCGCCTTCAGGATGGTGCGATCGATCTCGACATTTTTGTCATCGACGACTTTGGTCCCAGGGACAAGCCTGGGTACGATCTCCCTGGCTTCGTTGCCA
The DNA here is from genome assembly GCA_034438015.1 of Ktedonobacteraceae bacterium. GTDB lineage: Bacteria > Chloroflexota > Ktedonobacteria > Ktedonobacterales > Ktedonobacteraceae > JACDAE01. Next base: position 32,274 of record DAOTTD010000012.1, on the reverse strand, counting down.
AATAGTGCTTTCAGTGTATTGTCAAATTCCTGTTGTTTGTTTTGCTGCATAGACCTCCCGACCTCCTCAACATGATTTCTCATAGTATAGCACATGTTATAGCGTTAAAAATCCTTACAGTACTTTTGATGTGTTTGATTACATAAAATGTAGAATATAATCGTTCATGTCTCCTCTTTCTGACTGGCGAGCCGCGCTCAATGTCCAGTGTTGAGTGAGGTGACAATATAAGCAACTTCAGTAAAGGCATTGTTGGGGGAAAGGGATCAATGCAACCCGCTATGTGATATGATCTTTGCAAGAAAGAAAAATCAAGAAGGTATTGCATACTCTATGGCTTCTCTGACGAAAATACCGCAATCCTGGGGACGGTACCCACAGGTTGAGCCGGACCAGGTGGTGCCGGTCTTCTGGCGCAACGAACTGCCCGATCTGGCCGCATTCGATAAGTCCATGCTCCCTTACGCTTACGGGCGTAGCTACGGCGATAGTTGCCTGAATGAAGGCGGAGTCTCGCTCGACGTGAGCCACCTGACGCGCTTCATCTCGTTCGATGAGGAGCAGGGCCTGTTGCGCTGCGAGGCGGGCATCTCGTTGGCGGATATTCTGGAGGTGATGGTGCCACGCGGCTGGTTCCTGCCCGTGTCGCCAGGGACGAAGTTCGTCTCCGTTGGCGGCGCGATCGCGAACGATATTCACGGCAAGAACCACCACAAGGCGGGCACCTTTGGTCGATATGTCACACAGTTCGAGCTGCTGCGCTCCACTGGTGAGCGCCTGCTCTGTTCGCCGACCGAGAATAGCGAGCTGTTCCGCGCTACTATTGGCGGCCTGGGCCTGACCGGCGTAATTCTGTGGGCCGAGATCCGTCTGAAGCCAGTGCGCACGCCCTACATTGCTATGGATCGCATCCGTTATGGGTCGCTCGCCGATTTCATGCATATCGCCGCCGACTCGGACCAGGACTACGAGTATACGGTCGCCTGGGTCGATTGCCTCGCCAGTGGCAGACAACTGGGCCGAGGCATCTTTATGCGCGGCAACCACGAGAACTCGCCGCGCTACGCCCACAAGCCGTTGCCGAAGAAGCTCCCACTGGCGGTCCCGCTCGATCTGCCGTCATTTACGTTAAATAGCCTGACCGTGCGCGCCTTCAACGAGGTCTATTACCGCGCGCAGTTGGGGAACGTGGTGCATAAAGTCGAGCCATATAACCCTTTCTTCTACCCGCTCGATTCTATTTATAACTGGAATCGCATCTACGGCAAGCGCGGCTTCTTCCAATACCAGTGCGTAGTCCCTTTTGAGAATGGCTACGCGGTGATGAAGGAGATCCTGGAGCGTATCAGTCGTGCGAAGGAGGGATCGTTCCTGGTCGTGCTCAAAGAGTTCGGTGCGCTCCCCTCGCCCGGCATGCTCTCGTTCCCGCGTCCCGGCCTCACGCTGGCGCTGGACTTCTCCAATCACGGTCCCAAAACGTTGCGCCTCTTCGACGAACTTGATACACTGGTACGCCAGAATAACGGCGCGGTCTACCCGGCCAAAGATGCACATATGAGCGCAGAGAGCTTCCAGGCGTACTATCCGCAGTGGAAGACGTTCGCGCAGTATATTGATCCGCACTTCTCTTCGAGCTTCTGGCGTCGCGTGACGAACGCCAACATGCCCGCTCCTACTGTGCATATGGCGACGCCCGCGCTGACCAGAAACGGATAATAGAAAGAAATGAGAGTAGTAATTCTAGGGGCAACGTCCGCGATTGCCCACGAGACCGCTAAGCACTTCGCCGCAGATGGCGCGGACCTCTTCCTGGTGGCGCGCAACGGCGAGAAGCTGCAAACGATCGCCGACGATCTCAAGGTACGCGGTGCCCATAGCTTGGAGACGTACCTGCTCGACCTGGCCGAACTGGACCGCCACGAGGTGATGCTCAATACCGCGATCGAGTCGTTGCAGGGACTCGACCGGCTGCTGATCGCGCACGGCACGCTGGGGGACCAGCGCAAGTGCGAGCTGAGCGTCGAGGAGACGTTGAAGGAACTGAACAACAATCTGCTCAGCGTTGTCTCGCTGCTGACCCTCAGCGCCAACTACTTCGAGCAGCAGGGGCGCGGCTGCATCACCGTCATCTCCTCAGTCGCGGGTGATCGCGGGCGGCAGAGCAACTACGTCTACGGTGCGGCCAAGGGCGGTCTCACCGTCTTCTTGCAAGGATTGCGCAATCGTTTAAGCAAGTCCCATGTCTCAGTCGTGACCGTCAAGCCTGGTTTCGTCGATACGCCCATGACCGCCGCGCTCAAGAAAGGGTTATTGTTCGCCTCTCCCCAGGCTGTCGGCGCGGGGGTCTATCAGGCAATGAAGACCGGCAAGGATGTCGTCTACCTGCCCTGGTTCTGGCGTCCGATCATGTTTGTGGTCAGGAGCACGCCCGAGCGGATCTTCAAGCGCCTGTCCCTGTAGGCTTTCAAGTCCAGGCAGGCACGATGACAGGAGGATGCTGTGTGGTCAGCCCGCGCGTGAATATACAAAGAACATGATCACACCAACCACCACCAGCAGCGCGCCCAGACCTCCCAGGGCAAAGAGCAGGAAGGTGAAAGGCGTATTGCCGCCTCCTGTATTGCTACTGCCGGTGCTGGCAGGCGGCGTTGGCGTAGCAGTTGCCGTTGCTGTTGGCGCGCTTGTCGGGGAGGGTGTCGGCGAAGGTGCCGTAGTGGGCGAGGGCGTTGGTGTAGCGGGCTGCATCACCGTGAGCGCATTGTTAGTAGTGAGCATCATGGTCGGCTCGTTTACCGCGACCACGCGCACAGAGTATGCTTGCGGCTGAGCGTTTGCAGGAATGGTCAGGGTCACGCTGAATTGGCCGTTGCCGTTGGGCGTCACATTGTTATTCTCGGCGATCGCTTTGTTATTTCCCGTCACGACCGCGACATCGAGCGGCTGGACCGGGAGCCAGTTCGAGCCTGTAATAGTGACCTTGCCGCCCGGTGCGATGTTCGCAGGCGTAACCGCGTCGATGGTAACGGGCTGTGCAACGGTGAAGGCGTTCGATGAGAGCGCCTTCGCGGTCGTCGAGAGCGCACAGATGTAGTAAGCGGTCGTCGCGGTGGCCGCGCTAGTCGGCCACGTTGTATCCACAGCAAGCGACCCATTTGTCTGCGCCGTCGTTGTCGGACTACTGCTGAACGGCGCCAGTCCCGCCGTCACCGGATTGGTTGCGTTGATACAATTCGCCGGGTCAGGGGTGGCCGTGGTATACAGGCTGACTGAGCTGCCGGGCGTAAAGCCAGTGCCCGTGATATGTACCTTCGTACCTGGATGCCCAAGTGTTGTCCCTGTAAGTGACAGATGCGCAGCAAGCGCCTGATGCGCGTGCGCAGAAGCAGGGAGCGGCGCCAGCGCACTGAAGAAGAGAAGAGATCCTATAATGCAGTAAAGAAGTAAAAAGAAATGTTTGAGCAAAAACTTGAACATAGAGATAGACTCCTAAAACACGGCTTCACTATAGTGAAAGACGGGTTTGGATAGAGGCGCGTAACAGGCGTAGAGATATAGTCCCCTGCAAGTCTGTTGTCCCGATCGCTGTGTTAGTGGGACACACGTTGCCTCAATGCTTCGTATAGGGCGATACTGCCCGCCGCCGCAGCGTTCAGCGAATTGACGTACCCGTACATGGGAAGCTTGATGAGCAGATCGCAGTGCTCGCGCACCAGGCGACTGATGCCCTTGCCCTCGTTACCCACGACGAGCGCCAACGGACCCGTGAGATCGGCTCGTGTGTAGAGTGTCTCCGCCTCGCCTGCCAGCCCGACGACCCAGACATTTTGTTTCTTCAAATAGTCAATGGTGCGTGTCAGATTCGTCTCCTGGGCGATGCGGAGGTGTTCCGTTGCGCCCGCCGATGTTTTCACGACGGTCGCGTTGACCTCGGCGGCGCGATGCTCGGGAAGGATCACGCCATGCACGCCTGCGGCTTCTGCTGTGCGCAACAGAGAGCCGAGGTTGTTGACATCCTGAATAGCATCGAGGAGCAGCAGGAAAGGGGCCTCGTTTCTGCCCTGCGCATAGGCCAGCAGTTCATCGGTGGTTGCGTAGCTGCGCTCCGCGACCTGGGCTACGCAGCCCTGATGCACAGCTCCGTGACTGAGCTGATCCAGGCGTGAGCGCGACACAATGTCGATGGGGATATGTCTCTGTTCTGCCTCCTGTACGATGGCTTTGAGTGCGGATGCGTCGCGCAACCCTTCTGCCAGCAGGATACGTTTTACCTGCCGCTCCGAGTGCAATGTTTCCAAAACAGGGTTCCGCCCCCAGATATATTCGGCCATGGTCCTATTTTAAGCTCCTTGAAGATGGTTTTGCCATGCAGTATAACATACAAAAATACGTGAAAGCACGCGATTTCATCGTTGTCTTTTTTAAGGATAATCGCTGTAGGTGTTAAGGTCACTCGCTTCTCTGCCGACTTATTGATGGCAGGAAAGTGAGAGGACAACTGGATAGTTACTCCTTATCTCATTATCAAGGTTTCATTAAGATTTCATATTAGATATAGCATCCTGTGTCAAGAGAAACCATTAGAAACTATTTCTTATTGACATATGCTTTTCTATAGGCTATGCTTTAAAATGCACAAGAATTTGTGTAACCAGGGTGAAAAGGAGTTTTTGCTTTTTTCAGAGGCAGGAGCGGAGATGGGTGAGCAACAAAGTTGGCGTGATCTACTGGCTGAACTGATCAGCGATGCGCTAGAGCGACAAAGAATTGCCAATGCAATAGGCATCAATCCTGTTACCATAACACGATGGGTGGCGAACAGGTCGCGTCCACGCGTGGACAATATACGCCAGTTGCTCGAAGTTCTACCACAACGTCGGGAACAACTGGTTGCGCTGATGCAGGAAGAGTTTCCAGCGCTTGCTACTTATGAGCAGGAACCCGTGGAAAGCATACAGGAGATACCACCAGCATTCTATGCTCGTATAATGAATGCCTTCGCGAGTGCGCCAACTATCTTGCGCGCACCCACCATCACCGCTCTGATTTTGCAGCAAATCATCGTTCATTTCGATCCGTTGAAGCAGGGGATCATAGTTGTTCTTGCGCAATGTGTGCCACCGGCACCGGGAGCGAAGGTGCGCAGCCTGCGCCAGGTGCTGAAGCGCACGTCCCGGCAAGATCAGCCTGAGCGCCAGATGCAGTTTCTGGGTGCAGAGTCTCAGGCGGGCCGGGCCGTGATGATAGGTCGCTTCATCGTTGTGCAGGGCCTCGCGGAAAAGGAGCGCCGCTACGTTATTCGCTATGAGCCAACAGAGGGAAGTGTTGTCACCTGTCCTATCATGAAGTCGGATAACGCTGCTGGCTGTTTGTATGTCTTCGTTCCTCGACAAAACTATTTTACGCAGGAACGTCTGGATCTCGTTCGGGCGTACGCAAATCTACTGATACCAGGCTTTGAGGAGAGCGAGTTCTATAGCCTCTCTGATATAGACCTGGGTATTATGCCGTCTCTCTCTCTGCAACTTCCGATCTTTGCCGACTTTCAGATGCGCGTTACCCGCTATATGGTGCAGAAGCAGGTAGAAGGCAGCTTGATTACGCGCCCACAGGCCGAACAGATCATCTGGAAGAAGATAGAGAATGAACTCCTCCACATGCCATTCTCCCAGGATGAGGAGGATGCGACTATTCCATCTGTTTGAGGAGCGCTTTTATGTCATCCACACTCAATTCTCTACTGGGAGTCGTCTCTGCGATCTTGTGAAATTCGCCTTCATCGACGCCGACATCGCGCAGGCGCTGCGGCAGATCGAGCCGTTTGACCAGGTCGCTCACCGCATCAGCGGCGCTCCTGGCGGCTGTAACGTCGTCGGTAGTCTCGTTGACGATGTTGAGTTTGCGCGCGATGCGTGCCAGGGGAAGCGGGTGTAGGGGAGCCAGGGCGCGCATCACGTGTGGAAGCGTGATGCAGGACGTGATACCATGTCCGATATTGTAGCTGGCTCCGATGCGCCGTCCCAGATTGTGGCTCAGGCCCATCGACGTGTTGACCTCGCCGAAGAAGCTCATCCAGGCCGCGAGCTGTAATTCCGTGCGCGCCGCCAGGTCCTCTGGATACTTTTTCGAGCGCGGCAGTTCCTGAAACAGGTGCGAGATCGCTTCCAGGGCCAGCGTATCGTTGATGGGGTGCGAGCCGGGCGCGTAGAGCGTCTCAATGGCGTGATCGAGCGCGCGGATACCGCTCGATAGCCACAGTTGCATCGGCGTCGCTAAGGTGAGACTGGCGTCAAGGATAACGCTGCGTGGCGCAACCTGCGTATGTGCGAAGCCCGTCTTCAGCCCGCGCTCCTCATCGGTAACGCCTACGAGGTGCGAGAACTCCGCCGCCGAGAGCGTCGTTGGAATGGCGATATGGGGCAGAAAGTGCCCGCTCTCCTCCGCCAGTGTCATCGCAACCGCCTTTGTTGCGTCGATCGGACTGCCCCCGCCAACGCTCACGAGCACGTCTGCCGCCAGCGAGCGCGTAAATTCGATAGCCCGCGTGACGTCTCCTCTAGGCGTATGCTGGCGAATGTCCGCGAACGTGCCCACGTGCAGCGAACCCAGCACCTTGACGATCCGCTCGACGACATCGGTCTGCGTCGCGAGCGAGTGTCCCGTGATAACGAGCGCCCGTTGTCTGCCGATGCGCGTCACCTCGCTTGCCAGTTCAGCCAGGCTGCCTGCGCCGAACATAACATGCTCCTGTGGTAAAAAAAAGTACTCACCGTATATGGTGTTGTTCTGGCTCGTCATACGTTCTCTCCTCAACTATCTCGTAGTGCTTTGCCGGTATCTTTTTATGGACGATCAGTTCTATTATTATATGCTGAATCGGAGTACATAGTCAGCCTTGCCATCGGGCATATTGTCGCTATGTCCATTCTATGGTATGAATGGGTGAACGAGAAGAGGTCTGAGAGAGAAAGAGGCTATCATGCGCCTGGAAGAAAGTAACATGCCCGATGTCACCGCTCCTCATGCCAGAAAGGGCACCTTTCTGGAGGTGCTCGGCGTCTTTACACGCCTGGGTCTGACATCGTTCGGTGGTCCTATTGCCCACCTGGGATATTTCCGGCAGGAGATCGTGGTACGGCGCAAGTGGGTAGCGGAGGAGGAGTACGCCGATCTGCTCGCGCTCTGCCAGTTCCTGCCGGGTCCATCCAGTAGCCAGATGGGCATTGCGCTGGGCATAACGCGCGCGGGCCTCTGGGGAGGGCTGGCGGCCTGGCTCGGCTTTACGCTTCCCTCTGCAATTATCCTCACGCTCTTCGCCTATGTCGCGGCATCGGTCAAAAATATTGCACAATCCGGCTGGCTGCACGGCTTGCTGATCGTGGCGGTTGCGGTCGTAGCCCAGGCGGTCTGGGGAATGGCGCACTCGCTGTGCCCCGATCGACCCAGAGCGACTATCGCTATCGTTGCTGCTATCGTCATCCTGCTCTGGCCGATTGCTATTGTGCAGATCGCTATTATGGCGCTGGCGGGACTTGTTGGCTGGCGCTTCTTGCGCGAGAAGCAGACGAAGCCGCCAGCAGAGCTTCCGCCCATCCTTTCACGCCGCCTCGCCGTGGCGTGCTGGATTATCTTCTTCTGCCTGCTGATCGGGCTACCAGTGCTGCGCGATGTCACGCATAATCAGCCCATCGCGCTCTTCGACACGTTCTTCCGCGTCGGCTCACTGGTCTTTGGGGGCGGTCACGTCGTCCTGCCGCTGCTGCAACGCGAGGTCGTGCCCGCTGGCTGGGTCACAAACGACCAGTTCATCACGGGTTACGCCGCCGCGCAGGCCGTGCCCGGTCCACTGTTCACCTTCTCCGCCTACCTGGGCGCGATAGGCAGGCCCGTACCCGGCTGGCCCGGCGCATTGATTGCTCTGGTTGCCATCTTCCTGCCCTCGTTCCTGTTCATCATCGGCATCCTGCCCTTCTGGAACCGCCTGCGCACAATCGAACTCTTTCATGCGATCCTGCGCGGCGTCAACGCGGCAGTGGTCGGCATCCTGCTCGCCGCGCTCTACCAGCCGATCTGGACGAGCGCCATCCATGCACCCATCGACTTCGCCCTCGCCCTATTCGCCGCTGGACTACTGATCATCTGGAAATGGCCTCCCTGGCTGGTCGTGCTCCTCTCAGCGCTGCTGGGTTTCGGATTGAGCCTGCTCTAGCCATGTACGAGAGGATGGGTGATCTACTTCTGCCCGTGAAGGACAAAAGAGGCGGGCGCATCAAGGCACCGGTGTGAGAACGACAACAGGGATCTTCCGGCTCGTCTTGCGCTGATAGTCGTCATACGGGGCATAAATGGAGGTCATCAGCGACCAGAGACGCCTGTACTCAGTCTCGTCAGTCACCGTGGTGGCAAGTGCGGAGACGACGCGCCCGTGGTCCTCGATGGTCACATTGGGATTGTGCTTGAGGTTCACGTACCAGTCCGGATTCTTCTCCGCGCCGCCGTACGATGCGACAACCGCGAAATTGTCGCCATCCTTCCCATTGATCAGCGGCTTTGTACGCGGCTGTCCGCTTTTGCGTCCAATCGTCGTCAGCAAGATCGTATTTTTGCCCAGCGGTCCGCGTCCCTTGAGCAGTCTATAGAGCGCGACTTGCCCGTTCATGACCCGTTTCGCGATCCTTTCGGCCAGAGAGTTCTTTTGCATGAATGATACCTCTTTCTTATAGTAGGGATGGGGCTTGCCCCCATCCGGTTGCGTGAGAACTCCACTCCCAGGCCTGATCGCGCTCGCCAAGCCGGATGGGGGCAAGCCCCATCCCTACTGTTGAAAAGCCCTGTCAATGTTGGGTGAAAAGGCCGGCCACCAGCTCGCGTACCGGAGCAAAGCTTCTGCGATGGTGGGGCGTAACGCCGTGTTGCTGTAGGGCCGCCAGGTGCGCTGCCGTCCCATAGCCCTTGTGCTGATCGAAGCCATAGGTGGGATACTCCTCGTGCAACTGGCGCATCAGGCGGTCACGCGTCACTTTGGCGATAATGGAAGCGGCGGCGATAGAGAGGCAGCGCGAATCGCCTTTGATAATAGAGCGCTGCGGGAGAGAAATAGTGGGAAGGAGCAAGGCATCGAGCAGGAGCGCCTGGGCTGGCGGAGAGAGTTGCGTCAGAGCCGCGCGCATGGCATATTTCGTCGCCTGTAGAATATTGCACTCATCGATCAGCTCCACGGACCCGATGCCGACGCCGATGGAGAGCGCGTTGAGTATCACCGTATCATACAGGCGTTCGCGCGTTGCCTCGCTCAGTTGCTTGGAGTCATTGACACCCGCCAGGCGCATCAGAATACCTTCCCCTGGCTCCGTCGTGGGAGCGAGCGGCAGAATGACAGCAGCGGCAACCACCGGACCAGCCAGGCAGCCGCGCCCTGCCTCATCGAGTCCGGCGACAAAGCAATAGCCCTGTCCGTACAGGGCCATTTCTTCTGTGAGCGTCGGTGTTGTTTTTTTATTCGTCAGCACTGTCGGTTGTGGTGGTCGTCTCGTCTGTTAATGGGATTCTGGCTTTTGCCTGTGCCTCAGCCCGTGCGACCCTGGCGGCTTCTTTCGCCGCGATCTGCTTATTGGTCATCGGGCGCAGCTCTTTCAAGCGAGCGGCCTTACCTGTCAGGCCACGCAGATAGTAGAGCTGTTGGCGACGCACGCGAGCATGACGAATGACCTCGATCTTCTCGATGCGGGGAGAGTTTATGAGAAACGTACGCTCAACTCCGACGCCATTAGTGATGCGGCGCACCGTAAAGTTGCGGTTGATGCCGCCGCCGCGCAGGCGCATCACCACGCCCTCGAAGGGCTGCAGGCGTTCGCGGGTGCCCTCGACGACCCGAACCTGCAAGCGTACAGTATCGCCCGACTTGATCTCTGGTCTATCTTTACGTATATGAGCACTTTCGACAGCGGCTAATAGCGCCCGCCCTGCCGACTTTGTAGCGACCTGTTTGTCGGCCATCCTGATTACCTCCTCGTGCGCTCAGTGCTCGTGAACAGATATCTGGCGGAGCAATGGGCGCGTGAAACTACTTTGCGTTGAGCTGCTTCATCAAACGCGATTTGCGACGAGCAGCGTTGTTCCTGTGAATAACGCCTTTTTTGGCGGCGCGATCGAGCTCGCTGACAGCAGCGCGTACGGCAGCTTCCGCGTCCTCTGCGCTTACACTGGCGCCGGTTATCGCCTGGCGGGCCTTCGTTACCTGCGTCTTCACGAGCGATTTAACACTGCGATTATGCGCGCGGCGCTTCTGTTCCTGGCGCATGCGCTTCTCTGCAGATGCATTGTTAGGCATGTGAGTATCAATCCTCCCCGATTTGTCTGCCTCTTCTTGCGGCTTCCATAAAAATGCCGACATAGCTGCCGGACTAAGTGCTCGTAGATTATAGCAGAAGGTGCTGCCTATGTCAAACGAAAACTCGCGCGAATAGGACCGCTGCAACGCTATTTGCGGCTCAGACCCTCATAGAGCATTATATTTAGTAGATCACTACCGCCGCGCCATACGCGGTGTTATTGTACAACCAGCCCGCCATAGTCTCAGGCATATTGACGCAGCCGTGGCTGCCGTTACCAGCAAACGACTCGTCGCCGCCGCTATCGTAGTGCGGGAAGTTGGTGCCGGGGCCGTAGTCGGCGCGCCACCAACTATCGTGGAAGTAATATCCTCCATCGTGATATTCCATAGCAAAGTTGATTTTGGTGTCGGGATACCAGAATGCCGATCCCTTGGGTTCACTTGATTTGAACCTGGTCGGAGATTGGCGCAGGAAGATGCTCCACGCGCCGGGCGGCGATGGTTTGTCGTACTGGCCCGTGGTAATCTGGAACGCGTTGACGAGCTGGCCGTTCTCGTAGAGACGCAGCGACTGCTGGATTAACGAGACGACGATGGTCTGGCCCGATATATCGTTGAAGTGCCGCATCAGAGCGAGATCGATGGTATTTGACTGATTCCAGGGCGTAGTGTTGGTATATGCAGCCTCCATCGAATGCAGCATCAGCGTGTCGTCGTTCACCAGATCGATGGCCGATTGATAGTCGCTGGCTGTCTGCGCGGCCTGCACCGCCGCATCAGCATCGGCTCCGATGCCCTGCTCATCGTATTCGTAATCCAGATTGTACGACTGCCCGTTAAATTTGTCACTGTACTGGTGGGAGTTGCCCCAGGTGCTTACCTCCTGGTGGAATTGTTTGAGCAGGTAGTTCGCCTGGCCCTGCAGGAGGGGAAGTTGAATGGAGGCGACATCGCTGTCGATCTGCGACGAGAGCTTCAAGAAATCGCTCAACGACCGTGCCTGGGCGAGGGCCTTCCTATCGGTATTCAGGCGTTTCTGGTAGGTCCCGGTAGCCTGTCCATACTGCTTCATCTTATCGATGTCTGCGCTGAGTTGATTGAGCTTCGCAGCGCCAACGTAGGGAATGGCCTGGATTGAGAGCGCAGCGGTCTCCTGCATCTGGGCGTTGATCTGATCAATGATATGCGAAAAATCCTGGAGGGTGGTCGCGCTGCGAAAGAGCCTGGTGTCGTTGTCGGACTGCTGCTTGAGCGCGGTAGTGTCCAGGTGGGAGGCGCTGAGTTGCTGGATGACCTGCTGGAACGCTTGCAGTTGCGTGTAAGCAGGTCCCATTAAGCGTAGGGCCTGAATGGCGTTCTCAGCAGTACTGCTGATCTGGGCATAGTTCTTGGGATATTGTGCCTGCGACATCAGGTTCTGCTGCTGTGTCAGTTGATTTGCGAAGGTTTTGGCGCTAGCGAACCCTTGCGTCTGACGCTGGGACACAAGGGTGCCAAAGGTCTGTAAATCAAGATTTGCTTTGTAATCTAACTGCTCAGTCGCCTGCGCCTCCAGTCCCTTTACCTGGACCGTCAGCATCTGATAGCGCTGCGCTAGATTATGATAATAGTCAGTCGCTGGTTGATCGCTAAAGATGGTCAGGGGGGCGCTCGTCTGCTGAAGCTGCGCCTGCTGGGCTATGACCGATGTGAGCATGGTAGAGGGAACGCCGATGCTCTGCGCGTGCGCAATGGCTGCCGTCAGCGCAGCGCGGCTCTGATCCGTCTGCTGCCGGGTCTGTGGATCGCCGCTGCAGGCGCTCAACAGGAGCATAAGAAGAAGCGCGCTCACGACCATACCTTTTTTTAAGTGCGATACATTTAGATTTGCCATTGTTAAACGGCCTCCTATTATAGAGCATAGAAAGGGAATAGGAGAGTAGTATAAAGATGCAATATATAGACGTATTACTCTTCTCTGATCTATAGCGTTTGGGCGGCCTCGATCGTAACGACAGGTGACTTTCGGAAGCAAAATCGCGTAGGGCCCTGCCTTGCGCGGGCCCTGCGACGGCTCCCAGGGCCCGCGCAAGGCAGGGCCCTACTGATACGCAGGCAGTATTAGGCCAGGGCCTGATCCAGGTCCGCGATGAGATCTTCGACATCTTCTATGCCGACCGAGACGCGCAGCAGCGTATCATTCACGCCGCGTGCCTCACGGATCTCCTTCGGGATTGAGCCATGCGTCATCGTCGCGGGATGGCAGACCAGCGACTCGACGCCGCCCAGGCTTTCGCCGAATGAGAAGACCTTGAAGCGGCGCACTACCTTATCTACATCATCGATCGTGCCTTTGAACTGGAAGGAGACCATGCCGCCGAAGCCGCTCATCTGGCGCTTTGCCAACTCGTGATCGGGATGCGAAGCCAGGCCGGGATAGTAGACTTTCTCTACGCGCGCATGTTCGCTCAGGTAGCGGGCAATGGCCCACGCGTTCTCCTGGTGCTGGCGCATGCGCAGTGCCAGCGTCTTGACGCCGCGCATCGTCAGCCACGCATCGAAGGGACCGGGCACCGCGCCCGCCGCGTTCTGCTGGAACTTGAGCTGCTGGTAGATAGCTTCGTTGTTCGTGATCGCCACGCCGCCGATGACATCGCTGTGCCCGTTGATGTACTTGGTGGTGCTGTGCAGTACAATGTCGGCGCCCAGGGCCAGTGGCTGCTGGAAGTAGGGCGTGGCAAAGGTGTTATCCACGACAAGCAATGCGCCTTGCTCGTGCGCGATCTCTGCGACCGCCTGGATATCAGCCAGACGTAGCAGTGGATTGGTCGGCGTCTCCAGCCAGACCATCTTTGTGCTGGGGCGCATGGCCTTCTTGTATGCAGCAGTATCGCCGACCGTAACATAATCCGTCGCGATCTGATAACGGCCCACGATGCGCTCGAAAAGGCGGTAGGTGCCACCATAGAGATCATCACAGGCGACGATGGAGTCGCCTGGGTTGAGCAGGCTCAGTACGGTGTTCTCAGTTGCCAGCCCGGACGCAAACGCCAGTCCATACTGCCCATTTTCCAGTGACGCGAGACAGGTTTCTAACGCCGTACGCGTGGGATTGCTGGTACGCGCGTACTCGTACCCTTTATGATCACCAATGCCCGCCTGGACATATGTGGCTGTCTGAAAGATAGGGGTCATGATCGCGCCCGTCGAGGGGTCCGGCTCTTGACCTGCGTGGATCGCCTTCGTTGAAAACTTCATATTACATCCTCCGAGACCACTTTTAGAAAATGATGCTCTCTATAGTTGATTATACTGAGCAACTATATCATCAAAACAGTAAAAATACAACGGCATAGGAAAGTAATCTGCTTGCGGTACAAAGGAAGAATCTTTTTACCCGTTTTGTCAAATCAATCCCTCTACTAAAGAGAAATCAATCCTTGCCAGATGTTCTGACTGTGTAGTGCAAATGCTCCCATATGTTATAAGATAAATAGGAGCCGAATTTATTCCTGGCAGGACGAAATAGAGTGAGAGAAATCGCACTTTGCCTGGCTGTATATGGGTGAAATGTACCAGATACTGCAACCTATACACTTACTAATTCGTTCTATAGTAAGGTATCGGTGCAACTGTTCCCGACTCATCAGCGCCAAAGGCGCTTCACAAGCAGTTTGGTGTGGGTGGCAGGCTGGCGGCCTGCGCCGCCAGCCTGCCACCCACACAGGAATGGTGCGAGCCGCGTCGCGGCGACGAGTTCGGAAAGAGGGACCTGAAGAGTCAGGATACCTGACTGATATCGTAACTTTATGCTTATAAAATGAGTTTGCTTATGTAAAATGTAATAAGGGAACGACACCAATGGATATGCCACAGGAACGCGGGCATGCCGCACATGCACCGGTCATAGGTGCCTTGCTGGTTCATGGCCTGAATGGCAGCCGACGAGATATGACGGAGGTTGAGGAGCGGCTGAGTGCGCATGGCGTGATTACGGAGAATATCTTGCTGCCGGGTCATGGAAGTCATGTGCGCGCTATGCTTCCTCTTGGCTGGCCTGAATGGGTGGCTGCTGTACAGCGCGAGCTCCACCTGCTCAAGCAGCGCTGTGATGGGGTGTTCCTGATCGGGCATTCGTTGGGGGGCGCGCTCGGTCTGCATACCGCCGCGCATGAAGAGGTCGCAGGGGTGGTCTCTATGTGTGCGCCGCTGCATATGCGGCCGTGGTTACGGCCTGCCGTGCGCGTAGCAAGACGCGTGACGCCTCTGCTGCCTACGCTGCGAGAGGATGTGCGCGACCCGGATGCGCGGCGCAAATATACACGCGATGTCTACCGCTGGACGCCGATGGCACCGGTTGCAAGCATGCTTGAATATCTACCCCGGTTGCGTAGCGAGTTGCCCCTGGTGACGACCCCGGTACTGGTGATGGCGGCCCTGCACGATCACGTAGTGCCTGTGCGTGATGGACGGGAGATCTATCGCCTCCTCGGTTCAAAGGACAAGCACCTTGTAATATTGCACCATTCGTATCATGTAATTATGAAGGACCACGACCGTGAAGAGGTTATGAGCAGGACCCTTGCTTTTGTACAGCGCCATGGCGCTGCTGTGCAGCCGCTCTCAGAACGCACGAATCTGGATGAAGCGCGGGAGCAGAGCGCGTAATCGCGTAATTCAGGAAGTGTTGATCTCCTTGTGCTAAGGAGCGTATGTACGTATCGTGTCCTGGCAGTGCCAGGAAGAATAAATGTGGAGTAATAAAAGACCTTGACACAGCAATTAACCAGGCCGCCAGAACAGGCGCCGGAGTATATCCCATCACCACCAGTGCAGGAGCCACGCTTTTTCAAGTTGGGCGTTGTTTCGCTGCTTGTCCTGCTTGGTCTGCTTCTCCTTGTGTTCAGCAGTCTGATCGTCCGGGCTTTGCCCGCCGCTGTGAATCCGCCCGTGCCGGTTGGCGTCACTCCTCAGCCTACGGGAACGACGATACCTGTTCCGGCCTCTACCATACTGCAGGTGCCGGGTAGTGGTTCGCCCTCGTCGCTCGGGATCCCGGCGGAGCATTATATCATATATGAGCAGCAAAACAATATTTATGCGGTCTCCACCAGCAATGGCGCGTCACAGGTTCTCGCTACACCAGGTTATATCTACAGCCGCTCCATAACGCCCATTCTGACGCCATCGGGCCAACTTCTCTACAGTGGCAACGGACTCTGGCTCACCGATGTGTTCGGCGGTAGCGCCCGCCAGATCGCCGCGCTGCCCGCGAACCAGGTGATCACATCGATGAAGCTGAGCAGCGACGGCAAGACGATCGCGTGGAGTACCGAGCCGGTCAGTGGCGACGGCGCTGTGACCATCTACGCGGGCCCTCTGGAGCAATCGCGGCCCGTTTACAGCCATTCAATCAGTGAGTGCCCATGCTTCCGTGTCTTCTCTCTTATGAGCGATCAGGCGAAGCATACCACCCTCCTGTTGACCGATGATCGCGGTAATCATCGCTCTGTACAGTATGGATTGTGGGCGCTAGATCTATCGCAGAAGTCCGGACAAAAGCCGCGCCAGCTTATGAGCGCAGCACAACCGGCAGGTCCCCTGGCCCTTGCTCCCATCAGCCACACGCTGCTCTATTCAGATTCCGAGGGCTTTGTGCCTTCTCCCATCGACGGAAGCGTGCCGTCAGGCGCGACCTCGCTGACCTACGCCAATAGCCTCTCTGTTCTTACTGCAGGCGGTAAGGTGCCGCCTGCGAGTGCTGTACACGTGATCCTGCCGTCGCAGCTTGAGTTGAGCAACACTGGCAAGTACCATTGGGTGACTACGCCCCTGTTCTCTCCCGATGAGCACACGCTGATCTATGTCGAGTTTTCCAGCGACAATGATATGCCCTATACCCGTCATAGCGCGCTCTACATGGTGCATCTGAGCGGCTCGGGGACGCAGCTCAAGGTCGGGACGCCGCAGGTATTGATGACGACCACGGCCCTCTTTATGGAGCTTGGAGCGTGGCTGAACCCGCACATCGTAACCCTCTATGCCGATGGTAGCCTGTACGCTGTGGATACAACTACGGGTGCGGCGACGGCACTGGCGAATGTGCTGGCAACGGCAAAACAGGATAAGCCGACAGTGACAGGAAATCCGCCTGCTATGCCTGCCGACTACGCTCGTATTGTGGCAGTCACTTCATCGTAGGGGCCCTACTGAAAGGCAAAAGGGTATGTTCGCATTTTCGCGCATACGGTTTTCACGTATACTGACGCAAAACCAGCAGGCAAACCAGCCTCGATGAACCTCAGTTTCTTTCTGCGTGGTCTGCTCATTGGCATCTCAATCGCTGCCGCCGTCGGTCCCATGAGCGTATTGTGCATTCAACGCACGCTGGACAGGGGGCGGCTCTACGGGCTGGTGTCGGGCCTGGGCATAGCGACCGCGGACGGCTTGTACGGCAGCATCGCCGGGTTTGGCCTCACCGCGATCTCCGATTTCCTCGTCAGCCATCAAATCTGGATACGGCTTATTGGTGGCCTGTTCCTTGCCTATCTGGGCATCAAGACCCTGCTGGTTGGACCTGCCGAACGGGCCGCCAGCGCCAGTGCGAGCAACTTTCCAGGCGCTTACCTCTCCACGCTTCTGTTGACGCTCACCAATCCGCTCACCATCCTCTCGTTTCTCGCCATCTTCGCGGGCATCGGCGTGGGGGCGGCCAGCGGGGGCTATCTGTCCGCGGGGATCGTCGTCTGCGGCGTCTTCCTCGGCTCATCCCTCTGGTGGTTCATCCTGACCGGCGGTGTCAGCCTGTTGCGCACCCGGTTCACGGCTCGCTGGCTACTGTGGATCAACCGCATGTCGGGTATAATCATCACGCTCTTTGGAGTTTTTGCGCTGGTGAGCCTGCTATAAGCTGTAAATCTGGAATTTAAAGGCTTGATGAGGGAAAAGCCTCATCAAGTCTTAGAACTGATAACATACACTGCACGTTCGTTTGCAATGAGAAGCTCTACATGCTGGCCTTTCTTACTGTTGGCTCCATCACAGCTTCAGCCGCATGGGTTGTTATCGCGTAACCCAACCAGCCAAGACTTACAAAGAGCAACACGCTGCTGAGAGTACTCACAATCGTGCTGATGGTTCCTTGTAGTGGAAAGTCGACGGCGTTCAATATGGCGGCGACGATCAGCAGCCAGCCTATAGCAGCGGGAAAGACTCGTACCTGGATCGTTCTCAATCCGAGGAGAACGCCACCGATGAGTGCCAGTATCGTCCCGACCAGGAAGAGTATGAAGAGGTAGGTCGGAGGTGATCCAGTGGCAGACGAAACCTGATTGCTTGAAACAAAGATGATACTGATGATGCTCAGAACGATATCGAAGAGGACTACGGTAATCCACAGTGCAATGATACCGATGAGCCCCACTACGCCTACCTGCTTCTGCGCCAGATACGCTGAGGGCAGACTTACCAGGAAGAGTATCCCGGCGACCAGGTTTATAACTGAAACAATATTTGCCGGTGGGCCGTTCGGGCCAGCGGGACCGGGAATCACAATTCCCAGTACGGTACTCACAAGCGAGATTACCGCCGCGATCAATAGGAGCCAGCCTGCCATGCGAAGTGTACGTGAAGACATCGCCCTTCTCTTTCTTGCAGCCGAACGCTGCACTCTTACTTGAGGATTCGCTAGAAAAGCGCTACTATAGTGCTTTATAGAAAATACGATAGCTCGTGTGACTTTTTTCACATCTTTTTTGTGAATTGCAACACAATTCACAAGTCCCAATTTTTTCACGAGTGTAGTATATACACGTTTCCCTCCTTTATGAAAGCGAGGATGGCTCACTATAGACTATACTGACAGAGCGTAAGAAAAGAAATGCGTCCTTTTGGACAGAACTCCGTCTCTACAATAAGAGAATACGCGAGGAGGAGAGCGTTCCAATGTCCACAACAACCGAGCAGATATGGGAGGCGTTTCACATACCACTGTTGCAATTCATCCGCAAGCGCGTGCCCGATGAGGCGACTGCTGAGGACCTGCTGCAGGAGGTCTTTCTCAAGGTCCATCAGCAAATTGAGACGCTCAAAGATACCAGAAAACTGGAGAGTTGGATCTATCAGATCGCGCGCAACGCCATTATCGATTATTACCGCAGCGCCAGGCCCACCATCTCCCTGGAGGCGTCGGATGTCTTGCAGATGCCAGAAGAACTGCCGGATGACGACATAATCACAGAACTATTCCCTTCCGTGAGAGCGATGGTGAGGAGCCTGCCAGAGCACGATCGGCAGGCGTTGGTGCTGACCGAATATCAAGGGCTGACCCAGAAAGAGTTGAGCGAGCGCCTGGGCCTCTCTTTTTCAGGGGCAAAGTCACGAGTCCAGCGTGCACGCGAGAAACTCAAGCAGCTCTTGCTGGCATGTTGTCATTTTGAGGTAGATCGCCGGGGCCACGTCATGAACTATCAACCGCGCTGCAACTGTTGCTCCACAGGCGCGTGCTGTTCAGACGAAACAGCCGGGCAGGAAGCGGGCGAGCAGGTGCGTCCTTTTTGACGTATTTCCGTCTCCTTGAACAGAGAAGGGAGACAAGGAGTCTTCCTCAAAACAACCACAAGAAAGAGGAGAAGATGAGTACAATAGTATCAAAAAATCGAGCGTTGTATCGCATCGATTGCTTGTTTGTACGGAGACCGTACTGGCACAACTACAGATGCCTCTACTTCCTCTGTGATGCCACATTGGAAGCTACTTGAGCACGATAGGGTCAACCTATCCTTACGGTAGCGCTTTTACCCGTGAGACCGATTTATCACGGAACCCGTAAACACTATTCAGTTGAAAAGGTGCTCTGAATACGAGGATACCTGATATGGAACAGCATGTCAATAATCGTGAAGAAACTGTCATACAACGCGAGATAACGCGAGATTTTCAAATACTAGTTTCGATACCAACCAACGATGAACAGTTACGGGACGAGGTGCGCGCTCGCTACGCAAAGACTGCCCTGCACGTCCTGGGAACGGAGCCAGCCTCAACAGACGCGTGTTGTGGAACCACGTGTTGTACGCCGGAAACGGGCACGAATACCGTCCAGCCCGTCGTCGCTACGGAGCCAACGCAGCAAACTGAGTGTTGTGCCATAACCTGTTGTACGACGAGTGCTGCTGAGGAGGACCCCATCACGAGAAACCTCTATACGCAGGCGGAACTGGGGACCATTCCGTTGGCGGCTGCACTGGCCTCGCTCGGCTGCGGCAATCCCACAGCCCTCGCCCAACTGAAGCCGGGCGAAAAGGTCCTGGATCTGGGCAGTGGCGGAGGCATCGACGTTCTCCTCTCGGCGCAGCGTGTCGGCTCAACGGGCTTCGCCTATGGGCTGGACATGACCGATGCCATGCTCGAACTGGCTGAACGGAATCGGCGTGAGACCAGGATTGAAAACGTGCAGTTTCTCAAGGGGATTATCGAAGACATCCCGTTGCCCGAGAACAGCGTGGATGTGGTGATCTCGAACTGTGTCATCAACCTCTCAGCGGACAAAGGTCAGGTGTTACGTGAAGCCTATCGCGTGCTTAATCCTGGCGGGCGCTTCGCCGTCTCCGATGTCGTCTTCCAGGGCCGTATCCCGCAGGCGCTGCGCACAGATCTGGAGTCCTGGGCCGGCTGTATCGCCGGCGCGCTGGAGGAGGAGACCTATCGACAGTTGCTCCAATCGGCAGGCTTCACCGCCATCGAAGTGGAAGTGACACGGCGGTATGCACTGCAGGATATTGCCGACAGCGGAGCGCAGGCATCGATCGCCGCCCTTTCGGAGGCCGAACGTGCCGAGGTCGATGGGCGGTTTGTGAGCGCGTTCATTCGCGCCAGGAAGCCATAAGAGGCAGATGTTGGCCGGGCGTGCTTTTTTTGTGGTATGATGTGTGTAAATTCAAGAGGTAAGATAACTATGCTCGCCTGGTCAACCATCATTCTCTTCTCCCTCGCGGCAGCGGGATTGTTGCTCATTCCCGGCCCCTCGGTCGCCTATATAGTTACTCACAGTGCGGTTCAAGGACGGCGAGCGGGACTCGCCTCCGTCCTGGGCATAGAGTTAGCGGGACTCGTTCACGCGGTTGCAGCCGCCCTGGGACTTTCAGCGCTGCTGCTCTCGTCTGCACTCGCCTTCAGTGTAGTGAAATACCTGGGGGCAGCGTACTTGATCTACCTGGGCGTGCGCACGCTCCTGACCCGGCAAAAGCCGCAACAGACAGCGGTAGTAGCTCCCAAGACTTTCTCTCAGCTCTTTGTTCAAGGCTTTCTGGTGGACCTGCTCAATCCCAAAACGGCCCTCTTCTTTTACGCCTTCTTGCCCCAATTTGTTGATCCTACGAGAGGCCCGGTACCCGAACAAATGCTACTGCTTGGGATACTCTTCGAACTGGTGGGTATCTGTACAGATAGCCTCTACGCCCTACTCGGCTCGGTCGCGGGAAAGTTCATCACCGGCAATGCCACCTTCCAACGCCTTCAGCGCTATATTACAGGATGTGTATATATCGCGCTTGGCGTATTCACGGCAGTGACTGGTGCAGAGAAAAAGTAAGGGAAGCCTGTAACAGTTTCTCGCCTATTCTCTTCTCCTAACAAAAAAGTGAGACAATACACGTATACATATTGTTGAGAGAACGGGGTAAAAAAGGTGAGGAAGTGTCTTTGAAGTTTTGTCTACAGTAGAGTACAATGAGACCAATGGACGTTATACGCTATTTATTCTCAATATGTCCTCTGAGATAATGGCCCACTCGAAGCGAAACCATGTAGTTAACTTGAGCAAAGAGGTGCAATGATGGCCGATCGCCTGGGCCAACAACTTGGCAACTATCGCCTCATTCAATTGTTAGGGCAGGGAGGCTTTGCCGAGGTCTATCTGGGCAGGCACATCCACCTGGACACCTCGGCGGCTATTAAAGTGCTACACACTTCCTTAATAAGTGATGACATTGAGAGATTTCGTAACGAGGCACGCACGATTGCACACCTGGAGCACCCGAATATCGTGCGCGTTTTGGAGTTTGGCGTTGAGAAAAGCACCCCGTTTCTGGTCATGAGCTATGCTCCTCATGGCACCCTGCGTCGACGTCACCCTAAAGGAGTACCACTTGCTCTGGCGACCGTTCTATCTTATGTCAAACAGGTTGCTGGTGCCTTGCAGTATGCTCATAATCACAGGCTGATCCATCGGGATGTTAAACCAGAGAATATGCTGCTGGGAAGCCATAACGAAGTGTTGCTCAGTGATTTTGGTTTTGTACTGATCGCGCGGAGTTCGCTTTCTCAGGCTACCAACGAAATGGCCGGAACGATTCCCTACATGGCCCCTGAGCAACTGCAGGGCAGGCCCCGTCCAGCCACCGATCAATATGGACTGGGGGTTGTCATCTACGAATGGTTGACTGGCGACCGGCCCTTTCAGGGATCTGCTCTGGAAATAGCCACACAACATATGCTCGCTCCTCCTCCTCCGCTGCGTGAGCGCAACCCTGCAATTGCGCCAGACGTTGAGGAAGTGGTAATGATAGCACTTGCCAAAGAGCCAGAACGACGCTTTGCAAGTGTGAGAGCCTTTGCCACTGCTCTGGAACAGGCCTGCCCCTCAGAGGTACTTGACCTCGCTAATTCAACTACCCCCCTGGACTTTCCCGCGATTCCTTCCTCGCAACGAGCAGTTTTTCCACCTGTTGAATTTGCCGAACCTTCGGTCTCCACAGTTGCAACCCCTCATGTGGAAGAGACCCTTCCAGACTCGCTCCCATCTACCCCGATGCCTATATCCAGTGTTTTTCCAACCTCCAATTTCTCTGCGCGCCTTTCACGTCGGGGGATTATCATTGGTCTGGCTGGCCTGGTCGTAGTGGGCGGAGGTTTTACCTGGTGGGAGCTCGCGCGACGATCATCTCCTCCCCCATCATCGAAGGCCAGCCTCTATATCTATCACGGCCATCATGGTTCGGTGGGAGCTGTAGCCTGGTCGCCTCCTGTTGGACGGCGCATTGCCTCTGGTGGCGGTGATAAGACGGTGCAAGTATGGGATGCAGTCTCCGGCGGCAATGCTCTGATCTATCGTGGCCATTCTAAAGATGTAGAATCTGTAGTGTGGTCGCCCGATGGACAGCGCATTGCCTCCGCAGGCGACGATAAGACCGTGCAAGTATGGGACGCAGTTTCTGGCAACCCAATCCACACCTATCGCGGTCATTCAGATATAGTATGGACTCTGGCATGGTCCCCTGGTGGGAAGTATATTGCTTCTGCAAGCCAGGACCGGAACGTACAAGTCTGGGATGCTGCCTCTGGAAAGACGGTCTACACCTATCGTGGCCATGCTGCTCTGGTGTATGCCGTGGCCTGGTCACCAGATAGCAAGCGTATCGCTTCTACAAGCGATGATCAAACCGTACAGGTCTGGGATGCGATTACAGGAGATCATGTCTTCACCTATCAGAACCATTCAGGTCTGGTGACAACAGCCGCCTGGTCCCCTGATGGTACACGTATTGCCTCTGGAGGTCAGGATAAGACAATACAGATATGGGATACCAGCTCTGGCAATGAGCTGGTCGTCTGTCGAGGGCATGCTGGACAAGTGAACGCGGTCGCATGGTCGGACGATGGCACACACATCGTCTCTGCAAGCGCTGATAGAACGGCACGGGTCTGGGATGCTTCCTCTGGCAACACTATTTTTATCTATCGCGGTCACTCTGATATAGTATGGGATGTTGCCTGGTCTCCTGTTGGAAAGCGTATCGCCTCTAGCAGCATGGATGGGACGGTGCAGGTGTGGCAGGCTCCTTCTACGTAGCCGTGAGTGACATTTTGTGAAAACAAGCGAGGTGAAGTGTCAATGAACGAGCAGTCGATCAGAAGGTGCCTGGAACACATTGGCCAGGCATTGAGTGCTGCTGACCCGCATGGCATAGCGGACTGCTGGGCTCTCCCGGCATTGGTCCTCTCCGATGAAGGGGCCATCGTTCTCACCGAGGCTGGCCAGATCGAGAGCTTCTTTACGCGAGCCATCGAGGGATATCGGTCGCAAGGGCTCACGGCAACCAGGCCCCAGCTTGAGCGGGTCGAACCGCTGAGTGAGAAGCTAACCTCCGTTGATGTGCGCTGGCCAACGTTCGATGCCACTGGGGCCGAAAAGGCGAGCGAGCGCTCGCATTACATTCTCCAACTTGGGGAAGACGGACAGCAGCGTATCCAGGTTGCGCTCACGAGGACGCGGTAACAAGATGATCACGGACATTGAGGAAGGCGAAAAGGCTCTGCGTGTGGATGCGCAGGCCAATGAGCGATTGTTGGCACTCCTTGGCTTGAACACCCGAAGCACACGACAGGCGCAATCTGACCAGTCTGTTACGAAGAATGGCAAGCTTGTGGACAGATCCTCTACGATCCTCTTCTCTGGAGATTTCGGGAAATCTCCGTCTGTATCCGGCATCGCGTGCGACAGAAGATCCCCCACCTTCGCTGAAAGCAGTGGGAACCTCCTCGGCTATCAGCCAACGACCTTGTACAAGATCAATCGAGCCGCCTGCCACACGATTGCGGAGCGTTTCACGGCATATCGCCGAGAACTACGAGAAAAGCGGTTGCAAGGATATCGTGAAGAGATCCGGCGGATTGCCTTGTACCTTCAGGCAGAGCAGGTGGCGCTGACGCAGAAGCATATCGCCCGGTATCTCGCGCAGCCTGCCATTTTGCGTGACCCGAAGGTGCGAACCCTCCTCCAAGAGGTGTGTCGCGAGGTCAAGGAATTGGACAGTACGTCGTCTCACCCTCGTATCTCTCCCTGATCCCGTGCAGAGGGTGATCAGACTGTGTACCGAAAAGGAAAGGAGAACTGTTGTGATGAACGATTCTGTTTCTCTTCAAACGCTCGAAGAAATGAAGCGTTACTATCAAGCCAGTGGCAGCGAGTACGATGAAATCATCAACCGCCAGGGGCGCTACGATCAAGGGCCAGAGCTGAATGCCCGCTGGTTCGCTGAATGGGATGAGGTGGGTGCCCAACTCCATGCCTTTCATCTGGCAGGAGACGTACTCGAACTGGCCGCTGGGACGGGAATCTGGACGCAGCAGTTGCTGCGTAGCGCCTCGACGGTGACCGCCGTCGATGCTTCTGCCGAAATGCTCTCGATCAATCAGGCCAAAGTCGCCAGTCCTCGCGTTACCTATGTCCTGGCTGATCTGTTCTGCTGGCAGCCTGAGCGCGTCTACGATGCCCTCTTTTTCGGCTTCTGGCTTTCCCATATCCCTCGTGAGCAGCTTGATACCTTTTTGCGTTCCTGCTGGACCTGGCTGCGTCCTGGAGGCAAGCTGTTCTTTGTGGATGATATGGGTGATCCCACGACGGCTCCCGATCAGCCCGTGAGGCGAGATCGCCAGATCGAGACACGCACCTTAAATGATGGGCGCAGCTTCCAGATCGTGAAAAATTTCTATGAGGCTGCTGATCTGGTGGCTTCCTGTGTCCGTACTGGATTTGACATCGCGGTACGCCAGACCGCCACCTCTTTTCTCTATGGCTTTGGAACCCGTCTTCCCTCTGAAAGGGACAGCGAAAACCTTTCACACGGATGAGGTGTTCGGGAGAGGAGCACATCTGAAAACTCATTGAGGAAATTCCCAAAAACGGCAATTAATGGCCGAGACGGCCAATTTATGCCGTGAGTGACACAAGTGTGACTAGAACCATATCCTGACGCCGACTGGAAGCATAACCTGTCGTTGACCACCTCTTTGCAAGCTCACTGGACAGGAAGAAGATGAGCAGGATATACTTTCATTTGGAAACATATCCTGGCGGAAAGTACATTTTGGCATCATAACCTGTCGTAGAGTACGCGCATTCTGAGAAGAAGTTGCCTGGCTTGCAGAGAGGTGGTTCCCATGATGTTTGACGACCGTGCTTTTGAGGACTGGTGTCTACACCTCGGTTTTCCAGAAGAGACCAAAAAGCTCATTGCTCATATTCGAGCATCTCCCCCTGCTCGCCGCGTCCGAAGCGCTGCTGGCAATGTGAGCGGTCGTTACCCCAGCAGGAAAATGGGCGTCAGTATTCAGTTTGAAAGTCACCGACTGGAGTTCCCGGCGATCCACGAGATGGAGCATGATCCCGATGTGCTTGCCTTCTACGATCAACCCGGACGGATCAAACTGACCTACCAGGGGAGAAACAATGATCGGCGCGTTGGTGCCATCCATACGCCTGACTTCTTTGTCATCCGACAGGATCGCGCCGGGTGGCTGGAATGTAAAATGGAGGAACGGCTGGCAGAACTGGCCAAGGACATGCCCCATCGCTATGTGCGAAGGTCCGATGAAACCTGGTCTTGCCCTCCTGGAGAAGCCTACGCTGAACCCTTTGGGCTGTTCTACCGTCTCTACACTTCTGCCCAGATCGACTGGATCTACCAACGTAACCTTCTGTTCCTCGAAGATTACCTGCGCGTCAATGCTCCCACTATCCCGGAAGAGCGGAAGGAAGCAATTCGCACAACTGTCATGAGGAATCCTGGCCTGACCTTGCGTGAGCTGCTGGAGAAACACCCGGCTGATTGGGCTGATGCGATGTACTTTTTGATCATCACTGATGGTTTGTATGTTGACCTCCGTGCGGCTCCTCTCGCAGAGCCAGGGAAGGTGCGCGTCTTTCTGAACCGCAAAATGGCTCATGCTCATGCCGTTTTAACACCTGTATCGCCATCAGTTCCACGCCCACACATTCTTCAGGCTCCCGTCGGCGCATCGATTCTCTGGGACGGAAAGCCCTGGAGCATTCTCAATATTGGCTTGACGCTCACCACGCTGCGTTCAGAACGGAACGAGTTGGTGGATGTCCCGCATGAAACCTTCGAGACCCTGCTCCAGCAAGGCAAGATCACTGGACTGGATGTCCAGCCACGAGAAGCGCAACAAGAACAGGTGCAAACACGGCTTGCGCAGGCCACGCCTTCCGACTTGCAAGAGGCGAATCGGCGGTATGCGCTGCTTGGTGCATGGCAAGAGCCGAGTGCTGATTCTGCCACGTCATCTGTCTCGACTCGGACCCTTCAACGCTGGCAGCAGCGATTTCGAGAAGCCGAGGTAACACTGGGGAACGGCTACCTTGGCTTGCTTCCACGTGCTGGCACACAGGGCAATCGCTTGAAGAAGCTCCCAGAGCAGGCAGAAACGCTGATGGAGAAGTTCATTCTCAACGATTACGAGACCCTGAAGCAGAAGCCCAAACAAGAAGTATACATCGCTTTCCAGCGTCAGGCGAAGCTGGAGGGGTTAGCAATCATTCCGACCTACAAGACTTTCTGGAAGCGGATCAAGCAGCGTCCGGCTTACGAGCAAGTGCTCAAACGCCAGGGAAAACGGGCCGCGACTCCGCTGGAACCCTGGGTGTGGGAATTGACGCGCACAACTCCAAAACATGGTGATCGACCACTCGAAATCGGGCACCTCGACCATACGTTGCTGGACGTGGAACTGGTCAGCGCGCGTACCGGGCGACCTCTTGGTCGGCCCTGGGCCTCGTTTCTGATGGATGCGTTTACACGTCGGTTGCTCGCGATCTATCTCACCTTTGATCCACCGAGCTACCGTTCCTGTATGATGTTGCTCCGCGAGTGTGTTTGGAGATATGGGCGATTACCACAAATCATGGTGGTAGATGGAGGCAGGGAGTTTGACAGCATCTACTTTGAGACGCTCGCCGCTTACTACGGCT
The DNA here is from genome assembly GCA_034438015.1 of Ktedonobacteraceae bacterium. Taxonomy (GTDB): domain Bacteria; phylum Chloroflexota; class Ktedonobacteria; order Ktedonobacterales; family Ktedonobacteraceae; genus JACDAE01. The sequence goes on along the minus strand of DAOTTD010000012.1, from coordinate 5,197 downwards.
GCACCAAGAAAACACGACCCTGGGCACATCCACGATACGGATCGGTGTGCGAACGGCTCTTCGGGACGGCTAATACAACCTTTGTGCATGATCTTTTAGGGAACACACAGATCATGCAGCGGGTTCGGCAGGTGACGAAAAAGATTCAACCAAAGGAGCAAGCTGTTTGGACGTTAGGAGATCTCTACGATTACCTCTCGATCTGGGCATTTGAAGTGTACGATCTGGAGGAACATCCGGCCCTCGGCCAATCACCAATTGACGCCTTCAGAATGGGACTGGCGACGACGGGTGAACGCGCCCATATGCGCTACGATGACGATTTTCGCTATCTCTCCCTTGCCGGACCACGGAGGGAGAAGAAAGGAACGGCGAGAGTCGAGCAGGGACACGGAGTGAAGATCAACTACGTCTACTACAGTTCAAAATTCTTCGCATTGCCAGGAGTCGAGGGAACTGATGTTCTGGTGCGCTACGATCCTTTTAACATTGGAGTTGCCTACGCTTTCGTTCAGGGAAACTGGGTGAAATGTCTTTCTGAGCATTACCTGCAACTTCGTGGACATACCGAACGCGAGGTTCAGATTGCCAGCGCGGAAATGCGGAAAAGCCAGCAAAATCATGGTCGAGGAGCCTCAGTCACCGCAAAGCGGCTGGCCGACTTTCTTGCTTCAGCCGAAGCCCACGAGGTTGTGCTTGCCCAACGGCAGCATGATCTGGAAACCCGTGATGTCTTGGCTCGCATGGGTGGCTATCATATGATGCCGGGCTCGCAGGACCAGACATTGTTTGACGATGTGCCTTCCGCATCGTCATCTGAACCTGTTCAGAGTGCAGTTGGTGTTCTGGAGCCTGTAGAGCCCATCCAGGACGATGAAGAGGAGGATCTGGAGGATCTGGACGAATACGAGGAGTATCGCTGATGGCAAAAACGACCGAGCCCCGCCGGAAACAAAGCTTTCCGCGTGAGTTGCTAGAGCAGTCCAAAGAGGAGCGCCTCGCCTACTTCAAAGCATACACCGTAGCGCATCCTTACTTGAGCCAGGCCGACAATGCTGTCTGGAACGCCATCCGTGAGCCAGTGGGGAAGCTCCTCATCTTCGTTTTCGGCCCGACCGGGGTAGGGAAAACCACCTTACTGGAGCACATCGAAAAGCGCCTCATGGAACAGGCATTGGCGCGCATGCAAGAGAATCAAGGTCATCTCCCGGTCGCGCGGTTGAATGCTATGGCTCCCTCTTCCCGCCTGTTCAAGTGGGCTGATTTCTACACCCGCGCGCTCATGAGGGTCTCCGAACCACTCATCGACTACAAAATCAATTACCATGCCTTAACCCCGATTGACAACGAAAAATGGCAACCACGTGTGAACCCGCACCCAAGAGGAGATGCCACAGCGCTGCAACGTGCCTGGGAACAGGCGATCAAGTATCGTCAGATGGTCGCCATCCTCATTGATGAAGCACAGCACTTTGGCAAAGTGGCCAAGGGATCGACTCTCTTTGAGCAACTCGACCATCTCAAATCTCTTGCAATAGAAACGCAAACGGTTCACGTTTTAGCCGGGACGTATGATCTCCCGATTTTTCGCAATTTGAACGCCCAGCTCTCTCGACGTAGCATCGATATTCATTTTCCGCGCTATGATGCAACGAAAAAAGAAGATCGCCAGGCTTTTCAAAAGGTCTTGCTGTCTTTTCAGCGTCACCTCCCACTGGAAGAGCAGCCAGATCTCATCCATCAGTGGAAGTACTGCTACGCACATTCTGTCGGCTGTGTGGGCATTCTCAAAGGTTGGCTGACCAAAGCACTAGCTGAGGCATTGGAGGAAGGGGAGAAGACGCTTTCGACAGCTCGGCTGGAACGACATGCCGAGACGGCAGATCGGTGTGACCAGATGATTAGCGACATTGAGGAAGGGGAAAAGCGGATGGCCGCTTCCCCTGGAGCAGATGAACGCTTGCTGTTTCGACTAGGATTGTCAGGCCGTCGCCGCGCGAAAAATGGGCAGAAGCAGAGCGGTGAGACAGAGAAGCAGCAGAAGGCTCCGCAATCGCGTGGTGCTCGTATCGGACAGCGCAATCCTGAGCGAGATCCGGTCAAGGAAGAGACGGGAACTGATGGGTAAAACGGTCGTTGATATCTACGAAGAGTGGGATCTCTCATCAGTCCAAATACCAGAACGCAGTATGCTCTACGCCTTAAAGCCAATTGGCGTCGGAACAGCCTTTGTGGAAAGCCTGACAAGCTACTTAACCCGCTTAGCAGACGCGCATGGAGTTTTTCCGGGTATCCTTGTGAACAAGGTGATCGCTCCACAGGGACAAAGCATTTCTCCTCATCGGGGACGACAAACACTTTTCATGACGGATGGGCGTAAATCACATCTGTTGAACGCTATCGGTATTCGCGCCAACAGGCTGGTCCAAATTCTTGGAGCGCTGACAACGCGTGCTGATCTGCATTTCTTGACATTACTTCCATGGTCGGAAGTCATGTATGTGAGAGGACTGCTTCGAGCAACGAAAGCATGGTGCCCAGTCTGTTATGAAGAGCAGCGAATCAATGGCCAGGTCGTGTACGATCCGCTCATTTGGGGATTTCAAGATGTCTCGACTTGTTCCCTGCATCAACTCCAGCTCAGCCTACGTTGTCCTTATCAAGATTGTCTCCAGATTCTTCCGCCACTGACATGGCGTTCTCGTGCTGGATATTGTTCAGCATGTGGTCGTTGGCTAGGTATGTCACTTGCAGCGGCGACAGAGCAGGCAGCGAGTGGATATCCAGCAGAAGACTGGCCATGGCACCATTGGGTAAACTCGATGATCGGAGATTTACTCGCTGTTGCCTGGAATGTTTCCTCAGTTCCTTCTCGAACGCGAGTGGCAGAAGTCCTCACCTTTTGTATTCAACAGCCTCCTGGGAAGAGTGTATCGGAATTTGCTCATGAGCTTGGCGTAACGAGGGCAACAGCTCAACATTGGTTTTCCCATCAGAAACTTCCACAAATGGATATGCTGTTGCGGATATGTTTTGTGCTCGGGACCTCGCTCTGCGAGTTTCTCTTGAGCGATCTAACAACGCTTTGTCCTCGTATACAGGAGGAAGCCTCTAAGAAGAGATTGACACCCTTATCCAAATGGAAAGGTAAACCGCTTAACCAAGAGCAAATGAGACAGGTATTGCAGGATATCCTGGAAGAAGAAGTGGAGCCACCACCATCAGTCAATGAGGTTGCTCGGCGATTAGGATATGACTCACATGTGCTCTACAAATGTGACAAAGCTACTTGTCGAGCCATTTCAGCACGTTATCTCGAATATATCCGGCGACGAAGAGAAGAAAGGATACAGCAGCTTCGGACGGAAGTGCGGCTTCTTGCTCAGCAATTGCATGCGGAGGGTAAGTCGCTCTCAAGGCATCATCTTGCACAAGTGCTTCAGAAACAAGGCTACTTACGCTCTCCAGAGCTTCGTGAGGCATTCGAGGAGGCGCGCCGTGAGTTGGAAGGAAAGGAGAATACTTTCAGCTACTAACACCAATTGAACTGCATCTTACTCATCTGGTGATCATGTGTGATCCCGAGGTAAGTGGATTCATTGATAGAGATTTTCTAGAATGAGAAATGAGTAATGGAGCAAAACCACTATGAACAAGTACGTTCGCAAATTCCTCGGAATCGTGTTTCAAAGTCAGCAAACACAACAAACAGTTCTTGCTCCTCCACAACATTCACCTGCGTCGCCTGAAGAATGGCGTCAACATTGGCAATCCCGGGGTCAATCTTGGCGCACTGAACCAGAGATTGATGAGAAACGGCGAGAAGAATTGAGCCAACGTCGCGTCATTGTTCCTGATATCGAGAAAGGGATCTATCCTTTCAAAGGAATGAAATTAAGCCGAGCTGATGTCGAGTGGCTATTGGCAACGTATGAGGCTGGACAGAGGGTAGCGGATTGGAACGATTGGAGACACCCAGGTTCTGAAGGATTAGATTTGCGTGGTGCTGATCTGCGCCATGTTGATCTGAGCCTCATGCCGCTTACACGTCTACGTGCAGGGCTAAAATATGAGGAGTGGACAAGCGCCAATTTAGAACAACGATCTTTGGCAGTAGTGCTTATGGAGGGAAGCAGCCTCCGCTGGGCACGCTTGGAGGGAGCTTCCTTCTATGAGGCACACTTAGAAAAGGCTGACCTTCGTGAGGCACACTTGGAAGGCGCTCATTTCCGAGGAGTACACTTGGAAGGCGCTAATCTTCGAGGTGCGCATCTGGACGGGGCGAGTCTCCGCAATGCACACTTAGAAGGGAGTGATCTGAGAGGAGCCTTCTTTACGAGTGCAACAAACCTGGCAGGTATTTTCCTTGGAAACGAGAGATTTGGCTCTGCTTTCCTCGGTGGTGTACGCTGGGACGATGTTGAACTTTCTGTCGTAGACTGGACACAGGTAAGAATCCTTGGTGACGAACTACAAGCGCGTCAGCGGATATTGGACAATGGAAAGATGAAAACTGCCACTTTTCGGTTTGAGGAGTATCTGGCAGTTGTTAGGGCTAATCGAAAACTTGCCGTTGCGTTGCAGGAGCAAGGACTGAGTGAGGAAGCTACACGCTTTGCCTACCGTGCTCAAATCCTTCAGCGAAAGGTGTTTTGGATGCAGCGAGCATTTGGAAAATGGGTGTTTTCCTTGTTACTTGCTCTGCTGGCAGGGTATGGCTACCGAATGGGGCGTATTCTTGTAGCTTATCTATCTGTCGTCTTGCTTTGCGCGGTAGCCTACTTCGTGTTAGGCATGTACTCTGCACCTCATTTGACATTGCTTGAGGCTGTGTTGACCAGTATCACAGCGTTTCATGGGAGGGTATTCTCAGAACCTTTTCTTCAACCTGGAGAGCCTCAGCTCTGGGTAACTGCGTTTGAGGCAGTCGCTGGCCTCGTTATCGAAGGCGTGTTTATTGCTATGCTCACTCAAAAGTTCTTTGGCAAATGATTGAACAAGACCCCTCATTTTGGAAGCATATCGCGTCGTTTGCGTCAGGTCATGGTTACAGTCACAACAAGCAAAAAGGGAAGAAGCCGAGCAGGGGGGTAAAGGGCATGGATAGGACAGTGACTCAGCCGGGTCACAGCGAGATTGCAAGCTCGACTTCCTACTATCAGTGTACCGCGACCAGCAACAAGCAATGGGTATGACC
>DAOTTD010000011.1:0-5595 GCA_034438015.1 Ktedonobacteraceae bacterium | reverse complement strand
TTTGGCACAAGAAGCGCGGAGTTTGTACCCGTCTGATCTCCTGGATTTCTCTGCTCCCAGGCGGTTGACCCTTCTAGCCTGCCTTCTTTCTCAAGCGACCGTCTCAACCAAGGACGAGATCATCCAGATGTTTCTCAAACGCATGAGCAAGCTCACGGAGAAGGCGAAACAGGAGCTCCTCCGGCTGCGCGAAGAGGAACGAGCAATTACCGAGCACCTGATTGAGGTCTTCGCAGATGTGGTGCAAGCCAGTACCGACGCGCAAGACCCAACCGACCGGGGCATGCACATCCGCGAGGTTCTGGATCGAGAGGGAGGCGAGATGTCGCTTTTAGAACAGTGTGAACAAGTCAGTGCCCATCATGGGGATCGGTATCAGCCGTTCCTCAAGAAATTCTACGGGAGCCACCGCAAGGCCCTGTTTCGCGTGATCAAAACGCTGGATTTGCACTCGACGACGTCCGATCAAACGCTGGTTGATGCCATGAACTTCATCATGGCCAATGAGCACAATCCCAAGCAATATCTGGAGGCGACGCTTGATCTTTCGTTTACAAACAAGAAGTGGCAGCGAACCATCCTGGTGCGGCGCAAAGGAAAAAGCTGGTACCGACGTCAACATCTGGAAACGTGTGTGTTTTCCTCCCTGGCCGACGAACTGAAATCGGGCGACATCTGTGTCATCGGTTCAGAGCAGTTTGCCGACTATCGGGATCAGCTTCTTCCCTGGGAGATGTGCGAACCCAAAGTTGCTGCGTATTGTCAGCAGTTGAGCCTTCCCGCAACTGCCGAAGGGTTGGTCGAGCATCTGCGCACCTGGTTGACGGAGGTGGCCGCCGAAGTCGATCGAACCAGACCAGCTAATCAGGAACTCATGATCAATGAGAAGGGGGAACCATCGCTCAAGAGACTCAAGGCCAAAGCGCAGCCCGCCGGACTGCTCGAGTTAGAAGAAGCCTTACACGCCAAGATCCCGGAGCGGCACCTGCTCGATGTGGTCGTCCGTATCGAGCGCCTGACCGGCTTTGGTCGCCATCTCGGTCCTCTTTCTGGCAATGAACCGAAAGCTGATGATGCCTGGGAACGGCAAATACTCGCGATTTTCGCGTACGGGACGAACTTAGGTCCGCACCAGATGGCAAGGCACCTGCGAGGCACGCTCAATGCCGATCAGATTGCGCATATCAATCGGCGTCATATCACCGCGGAAAAGCTCGATGCAGCCCTGCGTGATGTGAAGAATTGCTTCAATCGATACACGCTCCCTCACTATTGGGGCGACGAGAAACGGGCGGCCTCTGATGGAACACAATATGAGCTGGCGGAGGAGAATTTACTCGCGGAGAAGCACATTCGGTATGGCGGTTTTGGAGGCATCGCCTATCATCATGTGAGCGACATGTATATCCTGCTGTTCAGCCACTTTATTGGATGTGGTGTGCAGGATGTTGATGGATAATTAGAAAGTCCGATGCAGGCGGATTAGAAATGCCGCCAAAGCAGGAGTGATTTTCTCATGCATCTGTAGCAGAGAGGAAACATCGTGGAGACGACACCAGACAAGGTTGGAAAAGAGGCAGAGAAAATGAGTGCAGTCAGCTTGCCTGAGGAGTGTCTGCTCGTGTGGGAACAGGGAGGGTTCTCAATGGAGGTGAAGAATGCTTGTTGCCGTGCGCAGATGCTCAGGTCAATGAGCCGAAGAACATCGGACAAATCCAGTGGTTGAGCAGGTGGAGATGCGGCCAATTATCCCAACGGCGCTGGACAATTTCGGCCATTGCTCTCGACAAGTGTCCAGCAATGGCCTAGCATAACACCATCTTAAAACAAGTAGGTGGTGTTCAAATGAAAAACGATCAAGAGGTCAAGTTGTATATGTCTGAACGAAGAAAAGGGAGTTCCCAACAAGTTGCAGCTGCGCGAGCAGGGATGAGCGAACGAACCGCGCGGAAATATGAGCGAGTGGGCAAACTCCCATCTGAACTGAAGCGTCCGCATACCTGGGTCACGCGCGCGAACCCATTTGAGCAAGACTGGCCCTGGGTAGTGGAGCAGCTCGAACGCGATCCCGCCCTGCAAACCGCAACCTTGTTTGCTCTGCTCTGTGAAACATATCCTGGTCGGTATCGTCCCACTCAGGATCGCACCTTACGGCGCCATATCGCCAGGTGGCGAGCACTGCATGGACCGGATCAAGAGGTGATCTTTGAGCAGCATCACACACCAGGAGAGCGCGCCCAATCCGATTTTACGCACATGGAAGATCTTGGAGTGACGATCGCAGGTGAGCCTTTCCCACATATGGTGTATCATTTTGTGCTGACCTACTCCAATGCAGAGGCCGCCAGTATTTGTTTCAGCGAAACCTTCGAGGCGTTAGCTGAGGGCATTGAAAAAGCACTCTGGCACCTTGGGGGAGTCCCGTTGCACCATCGCACCGATCATTTAAGTGCTGCCGTGCGGCAGTTGCGTAAAGAGGAGCAAGAAGACTGGACGCTTCGCTACCAGGCACTGATGGCTCATTATGGCATGCAACCCACCTGGAACAATACCGGAGTGGCGCATGAAAATGGGGATGTCGAGCAATCCCATCACCGTTTCAAGCAGGCCGTCGATCAGGCCTTGCGCGTACGGGGCAGTCGTGACTTCGCCACACGAGCCGCCTACGAACACTTTGTCGCCGATCTCATCCATAAACGTAACCAGACGAGAGTGGCTCGCTTTACGGCAGAAAAAGTGGCATTACGTCCCTTGCCAGTCACACCTCTTGCTCCCTGCAAGGAACTGCGGGTCAAGGTCTCCCGTTTTTCTACGATCTCGGTGGCAGGCAATGTCTATTCCGTCCCCTCTCGCTTGATTGGAACCTCTGTCCTGATCCGAGTCCACTCCGAGATCCTGGAGGGGTATGTGGGCACGACACAGGTGTTTGAACTGCCTCGTCTGATCGGCAAGCATCACCATCAGATCGATTATCATCATATCATCTGGTCACTGGTGCGCAAACCTGGAGCGTTTGCGGCCTATCGGTATCGCGATGAACTGTTTCCGACGACGACCTTTCGCTTGGCCTATGATCGCTTACGGACCGATGGGGCCAAGCGCGCTGACCGCGACTACGTGCGCATTTTGCATCTGGCGGCCTCGACCTCTGAAACGGAAGTCGAAACCGCCCTGCAAATCGTGCTCGAAGCCGACAAGGCTCCGACCTTTCTGATGGTGCGTGATCTGGTCCAGCTGCCAGGCATGCATCAGGTTCCGCACATCCAGGCCCCTTCGCTTGATTTGTCCACGTATGATCAACTCATTCCATCAAGGAGGAATTGTGCCTAACACCATCAATCGGCATCAGGACCTTCGTGTGCTGCTGGAACGCCTCAAGCTCACGGGCATGGCTACCAGTTTTACCGATCTGGCACTCAAGGCCGCGAAAGAGGGTCTCTCGCATGAAGGGTATTTGCACGAATTAGCCAAACGCGAAGAAGCCCTACGACAGGAGCGGCGCACGGAACGACTCTTGCGACAGAGCGGGTTGCCTCAGGAAAAGACGTTTCGGACCTTTGATCTCAAGCGCCTGTCCCCTGCGCTCCAATTACAAATCGAGCGGTTGAAGCAGGGAGCGTTCCTTGAGCAAGCGGGCAATGTCATTGCCCTGGGAAGGCCTGGCGTAGGGAAGAGCCATGTAGGGGCAGCCGTTGGTCATGAATTGATTCTTGCCGGGTATCCAGTGCTCTGGCTCCCTACCAGCACGCTCGTGCAACGCTTGCTTGCAGCAAAACGAGACTTACGCCTGCCACAGGAGTTGGCAAAGCTAGATAAATTTGCCTGTGTGATTCTCGATGATATCGGCTATGTCCAGCATGATCGAGATGAAATGGAGGTGCTCTTTACCTTCCTGTCTGAACGCTATGAACGTAAAGCGGTGTTGATTACCACCAACCTGGTGTTCAGTGAATGGAATCGGATTTTTAAAGATCCCATGACCACGATGGCGGCCATTGACCGGGTGATCCATCACTGTGTGATCCTGGATATGATGACAGTGGAAAGCTACCGTGCTCAGTACGCTAGCCATCAGCATCTGCGAGCACTTGAGGATGCACAATCGGCTGTTCTAATTAGCCAATGAGTACTAAAATTATTGACCGCTAACACATGAGGCAATATACCTGCTCGATGGCCTGATACGCAATCGCTCGGACATCAAACCCTCCGTGATTCATGCAGATACTCATGGGCAAAACTTACCCGTATTTGGACAGTCGTTCTTATTGGGGATTGAGCTGATGCCACGCATCCGCAACTGGAAGGACCTCAGGTTCTATCGCCCCTCCAAAGAGGTCGTCTACGAGCATATCGATTCCCTCTTTCACGACAACGTCATGGACTGGAACCTGACTGAGACCCACTGGCAAGACTTGCTCCAGGTGGTCATCTCGATCCAGGAAGGGCGCGCGTCCCGCCGATACAGGTTCCAGGCGTTTTGATGGAAATGTGTGCGTCATGCTGCCTCTGCCATGCCGCGCTCGTTCCCGCCATCAGGTCACAAACTGTCCACCCTTGCGCACTTTTGTCTGCGCACTTTTGTCATCCTGAGCGAAGCGAAGGATCTCCCTCGCCGGACCGATATGCATCGCAGCACTCCCATGACAAGGACCTCCCTATAAGCGAGACACGCACCATCTAAGTCAAAAATTTATGTTACATCTCTAAAGGCCTTAGCTTCTCGATAGGATGCTAAAGCATGGTCGATGAATACATTCGTACTTCCCAGATATGCACCTGGATCGAGGGCAAGATCGACATCTTCTAAGGAAAGCATACTAAGCACTGGCTCCTCCTCAAGGACAACCTGGCGGAGATGTACTCCCGACCTTACGGCACGCTCACAGAGGGTCTTGACGAGACGTTGCGCCTCAGGCCTTCCGACATGAGGCGCAAGTGCCATCGTGAGCGACTCCGCCATGATCAATCCTTGAGTCAGTTCCAGGTTTGCACTCATGCGTGCAGGATCGACCTTGAGACCACTAATCATCCCCCGAACGTGCTCGACTGCACCTGAAGTGTAGCGGAACAGGTTGGGGAGTGCCACCCATTCCGCCTGCCATCCTCCAACAGCGCGTTCGTGCTCCTGTGTCATCGCTGATAGAATTACGGACACTTCTCCAATCGCCAACCGGGCTGATGCTATCGCAAAGGCAGCGTCGACTGGATTGTGCTTCTGCGGCATGGCTGATGATCCGCCTTTCCCTGGCATAGTTCCCTCAGATGCCTCGCCGACCTCGGTCTGTGCGAGAAGAGCCACATCACTCGCGATCTTCGCCATCGCACCAGCTATGACGCCGAGTGTCCCAGCAATCTCGGCGATGCGGTCGCGCTCGCTGTGCCAGGGCAGATCAGGGGCGGGAAGCCCAAGTTCATCTGCAAGGAAATCTACAACCTGGAGGCCTTTGTCCCCAAGGGAGGCAAGCGTCCCAGCGGCACCACCCAATTGCACAGCCAGTGTTCGCTCACGGTGCTCACGTAGGGCATATACTTGGCGTACTGCCATGGCTAGCCACCGCGCTGCCTTGAGGCCAAAGGTGATCGGCACCGCTT
>DAOTTD010000010.1:0-3796 GCA_034438015.1 Ktedonobacteraceae bacterium | reverse complement strand
CCTGATCTGCCTTATGTGCGTCCTGCCAAACGAACCGTTCGGAAAAAGCCTCGTCATCCTCGACGCACTGATCCCTTTGATTTCCGGTTTTTCCCTCTTCTTTTAATTTAATTGTCGCGGATAGCTGGAAGCTGGTCCCTACCCCGATGGAGGCGCAAAAAAGGGGTCGGTTCAGAGAAGGTCCCTACCCCGATGGAGGCGCAAACAGGGATCGGTTCAGAGAAGTCCCTACCCCCGTGGAGGCTCAAAACAAGGGTCAGTCAGAGAGAGCGACCGCGAGGGTCGCCCGTATCAAGAATACAATCGCGTTGGATGGCATCTCGTATTCTTGTACGGGCGACCCTCGCGGTCGCCCTGTAGGCCGCGCCATCACGTTGTTCATAATCGTAAGTGAACGCCTATGGCGACAAGCCCCTTCCCTACTCAAGAGTTACAGACGACAAAAGCTATTATGCGGTCTGTCCAGGAATGGCACCGAGCTGTTGCAACATGCCGAGGGCGTCGAAGTTGAGCCAGCCCTCCTCTGATTGGCCGTTGACAATGCGGTTGATGATCATCCCTGTCACTGTTACCTGTTTGCCGGTTGGCGCAATGCCCATGAGATCGCCTTGATGGGTGCCACGAAACGTATAGCGGCTCGCGACTCTATCCCCTTCGGCAATCTGGTCTTCAACGGTGAAACGGGCATCGGGGAAGGCCGAGATGTAGAGGGTCAAGAGCTGTCTGAATTCCTCTCTCCCATGCAGGTCCACAGGCGGATTATGGAATACGTGGTTTGCGGTACAGAGCTCATCGACTAAAGCCAGGTTCCTATGATTAAAAACCTCTTCATAGAACCGACGGGCAATTGTCTTGTTTTCTTCTACTGACATTGAATATCCTCCTTTTTGTCAGAGTTGCGGACAAGTGTGTCTTATTCATACGGGCTATACGGTGAAAGCGTCTTGCCTGGATCATTCTATTGCACCGCTCAATTGCCAGACTTCTGTTCATCAAAGAGAGCGTTGACAATTCCCTCTCCTCCCTGCTACCCTACTCATACAACGTATTTGTCCATCCTCATAATAAAGGAGATGTCTATGAGTCTGCCTCTCTCTGGCATACGTATCCTCGACCTGTCGCGCCTGCTCCCCGGTGCCTTTACGTCGCAGATGCTGGCCGATTTCGGTGCCGATGTCATTAAGGTCGAGGAGCCTGAAAGCGGCGACTATGCCCGCTTTATGCCGCCCCACGGCCCCGGCGGCATGGGCATCTATTTCCTCGCGCTCAACCGCAACAAGCGCAGCGTGACGCTGAACCTGAAGACCGGGCGCGGGCGCGAGATTTTCCTGCGCATGGTGCGCGAGGCCGATGTGCTGCTGGAAAGTTTCCGACCAGGCGTACTGGAACGCCTGGGACTGGGCTACGAGCAGCTCAAGGAGACGAATCGTGGCATCATCTACTGTGCGATTAGCGGCTATGGACAGGATGGCCCATATCAGAATCGCGCCGGACACGATCTGAACTATGCTGGCTACGCTGGCCTGCTCCACTATAACCGGAGCGCAAACGGCGCTCCCATGCTGCCTCCGACCCAGATCGGAGACCTGGTGGGCGGCGGTCAGTCGGCGGCGATCGGCATCCTGACGGCCCTGGTCGGACGCGCACAGACCGGCGAGGGGCGCAAGATCGACGCGGCGATGACGGAGGGCGTGACGGCACTGCTGCCGATCGCCGCGACGACGTACCTCAACACGGGCAAAGCTCCCCGACCCGGCCTCTCCGCCCTCGACGGCGGCCTTCCCTGCTACAATATCTACGAAACTCAGGATGGCAAATATGTGACCCTGGCCGCGCTGGAGCCGAAGTTCTGGCAGGCGTTCTGTACACACATCGGCCACCTCGAACTGCTCCCCTTCCATATGCCTGTGGGACCCGGCGAGAGCAAGCAGGCAAAAGATATGCTGCGCGCGATCTTCAAGAGCAAGACGCGAGCTGAGTGGCTGAGCGAGTTCGCCGATATCGATGCCTGCGTCGGCCCCGTCTACGATATCGGCGAAGCATTGCAGGATGAGCAGGCACAGGTGCGCGGTATGGTCATTAATGGGGGGATCGACGGCGAGCCGTACTCATCGCTGACGAGCCTCCCGCGCATCTCGGACGTGACGGTCGAGCATCGCTACCCACCTCCCAGGATCGGCGCGCATACCGACGAGGTGTTACGCGCTATAGGTTATAATGATGCAGAGATTGAGCAATTTCGCGGAGAGGGGATCATTTAAATTGACGACACATACTTTTGTTGAGCGCGCCGAGCAACTGATGGAACAGTACCTGGCGGACCTGAGAGCGATTGTGAATATCGATTCTGGCACCTACAACAAGGCCGGTGTGGATCGCGTCGGCGCCTATCTACAGGACCGTTTCCAGGATTTCGGCTTCTCTACGCATTTCGATCACCAGAGCGAGTACGGCGACCATCTCGTGGCGACGCACCAGGGCAGCGCTCCCAACGGTCCGTCAATCCTGCTGGTTGGACACATCGATACGGTCTTCCCCGATGGCGAGGCCGCGCGCCGCCCATTCTCTACCAGCCGGCAGAACGGCTTGAGCATCGCGAAGGGTCCCGGCGTGCTCGATATGAAGTCAGGCGTACTGCTCGGCATGTACGGCGTGTACATGCTCATCGAGGCGCAGTTGACGAATTATAAGAATGTGACGTTCATACTCAATTCTGATGAGGAGATAGGCTCGCGGACCAGCAAGCCGCTCATTCAAGAGCTCGCCCGCCAGTCAGACGCGGCGATCGTGCTGGAGCCCGGACGCCAGATCAATACGGTCGTCTCCTCGCGTCGCAGCAGTGGGCTATACCGCGTCGAGGTTCAGGGGCGCGCGGCACACGCGGGCGTCGAGCCACAGAAGGGCATCAACGCCATCCTCGAACTTTCTTATCAGGTGCAAGGCATGCAGGCGCTGCAAGGGGCTATCCCCGGCACATCGCTCTCCGTGACCGTCGTACGCGGCGGCGATCGTCCCAATGTCATACCCGACGTGGCCTACTGCGAGATGGATGTGCGCGCCAGCGATATGGCCGGCATTCGTAATATTGAGGCGGCGATGCGCAAGGTCGCCAGCCGGAGCATGCTGGTGGGCACAAAGATTACGCTCAGCGGCGCTATGCGCTGTCTGCCCTTCGAACGCTCTGAGCGCAATGCCCCCCTGGTGCGGTTGGTCAAGGAGGCGGGGAAGGAACTGGGCCTGGAGATACAGGATGTAGCGAGCGGCGGTGCCTCCGATGCCAACAACACGTCGCCAGAGGGCGTACCGACGATCGACGGTCTGGGCACCGGAGGCGGCCTGGCACATAACCCGGACGAGTACGTCGAACTCGACTACCTGCCCACGCGCATCGCCCTGCTCTCGGGCTTTGTGCAGAAGATCGCTAGCGGGATTCGTTCTAAATAAAACAGCGAAAGCCCTGCGGATAATTACAGTATCTGGCAGCGGATCTATCACAATAGTTTCTCACAGCACTTATGCCGTTTTATAACACTTATGCCATTTTATATAGTAGGGATGGGGCTTGCCCCCATCCGGCTCGGGGAGCGCGATCAGGCACAGGAACGGAGTTCTCGGGGAACCGGATGGTTCTCTCTCTGACACTTTTCAGAGGGGAGAGTGTTTGGGTAGGGACCAGCTTGCAGCTATCCGCGACAATTAAATTAAAAGAAGAGGGAAAAACCGGAAATCAAAGGGATCAGTGCGTCGAGGATGACGAGGCTTTTTCCGAACGGTTCGTTTGGCAGGACGCACATAA
>DAOTTD010000009.1:0-26971 GCA_034438015.1 Ktedonobacteraceae bacterium | reverse complement strand
ACACATTACGACAGCTCGTTTAGAGCAAGTCGCTGCACATTTCCAATCATACGTGAAGTAACGCAAAAAGCAAGAGCAGGTGTGCTCTCTCGGTTCCTTTTCGTCGAAAAAAAGTGCGGCTGTAGTGAGCCCGGCGCTCAGCCCGTTACCCAGCCCAGCGCTTAGCCCGTTACTCAGTGCGTCGCTTAGCCCGTTACTCAGCCCGGTGCTCAGCGCGTCGCTCAGCCCGAAGCTCAGCCCGAAGCTCAGCCCGGCGAGGAGGAACATCACACCGGCAACGATCAGACTAGTACGGAGATGCCCAGGTCGCACGAGACTCTGCCACTTCCAGTGAATACGCTCCGCAAAGCGAAGGGTTGCTGTAGAGGCATCCAGGATAACGCTGAGCAGCAATGCTGTCAAACCGACGCTCAGCGCGTCGCTCAGCCCGGAGGTCAGCCCGACGCGCAGCCCGTCGGACTGTCCGGCGCTCAGCCCGACGCTCAGCCCCACTCCTGCGCCAAACACGGTTGCTGCCTGCCATGCGCGTCGAGCAGCAACCGTGCTGAACCATGCAGGGACACGCCATCGCAGGGAAGGATGTTTGGCTGGAACAGAAACCCGCTGCCTGGGAATGCGAAACAGGAGCATCTGGAAAACCCAGGCGCTCAGTCCGCTTCCGAGACTGAGAATGCTGCCATCTCGTACCCAATCTCCCAGGGAATAGCCTGGTGGACCATAATAGCCTAGTGGATCACCATAGCCTGGTGGATCATATGGATTGTAGGGTGATCTCAGGGAGAGGCCAAAGCTTGCTGCAACGAGCACGGCAAGCAAAACACCGCTCATGAGAGCAGCGCGTTTCGATGCCGATGGGCGGCGTCTGAGGTCGGCAGTTCCTGCGCCGACGTTCTGGCTCAAGCAGATGCCCAAGAACCCTCCAAGCAGTCCCATTTGGAGCAGCAAGACCGGACCAGGGACGTTTGACACGAAGACTGAGGCGAGGACGCAGGCAACAACACCGAGCACGAGCGCAGGGACATGGATGGTCAGCCAGGTCACCATTCGCTGCTGGTTGTTCGGTAGCCAGTCGGCATGCAGATATTCCGCGTAGAAGATCGTCTGCTGATGCATCCGCATCTGCTGTGCCAGCCACGAGAGCCAGCGACGCGTTGGCTCCAAGGGGTACCGGATTGCACTGCCTTTCTGCTGCACCATCCGCGCGACGTAAGCGGTCCACACCCGCTGCTCCAGGTCTGCGCCCGATTGGGCAATGGCCTCCAGAGACGTTCCTTGATAGGTGAGCAGCAAGACGCTGAGCATCAAGGGGGTGGTGGCGAGTTCCCGCACCGCCTGCTGCTGGTGCAGTGCCTCGCGCAGGCCGGAAAAGGCCGGGCCTGCCGTACGCAAAGCGGTCTCGACTTGCTGCCGGGTGAGCGATTGGACGGCCACCGCGCTGCGCAGCAGGACACGCGTGCTTTGTGCCAGGTAATCGGCACTTCTACTGCTGACGACCAGGGGCAGCAGACCATGCTCCTCGCGGTAGCTGTTGATGGCTTCGATACACGCGGTCCGACTTTTCGGAGTCACCTCATCCAGACCATCGAGCAGCAGGAGAATCTGGTCCGCATCGATCAGCGTTTGCGCCATCTTGCGCGGGATCTGGTACTTACTCACCAGTTCTTCCACGAGCCAGTCCACCAGGGGTTGTTGCTTCATGGCCCATGAGGAGAGGTTGAAGACCACCGGCATCGGGTGCTGCTCATCGCGTTCGGCTCGCGAGAGCAGCTCACGAGCTAACTCCAGGAGCAAGGTGGTTTTGCCAGAGCCAGGAGCCCCCAGGATGAGCAGTTCCCCATCGGCCGCATCATAGACCTCTGTGATGCGCGTCCCTGGGGGGAGTGGTCGTGGGGTCGTCTCAGGATGCTGGACAACCAGGTGCCAGGGATTGGCAACCGCATCAGGTTGCGCTTGCAGTCCCAGAGCCATCAGCGCTGCTCCATGCAAGGAGTGCTCCAGGACGCCGCTAATCCAGAACGAGCGCACCCGTCGCAGCAGTCGCTGTCGGTTCGTGTGGGCGACTGAGCGCTTGCCTGGTTTGGGGAGGGTCTGGCGGTGCACTGCGAGTTGGGAGGAACCGTTCTGCACCCGTTGCTGCTCTCGTTGACTGGGTGGTATCGTCCCCAGCCGTGGTTGCATTGCCTCCTCGGGGTGCTCCCGTTCGCTCTGCCATGGAGCTGGTCCAGAAGGTGCACGCGCGCGCGTGATCTCCTCCTGCGCCCCATGCTCAACTGGCCCTGGGAGTGAGAGTGGTTGGGTCGCAAAAAAAGCTTCCTCCAGCACCGTCGCGAAGTCCTGCATGGTGGGAAACCGGTGCTGCGGGTCCTTCGCCAGTGCGCCAAAGACCGCGTCTTCCACGGCTGGCGCAAGACGCGGAAGACGCGCACATAAACTAGGCGGAGGCTCGTGGAGGTGTTGGCTGAACACCTCGAAGAGGGAGCCGCGAAAGGGCGGTTCCCCGCAGAGCCATTCATAGACCATCACGCCAAGGGCGTACTGATCACTGGCCGCACAAGGGGTGCGCTGGATCTGTTCAGGAGCCATATAGAGGGGCGTTCCGGCTGGACTCTGGGTGGAGAGGGAGTCCAGGGTGCGCTGGACCACGGCAAGGCCAAAATCGCTGAGGACGACCTCGTGCTTGGTGCGCAGTAAGATATTCTCTGGTTTGATATCACGATGGATCACATGCTGCTCGTGTGCATAGTCCAGGGCGGAGGCGATCTGCTTCACATAGCTGATGATCTGCTCGAAAGGCAGACAGGTCCCTCTGGGATGTCGTGAACGTAACGTTCCGTGAGGGGTATACTCCATGACCAGATACGGCATCTGGTCTTCTATGCCGAAATCGTAGACACCGATGATATGAGGATGGTCGAGGTGTGCGATGGTACGTGCCTCATGTCGGAAAGATCCGTGGCTTGCCGGTTGCATCTGCACATGGAGAACCTTGATGGCAGCAGGTCGCTCTAGATAGTGATGCTCTCCCAGGTAGACAGCGGCAAACGCCCCCTGTCCGAGCAGACGGAGCAAACGGTAGTTGCCAAGCTGTTGTCCGACACGATCAACCATAGACGGAGTCGCTTTCCGCGCTGATATGACACGAGCACTAAGAGGGAGACGTATTCAGGGACGCACACCATTCTGTGAGGCTGCATAGGCGATGCCACTCTGCATGAACACCGCTGTCAGAAGTATAAGCAGTCCACTCATCATCCCAACGACTGATAGACGCTTTGTCAGAGCTGTCATAGAAGTTTCCTTTCACAATTTTTACTGGTTTTTCATATATAAAGAGAGAAGCTTTACAAAGAACATGGTATGTGTATCAGAATATCTGTGTGTCTATAAGGAGACGCTTGATGTTCGGGATTTTAGTGTATGGTTCGGCCTATTAGGAAGATTGGTGAAAATGTGCCTGCAAAGCCGGTAGCAACGTTTTATGGATAGATAGATACAAATTTTCGCTCAGCTTAAAGTCCTATGCTTCCACTTTAGCAGCGTGAAATTGTGGACGGCCTTGCACGGCTTTGCTATACTTACACAGCGGCATATTCCGAGAAGCATGTTGTAGTATATATTTTATTGCCTATGTACAGGATCGTGGAATGAATAGCCAGAATAGCTTCCTACCCTTATCTAATGCTAATATAGTAGGACCAGAGGCGGCTGCGGAGACACCACCGTCCAGTTCCTCACGTACTCCAACCGGCAATGGCAAAACCTTTGGTACACTGACACCTTTCTGGCACGACCGTCTCTTCGAGGTTGGGCTGATTCTGTCGATGTTCCTGTATTATGTTGTAGGCAATCCGGATCTCCATATACTCTACCTCTCACATTTCAGCCTGCTGCTCAATCAGCTTCTCTCTATACCCTTTCTGCTCGTCTTCGCAATTCTGTGCTGGTATCGCCTGCCCAGCGCGATAGCGCTGCTACCGCTCACTCTGCCGTTTTACCTGCTGCAGAAGGTCGTGATCGAGAACACCGCATTTAGCATTGCGGAAGTGACGCTGGGAACCTGTCTTATCATTGCCCTGCTGCATTTCCTGTTCGGCAATCGTGCCAGGCTCTCCTGGTCGCAGTGGAAAGAGCGTATCGGACCATTTCTATGGCCTATTCTCGCGTTCTGCGCGTTTGCCGCCATTTCTATCGTCATCGCCTATTCTCGCCGCATTGCCTTGCGCGCTTTTCACGAGGAGGTGCTGGCTCCCCTGCTCTATCTCGCGCTGGCACTGGCCTATTTGCGCACTCGTCAGGATCTGCGCCGCCTGCTGATGGCCCTCTTTGGAACTGGTCTGCTGGTTGCACTGTTGGGTATGGCGCAGTATCTTCTCTTCAAGCACACGCTGATATTGGAGAATGGTGCCTTTCGTGTGCACGCGATGTATGGCAGCGCAAATAGTATCGGGCTGTTCTTCGATTATGTGTTGCCGCTGGGCCTGGCCGTGCTGTTGGGACGCGTCGCCGTACGGAGTCGTCTCTTAGCTCTGGCCGCGCTTATCATCATGTTTCCGGTGCTCTATCTGACAGATTCCGGAGGCGCGTGGCTGGCTATCGCGGTCGCTTTCCTGTTTGTGGTTGCGCTCTCTATGCGCAATCGCAGGCTTGTACTGATTGGCGGTAGCGTGCTGGTCGTCGTAGTTGCGTTGGGATTGCTTGTTTTTCACTCCGCGATCATTCACTATATAATCGATCGTCACGTCAACGCGCAGGGGCAGAGCAGCGTGACTAAGCGCTTCTACCTCTGGCAGAGTGCGTGGCAGATGATTCAGCACAGTCCCTGGCTGGGGTATGGACTGGAAAACTGGCTCTGTTACTACAGTCGCAATACGGTCTGCCTGACTAACATACACCACTACTGGATTACGGTTGATCCCGTGACGCATCAGTTGACCGGGCTGAGAGATGAGCCGGACCTCTCGCACCCACACAATATCTTCTTGCAAATCTGGGTAAGTATGGGCATCTTCGGTTTACTGGCCTTTGTCGCCGTTCTCGCGTTCTTCACCTGGCTCTTTGTCCGTATCCTGCGCTACCTGGAGATCACGCGCAGCGAGAGATATGAGCAGTGGCGTTGGATGCTTGTGGGTGTTGGCGCGGGCATGCTGGCGGCACTGGTACAGGGGCTGGTCGATAGCTCTTTCCTGGAGCAGGACCTGGCCTTCTGTTTCTGGATGCTTACCGCTGCTTTACTCCTTCTGCGAGCCTTTATAGGCGTACCCTGGCGTGGGAGGCTCGCGCGGTCCGTCGTTGCGAATGAGTAGGATATACCTCTAACGGTTCAGGCGATGTCTTGCGGATGGATCATATTGTGAGCCAGTTCACATTGCCAGCGAGAGGCAATTCATAGGGGCTTTCCCCAGGCTCTGCTACACTTAAGGAAGAGAACGATAAAAGGGGAAGGTCTATGATACTGAGTATCTCCGTTCAAACACTGCTCATCTGGCTGGCCTGCCATTTTGTGGGGGACTTCGCCTTTCAGAGCACCTGGATGAGCATGGAGAAAGGGAAGAGTTGGGAAGTAAATTTCTATCACTGCGCTACCTACACGGCTGTTTTCGCCCTGTTTGCACACCCATCCCTGCTGGCGATCGCTATTCTCTTCGGCACTCACTTTTTCATCGATCCCTTGAAAGCCCGTTACAAGGTCATAGGTCCCATCTGGCTCGATCAGTTGCTGCATGTTCTCACCATTGTGCTGATCCTGTTTTTCAAGTTTTAGCATCGAGCATGCAAAAACGATGCCAGGAACTATCTGACTGGATAATTCCTGGCATCGTTCATGTAACCGGTGCGAGCGCTTCAGGTGATTAAGCGCTATGCCTGCCCTACGTCTGGTGTTCCACCCTGTTCGGTCGTCTCCGCTTTGGTCTCTGTGCTGTAGATCAGATCCGAAAGCTCTTTGCGTGTGTGCTCGATGATCGTGCGCATGCGTGCGAGCTGCTCAGGATTGTTGAAGGACGAGCGGGCGGCGATGGCGAAGAGGCGCGCAACCTCTGCGGCCTCGCTTCTGAGCGCCTGGGCCTCGGGATTGCCGCGTAGGCCGCCGCGACCACCGCGCGCCCACGGAGGACCCGCGAACTGTTCGGTCTCTTTCTGTTGTTCGGCCAGGAAGGCGCGACCAGCATCGGTAATGCTATAGACCTTCTTGCCCTCGGTCTCGCTCACGGTGACGAAGCTGCGATCCTCAAGCATCTGCAGCGTGGGATAGATGGTGCCTGCGCTGGGAGTGTAGAAGCCGCCGGATTTCTCTTCCAGCGCCTTGATCATCTCATAGCCATGCATAGGCCGCTCGCGCAAGAGCTCCAGCAGGGCGTACTTCACATCGCCGCGCCCGAAGAAACGGCGTCCCTCGCCGGGTCCCTGTGGGCCGAACGGTCCCCGTGGACCACCGAATGGGCCGCCAGGACCAAACGGGCCACGACGATGCATACCGAAGAAACGCGGTCCACGCCAGCCGCGACCCCATGGACCCTCCTGCCAATCGCGCTGATCTTCCTGCCAGCCGTGATGACCATGGTGGCCGTGATCATGATGGTGCTTGTGCCACTGGCGCGGATCTGGTCTGTCGTCGCGCATCCAGGGAGGGGTCCAACCGCCCCAGTCGCCGCCCTGAGTTTGATAGGCAAAGCCTCTTCCAAAATTGTTAAACATGTGTATCTTTATCCTTTCCTTCTCTCCTATAGGAGAATGCGATATATCGTTATCGTTGCTCTAATTATAACGATATATCGCATTGTTGTCAAGTCTAAAGGGGACCAATTTTGCAGAAAGGAAATTCCCAAAAAGTAAATGAAGGAATTTCATCTCTCTAAAGACATTGCAAAAGTGATATCCCAAAGTTATACTATAGCCGAGATTTAATCGTTGTGAATGAGGTACTATCTATGGATAATGAAAATAAGCCTGCCTACATTGCTTTTCAAGGCGGTGGAGCGCTGGGCATGGCACATTTAGGCGCGTGGCGTGTGCTAAGCCGTTATTTCAGAATTAAAGGCACGGCAGGGACTTCTGCAGGAGCGATCGTTGCTGCATTATGTGCGGCGACGTATGATCCTGCTCATGCCATAACTATCTTTCAAGATCTCAATTGGCGTGAATATGTAAAACCCTCAGCAAAGGACATTGTTGATCTGATTTGGAAACGTAGAGGGTGGACCGATGGAGAACTTTTTTATCAAAAAATGAAAAAACTACTTGTCAAGCCTTTTTTAGAGAACCAGCATAGAGTTTCTTTTGAAACCCTCAATAATGAGACTGGTTTATACCTGGGAATAATAGCATGCAATTTGAATAACAACACAGCTACACCCGTGATATTTGACATCAATCACGAATCCGATACGGAGGTTGCATTTGCTGTACGTGCATCAATATCGATTCCTGGTATCTTTGCACCTGTGTTACGCCGTGATCGTGGTCAGGTACTCGTGGATGGAGGTTTATTGCTTAATTTGCCTTTAGGTCCTCTCCTGTCTCTGTCACAGAAAGATCATGCTATATTAATAGGTGTCAAGTTTGAAAATACTAATTTATATCTTGATGACCCAAATATGTTAGATACTTTGAAGCGTTCTCTCGGGGTCGCGATCAGTCCTGGTGCTCTCACCCCTCCACAAGTACTTGAAAGCCAGGATTATATCGATGTAGTGATTGATGTAAGTGGTTTTGATTCTTTAGATTTCAATCTATCTCAGCGAAGAAAAGAAGAGCTTTTACATCTGGGTGCTGAAGCAGCGAGCAAAGCATTGTCTGAGTATGAATACCGTATGCAAGGGCACCAGAAGAGAGAGCGTCTCGCTTTCTCTCTCCAAAATTCAAATGAACAAGATGTAAAAGGCATCTATATAAGTTATTCGTGGAGACGGACTCATGAAAACTCCCTTGTTAACTATATTTGTCGGTCTCTATACGATGAGGGATTTACGCCATTAGGCGATGCAAAAGATCAAGCAGAAACCAAAGAGGAGCGCCTTAAGTTTATTATGTCTAGTTGTGGAGGAGTAATAGCATTCGTTTCGGATCGTGGTATGGGTTCACCATCAAAGTACATAATTAATGAGATTAAAATGGCTCGGGCTTTGGGCTTACCTTGCTTGGTCATCGCTGAGTCAAGTGTAAAATTAGAGGAGGATCTTCTCAATGAATCCGTTATCTACGTGCCAATCGAACACTTTGAAAATTATGCTTCAGCAATTTCTTTGTTAGAGAAGGCTGTTGAAGATTTTAAAGAAGAGTGGAAAGCACCTCCGCAAGTGCCTTACATATTTTTGGCTACGGGTTTTGACGATTCAGATGAGCAAAAAAACCGTCAGATAGTGCAGCTCATTCAAGAAACCACAGCAATACCATGTGTTGTAGGAGATGAGATTCAGGGAAGCCAGGTTGTACAGCAAGTCATTAGCAAGCAGATCTCTCAAGCGCATCTTGTTATAGCTGATATTACAGGGGATACCCCTACTTCCTGGAATGTAAATACGTGTATCGAGGCTGGAATTGCCAGAGGAACAAATAGGGAACTGAACCTGATTTGCAGAAAGTCCTCTTCGAGAACAGGACCTCCTTTCATGTTCCGTGATAGGCAATTACACTTTTATAATGATGAAGAGCATCTATTAAAAATCGTTTACGACCTCATGCGACCTCTTCGCCGATGGGTATTCAAGCCTGATATGGATACTAATTAAAGTGAGGAGCCTCCTGTCTGGCAAGATATTGATTGTCTCTATTGTATTAAAAGGCGGTCAAACTTCGGTAGGAAACGACCCGCTCTTTTTTTATGCACGTCGTTGTTTGCCCGATCGCGTCAGATTGTGTTTCTTTACATCGTGGTGGGCAAATCTGGCGCTTGCCCAGCGATAGAGAATAAGGAGGATGGTCAGCAGCAGGACACCGGAAAGGTAGCCTGCCAGGACATCAGTGATCCAATGTGAACCGGCCTCTATACGCGCAAATCCAACACACAGAATGGTCAGGATGGCAAAAATCTGGAAAGGGAGGAGGAGCCAGCGATAACGCCACTGGCGCAGCGGCGGCGTGAAGCTTATATACAACAGAATTCCATAGTAGACAATGCAATGTTCCACGTGACCAGAAGGAAAGCTGTATGTGGGTTCAGCCATAGAGACATGGACCAGGTGCGGGTCAGGGCGTGGTCGCGCGACGATATTACCAAGTAGTCCATTTAGACCATCAAAAGCGGCAGATCCAAGGCCAATAAAGAGAGCATAGCGAAATTGACGCAAGAGCAATAAGATAACGAACCAGAGCGCCAGCTCTACAGCCGCAGGAATGCCGTTATTAAAGACGTTGATAAATGTCAGGCAGGCGGTCACCCATCCCCAGATATGAAGACCCTGCACATACAGCGTGGTCTGCAGGTCAAAGGGCCAGGGTTCTGAATGAGAATGAACGATCACACTGGATATTATCAGGATGATGAAGCCAATACTCCACGCGATAGCCCCGATACTCTGCCTGATACGAGCACTGCCCCACTTCTTAGCGGCGGCTGTCGTGGGAGCAGAAAACGTCTGTGTGCTTTTAGGATTGGTTGTATTCACAATAGTCTCCCGATGAGTTATAGACAAATTTTCAGCAAAGGCAGATACCTGTTCTTTACAATACGGATCACCCGCATGTGAAGAATACAATGCCGTCCTTCCCTGGCCCGTGTTCTGGTACGGGCGACCCTGGCGGTCGCCCTGCGCGGGGGGGATCGCTCAGCCCTGCGCGGGGGAGAAGCATACGCCGCTAAAGTAATACAATTGTGCTTCATGCATTTTTGCTTGACCTTGTAGGGTTTCGTGGGTATACTACCCCTCATAGGGGCGGCAGAGGGCTGGATTCTTTATACAACGTCCGATCGCTTTCGCCGCGCATTGATCGGCCATTATATTACTGGTAATGCTGAGCAAGTGACGGCATTTATGCAACCAATTTTGCGCATGGATGGGAGCATGGTAACTCTCGATGTCTCAGAGCCGGGTGGCCCCTGTGGGGTCTGAGTGGAAAAAGATGGGCAGCCCGCCATCGAGGTGAGCGGAATCGAAACCACGACCACCTTTCGTAGCGGGTAAGACCATCGCGAGGATAGGCCGCCCTATTTAATCGCCCCGTGAGGCAAAACAGCATGGACACCAAGCACGCCATTAACAATTTGCGTCACATGTAAATCCACTATAAGGCTCGCTAAGGCAAGCGCCTGTGGTCGTGATAATTGGTGCTGTTCCTCCATCAGGTCGAGCATTGCTTCTAAGGCAATGAGCGATGCCTCGTGCAGATTTTCATGGAAGCCAGGCGTGATCCACGCGCTTGAGGTATTGGCGCGAGGAGTTGTCAGGTGCATATCGTCGCGGAGATGAAAGGTCAAGTCAACCCGCTCCATCGGGCATTCGATGGCCACTCCAGATACTTCACCATCACCCTGTACAGCATGTCCATCACCCACGGAGAAAAGCGCTTCAGGAACAGTGATTGGGAGATAAAGTGTGCTGCCTGCCACCAGTTCTTTGCAATCCATATTGCCCCCACAAAAGCGCGGCGGAGACGTGGGATGAATACCTGGCTCATCGGGCGGCATCCCCATGACACCCATGAAAGGGCGTAACGCGAGCGTATGCCCATACTGATCTCTCCCGATCATCGTGTGAGCGTCTAGCTCCCAGATAAGTTCAACCCCTTGCTCTACGAGACCAAGGCGCTTATTTATAGCACTGTCCCAACCTCCGCCGCCCGTCCAGCCCCATAGCCCCGGCTGCACCTCATTGATACGTATCTCAAGCGTCATCCCTGGCTGCGCTCCGCGAATAGCTATTGGTCCGCAGAGCGCATGACCATCATCACGCCCTTTTATACGTGGCTCAAATTCCTTTACTTTGCCATGTTGAAATGATGGGGGTTCAAGTACCCAGCCGGAATTCAGAGTGCGGAAAAGGACGGTATCGCCCGAATCAATAGTCAGTATGGGCGGATATTTACGGGAAAAGGTGCCATGTAGTGTATCTCGTGATGGTTCGATGTGGTAAATCGCCATACAAACTTTCCCCCTTTTTATCCTATTGTATAACACCGCGAGAACATGAGTCTATGGAGGTTAACCTGAACGGCAGGGGTGCCCCTGTCGCTCAGGTTAACCACTATGAATGGGCGATCGTTTGTTTCGGCTGATACACGCCCGGCTCGCTGCGGGAGCTTATAGCGAAGCGGTTCCAGGCGTTGATGGTGGAGACCGCCAGCGTGAGATTGGCCAGCTCCTCATCGGTGAAGTGAGGGCGGACAGATGCGTAGATTTCGTCGGGCACGTGATTGTCGGCGATTAGGGTGAGCGCCTCCGTCCACTCCAGGGCCGCGCGTTCCCGCTCGCTGTAGAATGGCGACTCCCGCCAGGCGGAGAGCAGGTAGATGCGTTGCTCGCTCTCACCGGCGGCGCGCGCATCTTTTGTGTGCATGTCGATACAGAATGCGCAGCCATTGATCTGCGAGGCGCGTATCTTGACAAGCTCGATGAGCGATGCTTCTAAGCCACAATTTCTTACGTACTGCTCAAGCTGAGACATGGCCCGATAGGCACCTGGGGACGCTTTAGCATAGTTAAGACGAGTAGCCATATGAAATCCTCCTTTGCGTGTTGCATTCCCGGCGGGAAGCAGCTATACTATCCTGGATAAACTTTATCCATATTGTAGTATCGTGGACAAAGTTTGTCAAGGATAAAAAGTATCCAGGATATGGCTAACGCCAACAATTCCCAATATATACCAGAGTAATTTCTGGCATCCTGGAACCAATCGGACGAGGAGAAAGACGGCATGAAATTGAGCGAGGGGGTTGAGTGGGGGCTGCATTGTATGAGTATGCTCGCAGGTCTGCCAGCGGGGGCCACGCTGCCAACGCGATCGCTGGCTGCATATCATGGGCTTTCGGAGACGTACCTGTCCAAGCATCTCCAGGCGCTTACGAATGCCCGCATTATCGAATCGCTGCCGGGCCCCAGAGGAGGCTATCGGCTGGCGCGCTCACCGGAAGAGATCACGCTACTGGAGGTCGTCGAGGCGATCGATGGACGCGAGCCGCTGTTTCGTTGTACGGAGATTCGTCAGCAGGGCCCGCTCGCGCGTGAGCCGGAGGCCTACCGGCTGCCATGTGGTATCCATGTAGCGATGGCGCGTGCTGAGAAGGCCTGGCGCGAGGCGCTCCGTGCGCAGACTATCGCCGATCTGGTCGCGCATTATCAGCAGGATGTTGATCTGACGCAGCAGCAACGGTCGGAGCAGTGGGTTGCTGAGCGTATGCGGTCTGCGCCAGAGAGATCGTGATCAGCGGACAAAGAGAAGGCTCTCGAAGGCGCTACATAAGTAAAAACATCCCACATTCTGCTAAAAATCCCACACCCTCCGTTTAGTTCGATATATCTTCTGAAGAGAGAGGGGAGTTCTATTTGCCTGTCTTTAAAGATCCCTTCTTGTGTTCTTGATAAAGCGAACTATGTATGGAGCGTTATATGGCTGATTTAGAAGGCGTAACACTGAGTGATTATCTGTTAATGGAATGTATCAGCAAGGGGGGCGTGGCGGATGTGTACCGTGGCTTACTTTTCGTGTTGCCGTTTCCATTCAGCGAGTAGTTCTTTGTATTCACGTAGAAAATAGGCATCAGAGGCATCTATGTCTAAGTGGTAAGCTTTATGCTCATGATTATCACTACTGGAAATGCGAAAGCCTGCCTGTCGTAGAAGCTTTTCCCCTTCATCTGACCCTGCACGTGCATCAACTGTTGCGATATCTACACCCCGCATGGCCCATTCCCGTAAAGTGATTTTCGTAAAGTTTCTGAGGAGTGTAGCAGCATATCGATGACGTTGATCGAGAGTTACCTTGGTAGTTGTCATAATGTTGATAATAACACACTCCAACCGCTCCCCAGGCTCAAAGAGATGTATCTGATAGGCTTGAGCGCCTAGTCCGTTAATTTGCTCTTCTCGGTAAGCCATGATAGCGTCATGAGTTAAAGGTGCCATCGTGAATGCTGCTACTATTTGATTGTCTCGAAGGAGGTAGTGGGTGATTTCTGGATTTGCCTGAAGATATAGCATTCGTGCTTTCCGTGTAACCTCCGCTTTCTTCTTCCCATAGTTAAGCGCAGCAAGCGCAATTTCTGCATCCAGGTCTTGTAATGTCGCACGACGATAGGTAAATAATCGGTGCCCGATATCAAGAAATTCCTCGATTTCTTGAGCTAGTGCATCGATCTCCGTTTTTTTGTAGTAACCGTAACCGCTCAGGAATGGTATGTTATGAATAACCCCACGTCGAACATAATGATTAAACTTATCCCTCTTCATACCTAGTTTTTCCTGGGCCTCTTGTGCTGTATAGTAGAGTGCGGCTATCTGCTCGTCAATGTTCTTTTTCCCGCGTGGCATACATCCCCCTTTATAGACAATGGCAGTATACCCCAAAAATGTGGAAGTTGTGCACGTTGTGTGAAATTTGCTATTTCTCCTTGACATATGTCTCTGTTTCGGGTATACTAAGTAATGTGTATATTGTGTATATTGTGTATATTGTGAAAGAGAGTCGAGTAACGTGTTCCTCTTGAAATTGAAAGATGGGGGCTAGCACGTTCACATCATGCTAGCCAGCGTAAGAGTCTAGTTACTGTTAACTGTCACCCAGACTCTCAAGCGGGATGATACCTGCATGGGAGCCCAATGTCAAGCACGCGCAACAGGAGGCGCACATCATGTTAGACCAACTCGACCAGATGCAAGTTCCTTCCACTCTCGCTGTTGAACCCACTCCAAAGACGTTCGTACCCGATCATGTCCAATTTGGTCATGTAACGGTAATCAATAATCAGCGGGAATTCTTAGAGGCTGTTGAAGACGGTCTCGATTCGTATTGCCGACACCACCTTAATGAGAAGCAGGTGAGCGCACAGGCCCTCTTGAACATGCTGGTCCAGATCATCGAGGAAGACCAGGACCCGCTCACCAACCAGCCCGTTTCCTATGCTCAACGTCTTGGCTTCATCGTTGGCAAGATTGCAGGACTGCTTAATCCTGATCTCGCAGACCCCTACTATGAGAACCTGATTTTTCTTGAGGCATTGTCTTGCAAATGCAAGGAACAGTATCAGATTGCTTGCCATTATGATCGAGATCCGTTCGATAGCTAGTCGTGACGGTGACAGAAAAGTAATCTGCACAGTCAGGCACAGCAAAGCAAGGAGAACAGTGTATGCAACTCACTGAGCAACACATCATTGATCGTAACGACCTACGCTATGCTGTGATTGATGCGGCTGCCTTCGCGTCGAAGAACCTCTACAATGCTGCACTCTACGAGATGCGGCAAGCGTTTATCCATCAGGGCATGTATCTGTCCTATGAAGAGATGGATAAGCGCATGCAGCCACATGAAGCGTACAAAGTACTTCCGGCGAAGGTGTCACAACAGGTCCTCAAGCAACTGGCTGATGCCTGGAAAGCGTTCAGAGAAGCAAAAGCGTCCTACGAAGAAGACCCCTCGAAATTCACTGGACGCCCACGACTCCCCAAGTACAAGCATAAGAGCGAGGGACGTAACATCCTTATTTACACGATGCAAGCAGTGAGCCGTGGGAAGAGAAGCTTGCAACGAGGCATCATCAAACCCTCGATGCTGCCTATCGAGGTGAAAACACAACAA
This sequence comes from Ktedonobacteraceae bacterium, assembly GCA_034438015.1. Lineage (GTDB taxonomy): Bacteria > Chloroflexota > Ktedonobacteria > Ktedonobacterales > Ktedonobacteraceae > JACDAE01. The sequence goes on along the minus strand of DAOTTD010000009.1, from coordinate 12,242 downwards.
GACCCACAACAGATCGATCAAGTGCGCATAGTTCCTCGAAATGGTCATTATGTTGTCGAGATTATTTACAGCAAAGAACCCGTCCATGCGCAAGTAGACCCTTCTTTCTGTGTTGCCATTGATCTAGGCGTGACGAATTTAGCGGCGATAACATCAAACCGTGCAGGGTTTATCCCTCGATTGGTTAACGGTCGGACGCTAAAAAGCATCAATCAGTGGTACAACAAACGCATGAAAGAGTTAAAGCTATGCCTTCCCAAAGAAGATCGAGAGCGTGTCACCAAGCAGATGGAGCAGATTACCACTCATCGTAACAGACAGGTCAATTACTACCTTCATGCCGCTAGCAAGGCCATTATTGACTTTCTGGTAAAAGAGGGAGTAGGAACGATCATTGTGGGCAAAAATCCGCTCTGGAAGCAGGAAGCAGGTATGGGCAGACGGAACAATCAGAACTTTGTCCAGATACCTCATGCAAAGTTTATCGATATGCTCACGTACAAGGCTGAGTTAGTAGGCATCCAGGTAGAGGTACAAGAAGAAAGTTACACGTCAAAGGCTAGTTTCTTAGACCTTGACCCAATTCCTACCTACAAGCCCAATGATGAGACAGAACACACCTTTAGCGGGAAGCGGATTGGACGGAGAAACCGTTTGTATCGCACAAAAGACGGACGTGTGATTTGTGCGGACGTCAACGGTTCCTACAATATCTTACGGAAACGTAAGCCTGATGCATTTTCACGTGAAAATGCAAAGGGAATAGCGGCCTACGTAGTTCAGCCCTTACGGTTAGCCATCACCGTCTAAATCAAACAAAAAGCGCGGTGTCGAAAGATGTCCATGTTTTTTGGAACTATTTCGTCCCTCCTATGCACAACGCGAATCGTTTCGCGATTATTTTATGGGCGAGGCCGAAAAGATTGGACAGTTTGACCATACCAACATTCTCTCATTTCTTGAATATGGCGAGGGTGAAGACCTGCTCTACCTGGTCATGCCTTCTTAACACGCTGGTAGTCTTATAGGTGGTTAGAATGAGGACGGGGAGGGCAGGTAAGATGTGCGCATGTGGGGATACGCTGACAAACTATGCTACACTGCGACAAAAGGACATCTTACCTGCTAAATCGGAAAACGCGCTAGGAGAGTCGTGTCTTGTTGATCGTTGCTAACTGCTTGTAGTAGCTGTGGTTCGCTAATGCCCACAACGCCTGGAAAATGGCCGGTTCGCGTCGTTCTAAATGGCGAAGCAGCGTCTGCTGCTTCTCTACGCTGACACTACAGAAGCGTCCCCCGGCGGACGTATTTAAATCGCGCAATACACTGCGCAGTCTTTTCGCGTTCAACATCCTCGTTGTGCTGTTATCGACGCGAGGCAAGAGGTGAAGTAAAAACTCGTCGATTAAATGGAGGCTGGAAGGGGGTGGAAAGTCCTCGTCCGATGGAATCAATAGGTCGATGATTGTGTCCAACTGCGCACGTTCTTCATGGCTGAATTCAACGACCTGTCTTTGTTTTGTTGACGTACGCAGGGTTGTATCACTCATTAAAGGCTCCTCTAAGAATTGGCTGGCGACCTTTTCTACCTCCTCTAAGGATATCATATCGTCAGGTAATAATTCAACTCAAAAATAGCACAACATTATCTTGATTTTCGCTGCTTTATAGATATATTTACACATATGAATACGTTTACAGCCGATGGGGCAACAGTGGTCATAACGCCGTTCTGCTTTTTCTACTTGTGTATTTAATACAGATTCTTAAAAGGTGGCTGTTTCAATGAGTGGGCCATCTTTGAGCAGCCGGCAATGCCGTTCTCGCCGCACTTGACCTGGTTGTAAACAGGGCAATTGTCTCTCCTGTTCAGGCCATATAGCTGCGCGAAAACGGCTAGCTGGCCGGATGGTAAGACAGATGGCGCTATTCGAAAACGATCGTCTTATTTTTGTAGACGAGTACCCGGTCCTCCGTATACATGCGCACGGCCTCGGCCAGGACGCGGCGTTCGACATCGCTGCCCTTGCGCACCAGGTCATCGGCGCTATCACGATGGTTGCAATGGATGACATCCTGCGCGATAATTGGTCCTTCATCCAGGCTATCGGTGACGTAATGTGCGGTTGCCCCAATCAGCTTGACGCCGCGCTCGAACGCACGCTGGTAGGGATTGGCGCCGATGAAGGCGGGCAGGAAGCTATGATGAATATTGATGATCTGGTGTGGATAGGTATCGACGAAGAATGGCTCCAGGATTTGCATATAGCGCGCGAGGATCAGGAAGTCGACTTTGTTCTCGATGAAAGCGAGGATGCGCTGCTGGTCTGCTTTGCGCGTCTCCTTTGTGACAGGAAAATAGTAGTAGGGCACGTCGTACATGCGGGCGAGTGGCTCCAACTTCTGGTGATTGCTGATGATGAAGGGGATATCCATCGCCAGTTCGCCGCTTTTCCAGCGCCACAGCAGATCGATCAGGCAATGATCGAGTTTAGAGACAAATATCGCCGCGCGCTTGCGCTGGCGCGAGTAAGATAGGCTCCATTTCATATGAAAGCGCTCGGCTATTGAACGAAAAGCGCGCGTGAGTTCCGCTGGTGGGAGGATAAATCCGGCCTCGTCGAAGTTGATGCGCATGAAGAAGGCGCAATCCTCCTGGTTTGTGGAATGCTGATCGGACTCCAGAATATTTCCGTGGTGCTCAAAGATGAGGTTTGAGACTGCCGCTACGATGCCAGGCTGATCGGGACAGGAGATCAGGAGCGTGATGGTTTGCTTATGTGTAGGCACGAAGAACCTTTCTCAATACGTTTCAATACTACTTTAACCATCTATTGAATCGGATATTCAAGGCACTATCTTAAGGCTCTCTTCCGGCCCTGTCAATAGATTATACGTACAAAATCTAGAAAGGGAGAGCCCCTATACTGTCAATATACGGGCTCTCCCTGGAGAAGGTGGACAGGAATGGTATTTAAAACGGCTTTATTCAAGCGACCACGACGATAAATTTGCGCAGCTCGTATAGGCAAGCGCCGTCTCTATCTGCTAACATCGGTGACTGTGATACGTCGCATACGTTACGATATGCAGTATATCATATCTCCAACATGTTATACTGTCTATCATAGATGAGGCCTGTGTCAAGGAGATGTCTCGGAGATTTCACTCTTTTTGTCACGTAGATATCGTGTATAGGGAAACACTTCAGCACAAGATACAACAATAGTGGTATAATGACGAGAATGAGATATATGTCGTTCTGGAGGAGGGTGTCATGGATAGACAGGATCGCCGGGTAAAGCGTACACAGAACTTGCTGGCAAAGGCACTGGTGGCGCTCACCTTAGAAAAGGGGTATGAGGCTATAACGATTCGTGATATCACACAGCGCGCAGACGTTGGCTACGCCACATTTTTCCGCCACTACCACGATAAGGATGCTTTGTTGAAGGATGTGTTGGATGTCGTTATAGACGAGCTCATGCATGTGTTTTTCGTGGCTTCATCCGACGAGAATCCCCTGCCTGATGGTCCGTTGCTCTTTCGTTATGTGCAGGAGCACAGCGAGGTGGTGCGTGTCCTGCTGAGCAGTTGGGGCGTCTCATCGTTGACACGGCGCATCATCGAAACCACCACCCAGGATGTGCTCTCCCAACATATGTTGCCGGAGGACGGTACTGTGCCGGTAGAGATCACAGCCTATCATATCATCACGTCCTCGATCGCGCTGGTTCAATGGTGGTTGGAGCACGACATGCCCTATCCGCCGGAGCGCATGGGCGAGATCTATCAGACGTTGATCATGCGCCCGACGTTGGGAGTGAGCGTGAGGCGAACGCGCGAATCTGCCTGAGACGACTCCCTGGCGCCCTTGCTACATATCCAGTATCGCCCGCTGCTCACTGTGACCATTCAGCGATCTGGCGAGGATTTTGTTGATCAGGTCATCTTTCTTCGTCGTGCCTGAGAAGAATACATTGAGCTCTTTCGCCAGTATCTTTAATTCAGCGACCTTCTTCTTCGTCAGCTCGTCTCGTGTGAAAGATGGAAGCGCTACCGATACAAGTTCTGGTGCCGATTGTGCAATATGGTTATCCTTGTGCTCGCTGCCGGGCGCCTGCGGTATGAGCTGGCCGCATGGAACATCGGGTAGCCGCCTCAATAGCAAGACGACGTTGGCGAGCAGGTCCGCAATTTCGTGCGTTTTCATCTTCTCCAACTGCTCTAAAGTCATACGTGTTTCCATTATTCCTCCTGTCTCGAACTACGAGAGCTGCGCCTCTTGTAGTTTCTGCGAACGAAGCGCGTCAATACGACCGATAAATTCTTCCGCTAACTGGCGGAACTGAAGCTGCAGATCGGCGAAATGCCCGCGTGGTGGGTTGAGCGCGCTGATCGGTGTGTGTTCGTCGGCGGCGCCCGCGATCGCTATGCTATCACTGACCATCTGGGTGAAGACCTCGCCTGGATAGTCGAAGCGTACCTGGTTGCAGTAGTAGTTATGCAGATTGGTGTTCTTGACGCGCGTCAAAAGGATGCCGCCCAGGACGGGACCTGTGAACGTCGATGTCGAACTGGTCAGTGCGAACAGTTTAAGCACAGAACGTCGCAGTAGCCCGATGCCGTAGGTGGAAAGAAAGTCCGGCACTGTTGGTACGACATAGGCATCGCTGGCCCAGAGGGCGTTTTTTGTGACCGGGTTGAAGTTCGGTGGGCAGTCGCAGAGAATATAGTCGTACTCATCGTGAATCTGCTCGAAGTAGCGCTGCAGCACCGTATAACCAATGAAATCCGCCAGGTGCAGATCGATGTCAACCAGGTCAGGATTGGAAGGGAACAGGTCGAAGCCGATGACTGGCGCTTTGTCCTGCATCACGTCCCGCACAATGGCCTTGTGCAGAGCCAGGTTTCGCTGCTTGAATAGCTCGTAGGTTGAGCCATTCGCGCTCTTCCATTGCGTCCAGCGATTTTGCTCCATGACATAAAATGTGGCGCTCGCTTGCGGATCGAGGTCGACCAGCAGCGTTCTTTTCCCGTAGAAGCGGGCGAGTGCGGTAGATAGTTCGATAGATACCGTTGTCTTGCCAACGCCCCCCTTGAAATTCATGATAGTGATGATCTTTGCCATCAGTGATATCCTGTTCGATGTATGAAACAATAACTTTGTATGTGATTGCGCTGGTAAAAAACAGCGCAAGTCATTTTGATTGCTCAAACGTGTATAACTACATGAGCACCTCCTCTGCTTGCTTCTCGAATGCCTGTTTGATGAGATAGAGCGTATCTTCAATCTGGTCGAGCGAAGTGACGTGTATCTCGACATCTCTGTTGTTTGCACGGGAGGCGCCCTCGAGTAGAGCTTTAACGGTTCCCTGTGAATCGCCTGCTTCGTTCAGCTTTGTGTTCAAGATGAGCACCAGTTTTCTTCTTTGCGGCTCGATGGTGACGAAGCTGGTCGACCCTGTATAGACAAGAGAGCGCTTTTTGACTTCCTCTCTGACGGATGAGTCCAGGTTCAGTATGCGTTTGCGCAGGCGCTCGAAGATGCCCCGTATATCGAACTGCATATGCCCGAGATGGCTCTCGATCGTGTAGACGGCGTCGGCTGGCAGAGGTTGCTCCGGCAGATGAAGCGTGTTCTCTACATCATTTTCTCGTGTGGGCACCTGTAGTACTTGCGCGTGTACTATCTGGATGGGCTGCTCGACTGGGACGGTGGGCGCGGACCAGATCTTGATCACCGTATCGGCGAGCGACCGGGCGCGCTTCTGAATCTCCTCGGCGTTCCAGTGTTCGAGCTTGCCCAGGCCCTTGCTCAGGCGGATAGGGGTATCTTTGAAGCCGCCCGCCATATCGCGCTTCTCCTGAAAGGAACGGTCGCTTAACTCCGAATTGTAGCCCGTGAGCGTAAGATTTCCAATCGAGTGGAGATATTGCGCCTGTACCATGCGCCAATCTGGCCCCAGTTCATCCCGCCACTTTTTGGATAAGCGCTCGTTCTGCGGCATGATGTGCTCGATTGTGTATTCTTCGATATTCACCCGCTCTTTACGTCTGTAGTTCTCCAACTTGTTGAGTAGATAGTTGCGGCTGCGGAAGTTATATATATCCTTCACGACAAATTCGGCGCGAAACTCTTCATCGGTAGGGAACCTGCCGGTTGCTGTCTTCGAGAGAAAGGCCGCCTCCACACTTGCAAGGTAGTGCTCCTTATCGATCTCGCGCGCCAGGGTGGCGAAGATCTTGTTGAGCGAGTTCGTCGGCAAGCCACAGACCGCGCGCCGGAATACATAACTCTCTACCAGCTTCAGAATGACGACAAGGTCCTGGCGCGCAAGTTGCCCCTTCTTATAGTCTTCGTATACTTGCAATAGAAACGGGTAGGTGACGTTGACCTGCAGTGTGTTGATCAAACTGAAAAGTTGGTTGATCTCGTCATCTTTATCCTGTGCGAAGGCGATATCGGTAAAATGCCTGGCGTAGTGATAGATATCGGCGACCAGCTCCCGAATAGGGATGGCGCTGTTACTCTGCTGATAGGATTTGAAGGTTGCATATACCCTATCGATAGCAGGTATCTCGCCTGTTTCCGACTTGATGGTCAGGTAGTCGCGCATGAAACGGTTGAAGAGGGCATCGTTCTGCGCATGTCCGAAACGTTGCTCCATGGGATACCAATACGTGCGGTAGAGTTGCTCCTGCTCCTGGTGGTCCAGTCCCATCAGGACGTAATTGCGGATCAGGTCGGCCTGCGATAGAGCGATGCCCGTAGAGTTGAGTCCTTCGAAGATGAGCTGCGGATTGTCGCGTGGCTCTAACGAAATATCGACAACGGTGAGTTTTTCGATCCCTTTGTAAAGTGTGAGCGGATCAATGCCGCTCTGGCGGAGCTGTTTTTTGAAGAACTCGTAATTCTGTTTTATAGTAATGGAAACGGAATCAGGCCCTTCCTCGCCTTCGAGTATTTGTATCAGTGTCTCGCGGTCGCTCTGTGTCAGTAAGAGCTTATAACGCCTCTCACCCCTCTCATCAGTATTGAAAAGGTAGGTATTGCGAATATACTGTTTCGTGATCTTACCCTGTGCTCCGTCTCTCGCTTCAGCGAGCGCCTCGCACAGGGCGACGAGGAGGAGGAACAGAGTTGTCAGGCGCTGTTGCCCATCGATAAGCAGCAATTGTACGATCGAAGCTGCCTGAAAAGCGCCGTTGCCTACATAGACGATCGACCCGATAAAGTAGGTCGGTACGCTATCATTCAGGGCCACTGCCACCACGTCGTTCCAGAACTGCTGGCAATCGGCCAGTTCCCAGCGGTACGTGCGTTGATAGATAGGAATGATGAACTGTTTGACTCCTTGAAGAACCTTTAACAGGTTCGCGGCTGCGGCCCTCATACTGCCCTCCCCTTGTGTATGAAGTGTATAAAGAAGCGATTGGTGCCATCGACTGAGCATCCATGCATATATAACAGCATTTTCTGCATTGAGTATTGCAATTGTAGCAATGCTGTCAATGGAGTTTTCTTAACGCAAATAGCAGTTTTTAACCGTATTCGCGCGGAGGGACTATCTTATTTCAGCTGCTCTCGATACACTGCCTCACAACCACGCACGAGGCTACGAAAACGGTGTTGCAGTTGTTGGCGCTCGCCGTTTGCTATTTCCTGTTGCTCCGTGCACTTTCTCCAGCGCGGCGATAAGATTGGGAGAAAAGGCGAGCGAGAAACTCACCTTTTTCTGCTCCGCATCAAGACGTGGGCGACTACTTGAGCACGCAGGTTGATGCAACATGGGTGCTTGTCCAGATCGACTCGGCACGAGCACACTCATACTCAAGAGCCGCAGACCAATCGCTGCTCTGAACCTCGATACGCTGCACTGCAAGAGTGATGATCCGCTCCGCTCCGACGCAGCGTTGTGCCACCGTTTCCTGCACGTCTTTTGGCTCTACAACATGTGCTGCACCAGAGACACAAAGAGCTACCTGGGCGGCATAGTTGGGAACTACAATGGCTGCCTGTCCGGTCTCTACTATATTCCCGATGGCTTCAAACGCTCCGTTTCCTGCGAAATCGGGTAGGAGTATCTCTCCTCCTGGTGTTGCTGTCCTGGGAGGGAAAGGGACGAGGAATCCTGGTGCTCCGCCTCGATGGTTGACCGCACATCGACCCTCCCGATTCACCGTGCAGAGAAAACACAGGGCCTGCTGGCTGAGAAAGCGACAGTGATCCTCAGAGAGAGCTTTCTGGCTCCCTTCTCGCAGTCCGGGAGGAATTTTATGCTCTTGAGAGGAAGGTGATCCTGGGACCGTGAGGCCCGTCACGCGTGTCCGAATGTATTTCGAACAATGAAAAAACGCTTCTCGTACATGCAAGCGCACGACGAACGATTGAGCAGAGGAGGCACTCGAAAGCATTTCAACCGTTCCTTGCACACAGAGTCGCTCACGAGTCGGATGACATATAAAGAAAAGACCCAGCCAGGCAACGTGTCCAGTCGCGAGAGCGTGCTGCAATCTTCGTACGATGCCAGAAACTCTGCTTTGGCACTCCAATTGGAGCAAACACGTGGACTCATCTACCACCTGGACGAAACCGGGCTGTCCTGGCAGAAGCACTCCATCGAGTTCGTTGTCAGGAGTCAGCCCGGCTATCACACACATCGCCTGTTGTCCAATGAATTCCTGGGCGCGTTCGGTCAGATACGGTGTCTTTTTCTTGTCAAAAGCTGCTCCACTCTCGTGGGTCCCCCACCATGTTCGTGCCAGGCGTTGTCCCACAGGAAGGGATGTCTGCGTATTCATGCGATTCCTTTCTCCTCACTCAACTCATCAAGGCTTTTTCTCCTGCCATCACACACCCCTCAATTTGTCCGTGTCTGCTCTAGCATCCTCAGAAGTCCAGGAAGATCATTTGTGTCCATGCGCTCCCCCCTTTCAAACTACAAGCGGATCTGTGGGGACGGACCTGAAGTCGGCGCGCGCCAGTATCGTCGATGCAGCAAATCATCCCCTGCATGATTCGCCGTGGTTGCAACCAGGCCGGCATAATGGAGATGACGTAATGCCTCCAACAGGAGAGCAGGGCGTATTTGTTCCTGTTTCATACCTCTGAGCGCAAGGATCTTTTGCAATTCTGTCAAGGTGACTCCTCCCTCATCTGGCAGAAGTGCAAAGATGAACTGCGCAAACTGCTGCTTTGCCTGCTGACGCTCCGACTGCTCCGATGTTTCAAGGGGTTCTGTCGCTGAAGCAAAGAAGCGTATGTCGAAGCGACAGACGGGGTCTCCCTGTTTCATGCATGTCCGCTCGATGATGTGTACTTGCTCCCCATAGCGTTCTGCTGCCCCTTCGATGGCACCTCTGAGGACCGAACAGAGTTTGCGGGGACTATCGTAGATCAGCATCAATTCATCTGGGTTCTGACTTCGCGTTCTATACTGAAAAAGAGGTGGGGCGAGACCATCGGGAAGCCGACTCATTTGCTCATGTGCATCGTGCATCGCAAGTAAGAGCTGGCGCCCACTGTGAACCTGCGTCAGAATATAGGCACACAAGTGCCTGGTCAGCCCATTGGTGATGAAATAGCGACCGAACTCCCGCAACAACATCTCTACAGGAACTCTCGTAATGCGGTTCGCCTCAGCTATGCCAGCCAGCAGGATACTGTCGTCATAGACGCGACTGGCCAACAGTGCTGTTGGAAGGGCCTTCCCAAGATTGTCCCGATACTCCTTCAGGACCGAACTCGTAAAACGCTCGGACAAATACTTTTCCCATGTCACAAACATCAAACCATGCAAGTTGCATACTCCGATCTAGCTCTTTCCTGACCAGTGCTTACCACCACAACATCGTGAAGGATGATGAATGCTCACTACAAACAGGCTCCTTGACGCATTCAAAGCGGCATTGCCGTGTCAGAAAGAAGATGTCCCTCTTATTTTCTCCACAATCTTCATGTGAATCCAGGGTATCAGAGAACAAATGAACTCAAACACCAGCACCGGTTGGATACAAGCCTTTCAAGCAAGAAACGTCGAGACATCAAATCTTGTATAATGTACCCTGCAAAAGTTGTGGCTCGGTTGCGAATTGGTAAAGTTCTTGTTAAGAACACATCAACTAAGTATGCTTTTTTCAATAGAAAAGAGAATGAAATCGCCGAGTAATACCTGCATATACTGGAAATGCTGTATTCTTCGTCAACGTTCCTGGGAAATAGATGGTATCATCGTGGGTGAGCTGGCAGGTGAGCTGGCATAAGTAGGAGCAAGCTCCCAACTATGCGATGTTCCAGTCCTGGCTCAGTGCTTCGGCTTGTTTCACAATCAACTCAACAACATCGTTTTTCTGTTGCTCCGGCTGGTACCCGTTCTGGCGCAAGAAGCGCCTCACCGTTCGGCTCAGATTGGAGCGGGTGCTCTGCCGGATGGTCCAGTCGGGGGAGATGTTGTTCTTTACAACGGAGACAAGCTCTTCCGCTATCTTCTGCAGTTGCCTGTCTTCCATCGCCTGGACTTCGCTATTGCCGGCTTTGAGGGCATCGTAAAATGCCAGCGCGTCCTCGCTCAGGCCCAGGCGCTCGTCTGCGAGTAGCGTATTGCGAATCTCGACGGCGTTGGCCTTCAGCATCGTCAGGGCGGCTTCGATGGCGCGATCCTGGTACAGCTTGACGGCTTTCGCCAGTTTCGCTTCGAAGGACTGCGCCTTGACGACATTTCTCCTGAAGCGGGTCTGAATCTGGCCGTTGATGAGTTTGTTGAGTATTTCAAAGGCGAGATGCTGTTGCGGAAGATTGCGCATCTTGTCAAGAAATGCGTCGGAGAACAGGTCGGTATAGGGGTTTTCGACGCCCAGGGTGGCGTAGAGATCGATGGCTCCATCGGCGGCTACGGCCTGGGAGACGATCTGGCGCACGGCGGTATCCAGGTCTTCCTGGGTCTTGCCGTCGGTCGGCGTTCTTTTGATGAAGCTGGCGCGCACGGTCTGGAAGAAGCCTACCTCGTCGCGGATCTTGAGCGCCTCCGGGTGAGGGAGGGAGAGGGCGTAGGCCCTGGAAAGTTCGGTGACGGCTTGCAGGTAGCGCTTCTTGCCGTTCTCTAACTGGAGAATATGATCCATGGCGGAGGGGATTACCGAGAGCCGTACCGTTGCTTTGCCGGAGAAGAAGTTCTGGTAGTCGAAGCCGAAGAAGAGGGCGCGGACGATCTCGTATTTCTCCTGCATGATGGCGACGGCCTTCTCCTGGTCGATGCCTGCATCGGCCTGGTCGGCCCTGGAATAGTCGTGGAGGGCATTTTTGAGCGCGTCGGCCAGGCCCAGATAGTCGACGATCAGGCCGCCGGGCTTGTCTTTGAAGACGCGGTTGACGCGCGCGATGGCCTGCATGAGCCCGTGCCCCTCCATTGGCTTATCCAGGTACATTGTGTGCAGGCAGGGTATGTCGAAGCCGGTGAGCCACATGTCGCGTACGATGACCAGCTTGAGTGGATCTGAGACATCCTTGAAGCGTGTGGCGATGGCGTCGCGTCCCTTTTTGGTGCGGATATGTTGCTGCCAGGCGGCTCCATCGGTGGCGGAGCCGGTCATGACGACCTTGATGGCGCCTTTGTCATCATCGCTACTGTGCCACGCGGTCTGTTGCCACCACCGCTTGAACGTGGACCAGGAAATCCTGTTCTGTGCGGGTCGGACCACAAAAGGGGGCCAATACCTTTCCCGTCACGACATCACGGCTGAGAATGAAGGAGCGTGTTCCATGACGAAGATATTCAAATTCGCGCCGTTCTACTTTACCCGGAGCCAGAGGCAATCCAGGATGTTTTCGCTCCAATGCCTGCACTCCCGTCAACTCATCCGTACTGACCGTTTTTTCTCCTTGTTCAGCTCGACAGGAAGCTTGCTGGTACACGCTACAGATCTCTTTCACCGTTTCTGCCCGCTTCTCGTCTGGGGGAGGGGTCAATCAATAGCGAATCAGGGGGGTTGAGATCCCCTTTTTGAGCAAACGAGCGGCATGACGGGGCGAAATCTGTTCAACCATCCCGCGCCGCACGATTTCCTCGGCGAGTTCAGGACCAGTCCAATGACTGATAGGACGTTCTTTTGGTTGTTCACAAGAAGCCATAGAATTTGTCAACCCCCCGGCAAGTCGCACGAAGGTCAAGCTGAGCTCGCAGGCACACCATGCCCCCCTGAAGCCGCCTTGTGCAAGGCGGCTAGCCTGAGCGTGATCCCGG
>DAOTTD010000008.1:0-34012 GCA_034438015.1 Ktedonobacteraceae bacterium | reverse complement strand
CTTCGCGCGTATCTCATCTGCTTGCATATGATGGCTCTTGACCTTCCCTTGTTGCACCATCTCCATGTGAACGTGCTTCCAATGGGTCCCTGCACGCTTTTGCCATGCAGCGACGGTCCGCTCATCGAGTTCAAACGCATGAACGATCGCTTGGCGTGGGCATCTATAGGCCAGCAGCGTTACTACACACTCTACCTTCTCCTCATCGGTACGCAGTCCTTCAAGCATGGTACCTTTTCTCTCACTAAATGTTTTCCCACACGTATGACACTTGTACCTTGGTCGTTTGCGACCATGAATACTGCTATTTCCTGCCCCGATTTGGCCTCTTGCACAACACGACTCATTGGGGCAAAATTGAAGGGACGCGTTCATTGGTTCTTTGTCTGTTTTCATATTCAAAGCATGCCAACGGACGCATATTTTTTCAAGTTCTCCTTCCCTTTTCACCAGTTCGTGGAGAGCTACCTTTTTTAACGCGATCTGGGAAAATCATCACGCAGATAGCGCGCGATAAAGCGCGAAATTACTCGGACGTATGCTTCAGGATCATGCCCGTAGGCACCGCAGTGCTCCATCTCCTCGATGAAATATGTTTCGACGGGAACGTTGTACAACTGCGCCTCGGCGGCGATCTGCTGTGAATGGGCGATCGGTATCAGCGTATCGCCGGACGAATGAATGAGTAGCAGGGGGATCGTGCGCTGCTCTGCGGCAGCATGTGAGCGTACGCGCCAGCGTTTGAAGCTGGTTGCCGGGTGAGCGATGACATTATAACCAAAACGTACGCGGAAAACAGCGCTACTACAAAGAACGGTCAGCCAGGCGACAGCGGGCCAGAGGCGCTGGAGTTTGCGTAGAGGCGCTCGCCAGCTATTGCTCTCCTGCGTCAGTTGATACTGTACAAGGCGACGCAAAATATCGTCGGAATGCGCGTAGGGACTATCGGCGATAATGGCAATGACGTCGGAATGGGGCGGCGTGAGCAGGGCAATGGAGGCACCCATAGAAAAGCCATGGATGATTATCTTGCCAAGCAGCGTCTCTGGCTGTCGGGCGGCGACCTCGAGCGCCGCTGCAAGATCGTGCACCTCCGCGTTGCCGCCACTGGTCATCACGCTATCGCTCTCACCGTGGCCGCGAAAATCGAAGAACAGGATATTGTAGCCATGCGCGTACTGCAGCGCGGCGACGGTGCGCAGATGTGCGCGCGACGTACGATAGCCATGGCACAACACAACCGTCGGGGCCGGACGAGGCTGCGCCCAGAAATCGCCACTCAATAGCGTACCATCAGCCGTCTCGAAGAGCAGAGAGCGTTGCTGCGCGAGAGGAGGGTCGGCATTGCCGAACGGCATCTTCCAGGTGAAGAGGGACTCATCTAAAAGGGTGTGAGGGCGTGAAAGTTCTCCGATGAAGCGATTCGCCAACACAGCCAGGCCACTTGTGACGGTCAGGCCGAGAACGCCAGCGCCCCCGGCAAAGCCCACCAATAAGCGATCCCGACCTGACATAGTTCCAAAAACCATAGCGTTTTATTGTACCACCATTTCTCCTGGTTTCGTGAGGGTGATCCTTACAGGATGGACTACATAGGGCATCACCCTCCCATCCTCTACACCCTCCGCTACAAAAAGCATCAGCTTCTGCTTTACGTATTATAACGCATCGGTGCGTTCCTCAGAGAGGGTGGACTGGTTCAGTCGTCGGAAAACTGAACCAGTCTTTGTGAAGTGAGCCAACAGCTAAACGCTCCCGACTCCTCAAAATGCGTTCTACCACTTATAGTGATTGCATTCATCTATGCCAGGGGCGCAAAGGTCAACCGACCCACCACAATCAGGACTGCCAGCAGCAAGAGCGCCACATTCATGCTAATGGCGCTATATTCCCGGCGCGAGGCATGAAAGGCAGAGGCGCTGAGCATGACCACGACCAGCCCTACAGCAGCTGCCACAGTCAACCATGGCACAATGCCTGTGGCAGCAGGGAGAATGAGCCCAATGGCCCCCAGGATTTCCGCGACGCCAATAAAGCGGACAAATGGGGCAGGAACCTCATTGGCCCAGGCCATATTTTTCCTCACTGTAGCCAGGGGCATGAAGGCTTTCGTAAAACCCGCCAACAGAAACGCCAGAGCCAGCAGGCCCTGGATGATCCAGAGCACGATATTCATCTTCTTGTTTCCTTTCTTTCGCAACAAGCGTGCTATAAACAGCGGCTATTGCGTAATCGATATTTGTTGTTTATAATACTACTGTATGATGGTTATAACAATCAAGAGACAATCTCATGGTTGTGTTGCTTAGACAACGGCACGAGAAAAGTGTTGGGAAAATCAGTTGGAGGAGGTTCGCCTCGCAGCTGAGGAGAGGCCGTGAGAAGAGAGGAAAGGACAAGGAGATTTTTTCTATGCCGACAGTAGAAAAGAGTGTGGACCCGCGCGTCAAACGGACCCGCAAACTCTTGCAGCAAGCATTCCTGGAACTGTTCCAGGAGAAAGGCTTTGCCTCGATCAGTATTCAGGATATCACGGAGCGGGCGACAGTCAATCGCGCGACCTTTTATGCCCACTTTTCCGACAAATACGCGCTGTTGGATTCGATCATCCGTGAGCAGTTTCAGCATAGCGTCGCCGAGCGGCTCCCCTCGACGCCCATGTGGGGGAGACAAAGCCTGCACATGCTCATCAGAGCGGTCTTCGACTTTCTGGACGAGTTCCATCGCGATTGCAAGCCCACCGACGCGCAGTTTGATCCCTTGATAGAACGAGCGGTGCAACAGGAACTCGCCGAGATCCTCCTGAGCTGGCTCAAGCAGGCAAGAGCATCGGATAACAGATCTCGGGTTCGGCTGGAAACAATGGCCTCGGTCATGAGTTGGGCGATTTTCGGGACTGCCGTCCAGTGGAGCCGCAACGAACGAACGCCATCAGCAGAAGAGATGGTCAATCAGGTGCTGCTGGTGCTCACCGAAGGCGCCAGTTTCTCTACTGACCTGCACTCTTAACTGACGCGACCAGCTTTCCAGTGCGTTCAAAACCGATTATGTCCGCGACGACCCTGCCGAACTCAT
This sequence comes from Ktedonobacteraceae bacterium, assembly GCA_034438015.1. Lineage (GTDB taxonomy): Bacteria > Chloroflexota > Ktedonobacteria > Ktedonobacterales > Ktedonobacteraceae > JACDAE01. The sequence goes on along the minus strand of DAOTTD010000008.1, from coordinate 30,937 downwards.
CTCGACGGGATGAGTTCCCGCGCCTGTAAAGTAGAGGTTGGGAGCATCCTGGCTCAGATGAAAGCAAGGGAAACCAACCCACCTGGAACATATCTTCCGCCTCAACTTGCAAACGCCAGATCAATATTGTACACTCCACACTAACCCGGTTATGGTTAACGGAAGCGAGGAATAAATTGCTATGCATCGTCGCGCACCCGATTTTCATCCAGGATTGATGACAGATATGTACCACCCTGACGCGGCTTACATTTCCTGGTGCGCTGGTCGCAACGGTCTTACAACGTTCGATCTTTACACACGCACCGCTCCGTTTGGCGGAGCTTATCTGCTCGTTGCGGGGCTAGAGTCAGCCCTGGAGTTTGCGCAGTCATTTCACTATACCAACCAGGAATTGAAATTTCTTGCGCATATCCGTGACTATGACTCTGCCTTTCTTGACGAACTGGCGGAATTACGCTTTACTGGAGAAATCCTGGCTTTTCCCGAAGGCTCAATTGCATTTCCTAACGAGCCTCTTATGCGTGTAACGGCTCCCTTTCGCGAGGCGCTGCTGCTGGAGTCGGGACTGCTACAGGCGATTGGCCTTTCTACATTGATTGCGACTAAGGCTTCGCGTATAGTCTATGCAGCCTCTAAAGGACATCCGCGCCGTGTGGCGGAGTTTGCCTTCCGGCGAGCACAGGAACCGATGACGGTTGCGCGTGCATCGTATATTGGCGGCTGTGCCAGCACCTCTCTGCTCAATGCAGCCTATGAGTATCGTCTGCCCGCAACAGGAACCGTACCTCATGCGCTCATAGAAATGTTCGAGACCGAAGAAGAGGCGTTCGAGGCGGTTGCGCAGGCATATAACCGTTATACGCTGCTCCTCGATACTTACGATCAGCGCGCAGCTATCCATACAGCGATTGCCGTCGCTTTGCGCTCACAGGAGACGCTTGGACATACCCTTGCCGCTGTGCGCCTTGACAGTGGAGACCTGCTCGCCGATAGCCTGTATATCCGCGAGCAACTCGATAAAGCAGGTCTGGCAGGGGTACGCATCCTGGCAAGCGGCGACCTGGACGAGTGGAAAATCACAGAGTTGTTGGAGGCCGGAGCAGCCATCGATTCATTTGGTGTCGGGACTACGCTGGGCAGTGGCGCGGGTTCGCTCGAACACCATACCTCTGGTGGAGCACTCGGCACAGTCTACAAAGAGGTCTCGTACATGGATGAATCGGGCACGGAGTTTCCTAAGTTGAAGCTGGCGGGCCCTAAGAGCACATGGCCTGGCAAAAAAGAGCTCTATCGCCATCCCCACTGGGAGGAGGATATCATTCAGCTCGCACAGGAGCCACGACCAGACGACTATCTACGTGTGCTACGGCCCGTTATGCGCAACGGCGAGATCATTCCAGGCAGTCTCCCTCCACTCTCGGAGATTTGCGAACTCGCACAAGAAAACCTGGCCCAGTTGCCAGCACAATACCGGGCCTTGAATGTCGATCAACCCTATCCTGTCCATTTCAGTGAAGGGTTACAGTCACTGCGTAAGCAGGCGGCCATTCTGATAGGCAAGAATTCTGTATAATAGAGAGGGATGTGGAGGAGTGTTTATCATAGGAGCAGGGCGCCTGTTCATCCTGTGAGAAGGAGCATTCCAGTGGTCGAAATTTTGAAGCAGACGCGCAGTATCTGTTCTACCTGCGACGAGATCGTTCCTGCCACTTATGAGATAAGTGCTGACGAGCGCGTTTATTTCTCGCGCACCTGTCCCGTCCATGGCAGCACGGATACCGACCTCGGCCCTCATGCAGCGTATTACCGCACATCATTCCACGTAGAGAAGTTGATGATAGAGCGTTACGGCGACGGCGGAGATACAGATATTGCCAGGGGGCTCTCCCCTTTTCCGCTGCGCAAACCTGCCGGGCTGGCGATTCTAGAGGTCACCGAGCGCTGTAACCTGACCTGTCCGATGTGCTACGCCTATTCCAGCCCCTCGGAGCGCGACTACACGCTTGCAGAGATTGAGATGCGACTCGATCAATTGATCGAAGTTGAAGGCAAAGGTATCTCGCTCCAGATCTCCGGTGGAGAACCTTCGGTACGGAAAGACCTGGACCAGATCGCCGCTATGGTCAGGCGCAAGGGCTTCGGACATTTAGAGATGGTCAGCAACGGTATCCGCCTGGCACGCGAGGCCGATTTTGCTGCAAAGCTCGTCTCCTGGGGCTTTACCTCGGTCTATCTACAGTTCGATAGCACGCGGCCTGAAGATATCGTCAAGCTGCGGGGCGAGGACCTGTGGGAGGTGCGCCAGAAAGCGGTCGCGGCCCTGGAACGCGTCAAACTTCCCTCGACGCTCGCCGTCTCGCTCTACGATGGACTAAATACCGATCAGATACAGCAGACCATTCATTTCGCCTGGCAGCACCCCGATACGGTCTGCGCCATCGCTTTTCAGGCCGCGACGCCTTTTGGCCGCTTCGAGATCGCCGGGAAAGAGACGGAAAGGCGCGGCAATGAAGACCAGGGTGCAAGCACGTCACGCAAGCTACGCATGCCCGAGATCCTCAAGCTTATCGAAGAGCAGGCGGGCGTAGCGGAGGATCTTTTCTTCCCGGTCGGTGAAGGCTCTCCGCTCTGCAATGCCTTCACGCTGCTCAAACACACAAAGGACGGGTACAGGCCCATCGCTCCCAACTTTACGCTCAAAGAGTTCATGGAGGTCATAGGACCGCGCCCGAATATGACCCTGCGCATGCTCACGCGCGGCAGGTCCGCCGTTCTGCCACAGATCGTGACCAATATCGGCGGCAGCCTCAAGCTCATGAAGACACTCTGGCCGCATATCGGTACTGATCCATCCTTCTGGACCAGTCGCAAGACCCTCACACTCTTCGTCAAGCCTTTTATGGACGAGAGCGATATCGATATGAGCCGCATCGAGCGCTGCTGTTTCCATAACGCGTCGCCGCGCGGCGTGATGTCTTTCTGCGCGCTCAACGCGAAGATGCGGCCCGCGCAACCACATGCACAGGAGAGCGCCTTCATTCCGCTCCCCACGCGGCGTCTGAAGGTGCAACCAGCATAAGAATGACGCTGATCAAGAGGTAAGACGATCGCCAGAGTCGTCCCCATTTGTTTTTGCGTAGGAGTTGTCATGCGTTTCTCGATTATCGTGCCGGTCCTGAACGAAGAAGCGATACTGGAATCCTACCTTGCATCTCTTGTGAAACAATGCGCACAGCTTGACTACGAACTGCTCGTCGTCGATGGCGGTAGTAGCGATGGGACGGTGGATATCGCCGGGCACTATGGACACGTCATCACCTCTGCACGAGGGCGGGCGACCCAGATGAACGCCGGAGCAGCCCTCGCCGGTGGAGATGTCTTCCTCTTCCTGCACGCCGATACGCAGTTGCCGGCACAGGCATTTTCAAGCATTGAAGAAGCTTTCAGGTCGCCTACCGTCGTGGCCGGAGCTTTTCGCGTCTGCTTCAACTGCGAGCGCTGGGCATACCGCTGTGTGGCCTATTTTACCAATATGCGCTCGCGTCTGCGCGGCACATTTACAGGCGACCAGGCATATTTTGTCCGCGCCAGCAGTTTCCGCGCGATTGGAGGCTATCCCGAACAGCCGCTGATGGAGGATCTTGAGATCATCAAGCGTCTGCGTGCACGCGGTAGGGTCGTGCTACTTCCGCTTTATGTCACCACGTCAGCGCGGCGCCATGAGAGGGTTGGATTGCTACGCAGCGTATTTTTTATGTGGTATCTACGCACCCTTTACGCGTTCGGCGTTGCGCCCACGTGGCTGCAGAAGAGGTATCCCGACGTAAGGTAGCATCATATATTCTAATGTACGAACTTGTAACTGATTTTGCGGTATCGCTTGCCAGACGGTCTAGAATGCTAGTATAATAGGAAGGTGAAAGAGCTTTTGCTCAGCGCGCTCATTTTCGTGAAATAACTTTGTTTCGAGAATACAAAGACGCGCGTAACGGTACTCTATGAACAGAATATGACGTCAGAATATTATTGTATCGATGAGAGAATGCTGCTTCTACCGACCGCAATAATTCACAGGCGTCGCAGTAGGAGCATTTTATATGAAACTCTACGTTGGCAGATTGCCATATCGTACAACAGACCAGGACCTTGCTGATCTTTTCGGACAACTGGGCGAGGTCATTTCCGCTACAGTGATTATTGATCGCGAGACAGGACGCAGCAAAGGCTTCGGTTTCGTAGAGATGAGCAACGATCAGGAGGCGCAAAACGCCATCAATCAGCTCAACAACTCCACCCTCGACGGTCGCACCATCATCGTCAACGAGGCAAACGAGCGCCGCGAGCCACGTTCCGGTGGCTTCCAGAGAGGTGGTGGCGGTGGCGGTCGCCGTGATGGCGGTAGCGGTGGTGGTTATCGCGACAGGCGTTACTAAGCAATAGAATTACTCGACGTGTAGCGCTTTCTCAAGAAGCGATAAGGCGAAAGGTAATAAGAAAGAAGGCAGCGGTAATGCTGCCTTCTTTCTTATTACGGCACACTTGCAAAAACATTGTACCAGATTCAATTTCTCGTTCGTTACAATAAACAGAATTATCACGATTAAACCAGGCGAGGAATCTCACTACTATGCCAGAAAGTATAACATCAGAAAAAGACCACAACGAACGTGTCATTCTGAAGACCAACCCATCTTTAGTAACAGATCCGCGTTTAATTACGGCAGACGGGAGACTTACTTCCGACGACGGGCTCATTATCTGGACGCCACGCTTCATCATCACCTTCGCTTTGCTTCTCTCCGTCGGGCTAGGCGGAGCAAGCCTTCTCACACAGGGCTGGCTCAACAGCTACTACCCGGCGCAGTTGACGGAGCTGATCTTTGACACACTCGCGTTCGGCTGTTGGATCGCCGCTCTCTTCTATGCGCGTTCACCGTGGGTACGTCTTGGGGTTATCTTTAGCATTATCTGGACGATCTTTTCAGCCATCGACTATGTCATTAGCATGCTTATACCTGCCCCCCAGACGTGGATACTCTTAGGTCATATCGATGGCGCGAGAAATATCTCTCTCCTGAGCAGCTTTATTTGTCTCTCTATCGCGCATACGCCATTCCGGCGCTGGGACGCGTGGTTTTTTCGCCTCGCTCCGTTGATCGGCATCGCTGCAGTGTTGTTTGCTCAGGTTCACGCTCCACCTGAGCTGCGTACACTGGCCCAACTCGAGAACCATACGACAAATATTGTGCTTTATTTATGTATGGGCGTCTGGTGGCTGCGTCCCTCCTGCTGGAAAGCTCAGCCTGCACTTACCTTCCTTCTGGGCATCAATCCAGTCGTACAGCGTATTTTGAGCATCCAATTTCTTCACAACGGCGACCCGACCCTTTTCTACACACAGATGATCCTGCTCTTCTTCGCGCTGGCGGGCCTACACAGTGCACAGCGCGAACGCCAGTCTGCAAAGATGTATAACCTTCGTTCGTGAGGCCATCGTTCGTGCGCCGCCCGTAGAGCTAGCTCTACGGGCGGCGGAAGGCTTGCTCCAGGGCCTCTGCAAAGGCTTTGACGCTCTCGAAACGTTGCGGGGGATCTTTTGCAAGCGCCTTCATCACAACATCGTCAACGGCCTGGGGGATCGATGCATCCTTCGCTCGCCGGAGCTACCCCGCGCCATGCAAAACAAGAATAATAGAGATCGCGCTCCATGCATTGTTCAGCAAATGCAAGAGAATGCCGGGCCAGAGCGAGCCCGTGTGCCAGCGGAGGAGGGCCAGCAGCACGCCGATGCAGAACAACACGGGGAATGAGGCAACGTCGCCGTGCGCGGCGGCAAATATGAACGCGCTCAAGACAACGGCCAGACTCAAAGGCATAGCGCGTAGAAAGCCGGCGAACAGAAAGCCACGAAAGAGCACCTCCTCGCAGAAAGGGGCAACAAACACCGCCAGGAAGAGCAGACTGTACATGCTGATCGGAGCGACCTTTCCCAGTTGTAAAACGGTCTGATCGTTCGTCTGCAGCTTGAGGTGCATAGCCACAATGATAAGCTGGTAGAGCCAGTTGATGCCGATGATAGCCAGGAAACAGAACAGCACCAGGGGTAGCGCGGTGCTCGCCTTGAAGCCGCGAAAGCTCAAAACCTGCAGGATGGTGCGTAGGCGGGGAACTATCTTCAGCTCCCGCAGCACACGCCTTGCCATGTAGACCGGCCCAATTAAGAACGTCACCTCCACTAATCCGTTGAGGAGAAAAAGTATGATAGCATTGGTGAGATCTACGCCGGGCGCGAGCGGAGTCCTTGCAGCAACGGAGCTAGCGCCGAGCAGCATCAGTCCAAAGGTAAAGACTACTCTGGGGATCAGTGAGAGAAAAAAACCGATGAATGTCTGTCGAAGAGTCCATGGAACTTCTTCGAGTTTTTGATCAAGCAAGGTATTCTCCAGGTGCTTTTTCGCAGACTATTATACCATACGATGCGCCTTCTTGTCTGTAGTCAGACCCATATTCTTATCGGGGAGATATGGTATACTACTCACAACGTCCCATACTTAGTAAGGAAGGAAACCTGTTTGGCAGGCACAATCGACACCCATCCATCTGAAAATTCAAATTGGCGGAAGCATAAAAATGCTTGCCCATTCTATAGGGAACGCTGGTTCCCCTGTAACGATGTCGCGGCAGGTGAGCCGATGTACCAGGTCTTCTGTTTGAAAAACACACCTCCTATCACTGCCGAGGAGCAAGAAAAGTGTTTCCGCAGCAAAACGTGCTGCTGGCGGCTCGCCAACAAAAAGCAATCCACCAGCGCAGCGCCCGAAGAGACACCGGCTGCGTCACGTTGATACAAAACGCCAGCGATAGCATCAGGCAAGATCGCCGGCGTTTTTTCTATATCAGAAAGTTTCTAAGCAAGAGTTAGCCTCTTTCGCGCGAGGAGTAGACAAAGCCTTCCAGAACGTCCCCGTATGAGAACAGCTCCTCCGGATTGAAGAAGCGCTCAACCTCAGCGCTCGCCGTCTCCAGAGAGTCGGAACAGTGAATCAAGTTTGCCTGCACGCTCATGCCGAAATCGCCGCGAATCGTTCCGGGGGCCGCTTCGCGCGCCTTCGTAATACCGGCGAGCAGGCGCACGGTATTGACAACATCGGTCCCCTCCCAGCAGCAAGCAACGACGGGGGAGAGTTGCATAAACGACTTCACCTCTGCAAAGAAGTCACGCCCTGCGAGGTGGCTGTAATGTTCGTTCAGTAGTTCGTCAGAGAGGCGCATCAGCTTCAGGCCGATCAGCTTCAGCCCCTTGCGCTCAAGCCGAGAGATGATCTCGCCGACGAGGTCTCTTTGTATAGCATCGGGTTTCAGTAATACCAGAGTACGTTCCATAGTCAAAAGACCTCCTTTGTGTTATGCAAAATAATCAAATTTCGAAGGGATAATTCAGCCTACAAATACATTCTGCGTTACAGACTCACCCAGTATATTAATAGCTGGCAACTAACTGTGTCAATTGGCGACACGCCTTCTTCATCTCCAGGCGCACACGGCCAAGATTGCCGATTCCGTGCGTCGTCACGATCAGGATCATGTCCCCTGCTTCCTCCATCTGGATGGTACCGTTTTTCGTCTCGATCACAACATGGCGCGTCTCGCCATTATTGATCTGAGCGGTAAAGCTGCTAATGGAGCCAAAGGCAGCCGCTGCCATAGCCCCGATCATCTCTTCATCCTCGCTATGCAATATTCCAGAGACGATCAGACCATCTCTCCCCGCCAGAATCGCGTTATAGACCTCGTTCAGGTCGGTCAACCGTTGCAGAATAGTCTCCACAAGACGACTCCTTTATCTCTACTGTTCGTGTCGAGTGCGCACACGAACAGATCGGTTAGCTCTTTGCCCTCTTCGCCATCGTGAGGGCTTTGTTGTATGCCTCCATCGCCTGCAGGTACTCGCCCTGGCGCATATACGCATCTCCCAGGACGCGGTAGCCCGCCGAATATTTGGGCGCCAGCTTCAACAGAGCGCGCACATTACTGACAACATCGGGCAGCAGTTCGGGCGCGCTGCGTATGATCAGGCGATACTCCTGCATCGCCTCATCGTAGTCACCAAAGAGCTGATGCTGATATCCTTTCAGGAGGCGCTCCTGGTAGCTTATGTTTCCATCGGCTGCCCTGCTGCCACCCGCTGCCCGTTCCGCTCCCCACGTTCTGCCAGAAGTGGACGGCGTAGTATCCTTTTGCGAGGCAGAGCGCATGGGCTGCAGGCGAACCGCCGGACGCTTCATCGTCGTCTCCAATTCGCTGTCAAGAAGTGCCTCACCGCGAGGAGCACTCGATAGGTGCGGCTCCTGACCTCCATTCAACTGCATAGAGGAGGCAGGCGCTTGAGAGAGCTGCCCGGACGGCGTATTTGCGCTCGCGAAAGGCGCAGGAGACTGGGCCACAGACACCTCCTGCTGCTCATTGCTTTCCGACCAGGCAGACCAGATAGGGCTGACCGCGGCATCTGTGTTCGCAACATCCTGAGCCGCCACAGGCGGTGCCTCGGAAGTTTCTTGCATTGCATCGTTCCACGACCAGGAGGGCGATGAGGTATTCGGTCTCCCAACCGGCGTACTTTCCTGCGTTGGCTGCTCCTCCTGAGAGAGCATCTCCTGCGACGTATCCAGTCCCGCCCAGAAGGGCTGTTCAGGCGAGGCAAAGAGATTTGCCATCGTCTCGTCCTGCGCGATCTGCTCTGCGCTGGGAGCTGGAACGCTATTCAGCGATGCAATCCAGGATGGCTCCTCAGACGGAGAAAATGCCGCGTCACGTCCCAATGCCGCCAGCCACGATGGCTCTTCAGCGGGTGCAGCAGGCTCCGGCTCCGGATAAGCAGGTTCAGCCGAAATATCCGGCGCGGATGACGGGTTCAACAACGAGGAGGATTGGTGAATGTAGTTACCCAGTTCCGCCAGGGCGGATGAAAGCGCAGGCTCTCTATAAGCATTCTGGGTATCCGGGATCTCTTGATACGCATCTTGCGCACCAACCGCCTGCTCTGGTGTCGTTGCACTGGCGACGGATTCCTGCGCCTGTGCCAGGGAAGAGAGCGAGTTGGGCTGCAAAGGAACAAAACCCTGCGAGCGTAGATCGGACTCCAGCTCCTCCAGCGTCTTCAGCAGGCGCTGATCCTCACTGATTTCCGGGGCAGCGACCTGCTGAGGCTCACGAGGCTTCTGCATCTCCCGTTGTGGCGCTTCAGGCGCTGGCTCGTAGGCGACGGGTTGTGGCTCAGGTTCCGGCGCGGGAGGCGTTGAAGCAAACGGCGAGGACTCGACAGAAAATGGCGCATCTATGCTAGCTGCCCCTAACGACTTCAGCCACTCGGGGCCGAAAGAAAATGGCTCATCAGCCGTCGACTCAGGCATCGTCACGGCTGGTTCCTCTCGCCGAACCGGCACATCTATATGAACTGGCTGCGCGCTCATACCTGGCTCAACCGACGACCGAACCGGGGTCGATGGTGGCTGCACTGGCGTAACCGGCGGCTGCACTGGTATGGCTGGTGGCTGGGGTGGCTCTGGCGGCTGTGCGGGTCCGGCTGATAATGGGCCACTGGCCTGTTTTCTTTCGCTCTGGGTAAGCATATTGAGCCAGGCAGGTGGCGCGAGTGCCGCCTCTTCCTTTGACGAAGACGACCAGGCGCTTGCTGTATCCGCGACATCGTTCCCCTTCATGGTTTCCCAGGTCTCCAACCCGCCGAGGCTCGGCTCTTTATATCTATCTGAGGTCGCGCCGTCCCAGACCGCAGGTTCATCCTGTTTCTGATCGCTGGCGGCATTCAGGAGTTCCTGCTGCCAGGTATGCTGAGGATGCTCATCCTGCATTGGTTGTCCGTACATGTTCCACACATCAACGCTTTTTTCTTCGGCATCGGATTGGGGCACCTCCGGCAGCCTCTCCAATGCGCCCCATACATCCTCTACTGGTGCGTCATTCGTGGCCCTGGCAGCGGGAGCATTACGTTCGGGCTCTACTTCTGGTGCGCCGACCAGTGTATCGCTATCCCAGCTCGCTCCGCCTGTCCATTCGGCACCATTCCATCCGGCACCTGTATCCATAAATGTAGATGCATGTACAGCAGGCTGAGTGGGAATCTCTTCCCGCCTGGGAGTATGCGTCGCGGCAGATGGTGGCAGCGATGTTTCAACAAGCGCCGGAGCCTTGCGCAGCAACTTCAAAAACGGTTCGGCGGGCTGACTTGCCATAGCGTCAGCAAAAAGCTCCTGAGCCATCATATGGTCCGGGTCCAGTACCTCCGCACGCTGCAACAACTCCTGGGCTTTTTGCATATTCTTCGGTGCAGTCACATAAGCGAGCAGGAGTAGCGCTTTCAGGCAGCAGGGTACATCCCGGAGAATCTGCATGGCCAGTTGCTCAACACGATCGTAGAGGCCCTCGCGCCAGCAGGTCTCAAGCAGGCCGGTGCGAGCATCGAGGCGTTCAGGGTTCACAGCGAGCACTGCTTCCCACTCCTGCATCGCCTGCGTCAACAGATCGCCACGCATATACAGGCGCGCAAGCCCGGCGCGGGAGAGCATGAACCCTTGCTGCCCAGCTTTTGCGCTCAACTGGTTGAACTCCTGCCGGATGTGACTATTGCCGCGACTCAGTTCATACGCCTGCTGGTAGCAATCCAGAGCAGTATCGTAGTCCGACATATGCTCGCTGATCAAGGCGCGATCACAATAGGTCACAACGTTCTCTGGATCATTGATCAGCACCCAATCGAAGTTCTGCTGAGCATCATTCAATCGTTCAAGGGCCAGATAGACCTCGCCGAGCAGGCGTTGCGCCTCAAGCGACTCTGGAAATTGAGCAAGAACGGTCTGACAATGAGTGAGAGCATCATCGACACGCTCAGTGCTGATCGCATCTTCGGTCTCTTGCAAATAATCACGAAGCGTTACTTGTGCCATAAAATATGATCTCCTCTTCCCGCTTTACGCACCTGAAAGCAACTTTCCAAAGTACTCTACTCGCCGTGTATCCTCTGGTCCAATGATTGCCAGACGCCGCCACTCGGGGACAAAACAGGTCTGCGCTACACGCCGAATATCCTGTGCAGTGACGGCATTGATACGTGCCAGGATCTCGTCAACAGCGCGTACGCGGTTATAAAGGCATTCCTGGCTCCCTAACCAGGAGGCGACCTGCTGCGTTCCTTCGAGGCCCAGCACGATACCGCCGCGTACATAGGCTTTGATGCGCTCCAGTTCGTCGGCAGGCACAGGCGTATCGCACAGCCGCTGCAGCTCTACAAGAATAGCGCGCACCGCCTCCTGCACATGCGAAGGATCGACGCCGGCGTTGACTACCAGATTGCCTGTCTCAGCATAACTATTAAAGTAACTGCCAATATCATAGGCCAGGCCCTGCTCCTCACGAATGGACTGAAAGAGGCGAGAGCTCATCCCATCGCCGAGTATGCCATTGATGAGCCACAGGGGATAATAATCGTCGGAGGTATAGGCTGCCCCGACAGTCGCGAGGCAGATATTAGCCTGTTCCGTCGCCTTCTTGATAATGCGCACCGGGGATGCATTGCGTGGTGGCAGACTCTCGGTCCAGCGAGGATGATCCCCTGCTTCCCAGTCTCCAAACAGGTTCTCTATCAGCCTGACGACCTCCTGTGAATCGATATTGCCAGCGATACTGACGACCATGGAGTTCGGGCGATAGTAGGTATGCAGGTAGTCGAGCATCTGCGTTCGTTGTAAGCGCGCGACCGTCTCTATGCTCCCTGCGTCATCGCGCCCCAGGGGCAGGCCTGGCCACATCACCTCGTCGATCAACAGATTGACCCACTCCTGCGGATCGTCCTGCGTCGAGCTTAGCTCTTCGATGATGACGCTACGTTCCTTCTCGATCTCCTCCGCGTCAAAAAGTGGATAACGGACCATATCGGCCAACACCTTTATCACAGGCGCGAAATACTCGCCGGGGACACGTGCGGTATAGGTAGTCAGTTCTTTGCCGGTACTGGCATTAAAAACGCCGCCGACTCCCTCTATCGCCTCCGAGATGAGGCGGGCCGTGGGATAGCGCTGAGAGCCCTTAAACAGCATATGCTCGATGAAATGCGAGACGCCCGCTTCCTGGTCATGCTCGTAGCGAGAGCCAATGTTGACGAAAAAGGCGATGCTGGCGGAACGCATACCAGATATATGGGTAGTTAGTAAACGTAGTCCATTCTTTAATGTAGTTTGCGCATAGTTCATTCGCACGTCTGGCACGGCCTCTTCGCAGAAATACCTGAAAGGGGCCCTCCATATCTCCTTATAATTCCTGATCAAATGCTCTCAATACAAAAACCCCCAATGAGTTTTCTTTTTCTACTATACAAACCCACGCTGGTCAGGCACTATTATAGACGGTTTAGCACGCTGCCGCAACAGAATGCTGAAAGAACAGCCAGAAGAGTAGCCCATTTGGGTAGGTGCTATGAGTGGTAGAGTAATATGAAAAGAATAGGGACGAGCAGTGAGCTTTGTCCCTATTCGTCTTGAATACTTAGAGGCCGATGTCATTCGCCAACTCTCCCAGGCCGCCCAGCAGTCCCTCATCACGATGGTGATGAGGGTACCCACCATCGCCGAGATTCTCGACATCGTTGACCAGCCCATTGAGCAGCATCTCTCCGCCAATCACAGCAGCGGCGCCGCCGAGTGCGCCCATGGCGTACTTCCCGCCATTCCCTTGCATGAAGCCTCCCAATCCGCCCGCCTGCTGACCCTGGTAAGACATGTCAGCCGGCGTAGGCACGACGCCTGCCAGGCTGGTGTGACAGCTCATGCAGGCGGGCGTTCCCAATGAGGCCATCGCCATACAGACCGGGCAACGGAGCACCATCGGCTGCTGGCCCATCATCGGCTGCGGCTGATAGCCTCCTTGAGCGTATTGCTGCGGGTACTGCTGCTGTGGATACTGTTGTTGCGGGTATTGCTGTTGCGAATACTGTTGTTGTGGGTACTGCTGTTGCGGATATTGAGTATACTGGCCTGATGGCGCATAGTTCGGCTGGGTTCCGAGCTGATTGCCACAACTCGCGCAGAAATGCACGCCAGGGGCATTCTGGGTACCGCATTTTGTACAAAGGGCGGGCGCGACCTGCGCACTGGCGTGCATATCATGTCCACAGTTTGTGCAAAACGCTGTAGTTGCAGACACCTCCGTATTGCAGACCGGACAGAGATGGACCGCTGGAGGGGGAACAGAGGCGCTCTGCGCCTGCAATGACGCGCCACAATGCATACAAAAAGCCGCACCGGGCTTTACCTCGCCTTGGCATTGCGGGCAGATCGAGAGACTGGGAGCTGCCACGGGTTGCACAGCAGTTCCACAACGAGGACAGAACTTCTTGCCGGTGACATCGCTGCCACAAGACATACAGGTTACCATTATATTCACCCTCTCAATGCATAGTTATAAATTTCGCGATCTGGTTTCTTATTCACTCTTTAAGACGCAGTGTAGCATAGTTTTCCCAATTCGTCGAGGATAGCACACACTTTTTCTAACATGTGGAGTCAGGGGCAAAGATGGTGGTGGAAAGGCCGGGCGTCTGGTTCACCCGGCCCTCCACGCGTTTGTTACTCGACGAGCAGAGCTTCTAGTTTCTCCTCGATCGTCCTGGCTGATGGTAAAAACGCGGTCTCCTCTATGCCATTATAAGGTGCGGCAGGCACGGGAAGCGCGGAGATGAAGACGGGAAGGCCATCCAGATCGTAGAAGCAGTGCTCCACGATCCAGGAGTGGACATGGCGCCCGAAGCTGGTCAGGTCCGACTCCTCGGTCACTACCAGCACGCGGTTCGCCTCCCTGACAGCCGCTGCCACGGTCTCCTCATCGAAGGGAGCCAGGGAGCGCAGGTCGACGATCTCGACTGTACTACCCGTGCGCTTATAGACATTGGCAGCCGCCGTGCAAGATTCAAGGACCATTGTGCCCCAGGCGACAATCACCGCGCCGACCGGGCCTTCGCCGATACGCACACGGCGCGCCTTGCCGATCGGGAGCGTGTAGTAGCCATCGGGCACGTTCCAGTATTCCGCCAGCGCAGCGATAATGTTGCCCTCGCTATCCTTCGGCGGCTCCGAACGGTAGAGGCGACCACGCTCCAGGAAGGTGACGGGTGACTGGGCACGCGCAGCTTCCAGGAGCAGTCCCTTGGCGTCGAAAGGCGTGGCCGGGCAGATGGTAATCATACCAGGAATGCTGGTGAACCACTGCTCACCGGCGTTTGAGTGACCGAACGCGCCGCCGCCCGCCGAGCTGGACGAGATGGGACCACCGCCACCACCGCCCGATTTCGTGCGGATAATCATCGGTGTGTGCCAGTCACCGAAGCTCTGATACGGGATACGCGCCGCCAGGCGGATCGTCTGGGAGGCCGACTGGTGATAATCGACGAACTGGATCTCGGCACAGCGCGCCTTCCCATCCTTCATTCCAGCCCCAGAGACAATCCCTACGATGAGCTGCTCATTGAGCGGGCTACTGATCGCGTGTCCGGGGAACTGCGTGACCAGCGCGGCAGTCGCGCCGAAGACGCCGCCTTTCGCGCTGCCAACATCCTGTCCATAGACAAAGAAGTCGGGGTCGCGCTTCACCTGTTCGATCAGCGCCTCGTTGATAGCGCCGAGCATCGTCAACTGGCGCTTCGTGCCACGCGGAGTATTCTCGCGCCACTCAGGAACATAGACCACGTGCTGCATCACGCGCTCCGGCTCGGGCTCTGGCTCTTGCAGCACCTCCTGCTCGATCTCCTCCAGTTCTTTGCGAATCTCTTTGCGTATGCGTTCGATATCGCCATTTTCGAGACGACCCTGCTCCACGAGCCAGCGACCAAGGTTCTTCACGGGATCTTTGGTGGCCGCGGTAAGCTCGATCTCTTCTTTTTTGCGATAAGACTTGATGTCGGTGCTGCTGGAATGGGCATCGAGCAGGCCCACGTGCAGATGCATAAAGGCTGGCCCCTGGCCGGAATGAATATGCTGCGCGAGGCGGCGCGTCGCCTCGTACGTCTGCAATGCATCCGACCCATCGATCTCTTCAGCATAGACGCCACTCCCTCTCACCCACTCGACAAGCGAACCGGCCCACTGAAGAGAGGAGGGAGTGGTGATCGCCCAGCTATTGTCCTCGATGATCATCAACACGGGAAGTCGATGCACCGCTGCCTGGCGTACCAGCACACTAAAATCATTGGTCGCTGAGCCGCCGTCGCCGGTCGAGCACATAATCAGCTCTTTGCCCTGGTGCTGCTTGATCGAAAAGCCAAAACCACCAGCAAATGGACATAATGCAGCAACCTCGCTAAAACCTGGCAGGAGGCGGTGGCGCTTGCTGCTATAATGCGAGGGCATATTGCGGCCTGCACACATGGGTCCGGTCGTACGCGAATAGGCCTCGCGCAGCGGCCCATACATATCGCCGGTGCGTTGTAGCCATGCCGCCAGGTCGCGATAGTAGAGGGCAAGCCAGTCATCATTATCAAGCGCAGCGACCACAGCCGCCATGCTTTCGTGTCCAGCACACCCGATATAGAAAGGGAAACGTCCCTGCGTCTTACGGGTCTTGAGCAGGTCGTTAGTAACTCTTGCCGTCACCATAGTACGGTAGAGTGCAATGACATCCAGCGCCTTTGCTGGTGCACCAGCTTCCGTAGCTCTTATATCAATTGTCATCGGCTAATTGCCCTCCCAAAAAAGATTTTTTGAAATCGCAAGGCTTTATCATAATGGAATCAGACGGTTCACTCAAGGCCATTATAAAATTGATGACAACGAAATGCAATGTCAGCATAGTAGAGAATCGGTGTTTTTCCTCATACTGTTGCCACTATTTCAATCTGGGGAGTATAATAGTCCCGTTGTTGTTGGAGAACTGGAAACGTAGGATGCTGGTAAACAAGACTATAGATAGTGGGCAACGCGATGAAATATACGTGCAGATGATGGATGCGTCTCCATCTGCTCTCTTTATGAAAGACCTGTATGCGCGCATGCTCTTGACGCGGATCGTTGATGAATACGCGTGGAGGATGCATGATCTAGGCTACATTGACTTTAACGCGAGTTGTCGAGGCCACGAGGCGGCTCAGGTCGGAAGCGCCGTCTGTATCGAGGTAGGCAAAGATTTTACGCTGCCGTACTACCGCGACCTGGGCGTTATGCTAACAATAGGGATGACGCCGTACGAGGTCTTTCGCAATTATCTCCAGATATACGGTTGCGAAAAATCGACGGAGCAGGAAGCTATTCTGCACTGGGGCTATCATAAACATAATACGGTGACGGGTCCGACGCCGACCGCGACCCAGATCCTCCACGCGGCGGGAATCGCTTTCGCCTGCAAGCTCCGTAAGGCACCCGTCGTTACAATTGCTTACTGTAGCGACGGCGTTATCGCTGAAGCAGATTTCCGCGAAGGTATCCGCTTCGCCGCGCTCCACCAGCTCCCGGTCGTCTTCGTCTGTGAACACGATTGCACGGGGACACCATCCGCGTCCTCATGCATGCAAAAGATCGACATTCCAGCGGGCCTGACGCAACGACGCAGCGACGGCACCGATATCATAGAGGTCTATACTACCATGCAGGCGGCGATGCGGCACGCTCGCGAGGGCCACGGTCCTATTCTGCTGGAACTGTACGTTACGCGCTCTACTCCTACTGCTCACACCTCCCTCGAAGACGATGCAGAGGACAACGATCCGCTCATACGCTGCCAGCGGTACTTACAGGAACAGGGCATGTGGGACGAGGCATGGGCCGCTCAGCTCTACACGCGCTATACGCAGGAGGTCGAGCGCGCTATGCAGGATGCTATCCGCGAGACGCTCCAGTAACGTCGCAGAACAGGATGCTCAAAAAGAGGGCGTATAGGCACCAGCCCATTGTGATGAAGGGACCAGAACACCTTTTCGTGTGTATCTGGTCCCCATTGACTTTTACAGAACATCACAGGAACCCGAACAGGTTGTTCAGCGACTCGGCAAGCGTCGGATGGGCGAAAACGGCCTCCTGCAACGTTGTATATGGGAGCTTGCCGAGCATGGCGATCTCTAGCATGGACATGATCTCGCCGCCCTCGATGCCCAGGATCGCGGCACCCAGAATCTGTTTCGTGTCGGCATCAACGATGACCTTCATAAAGCCACGCGACTCGTCGACTTCCAGGGCGCGGGCCACATTGTCCATCGGCATCTTCGCGACTTTGATGTTTCTACCCTCCTTGCGCGCCTCGGACTCGCTGAGTCCAACGCGACCAAGCTGCGGATCAATGAAGACGGTGTAGGGGACGATGCGGTCCTTGATGCTGGCGCTCCCATTCTCGATCAGGTTGGTGCGGAGAATGCGGAAGTCGTCGTAAGAGATGTGGGTGAATGCGGGCGGACCCTTGATGTCTCCAAGCACGTAGATGCCGGGGACGTTGGTCTCCAGCCGATCGTTGGTCAGGATATATTCGCGCTTGTCTACCTCCACTCCGGTTGCGGCAAGATTGAGCGTTGCGGAGTTGGGCATGCGTCCCGCCGCAGCCAGCAGATGCGAACCTGTGATGACACGCTCTGCGTCATTGCTCTTTACCGTCAATTCGATATGCCCGTCAGCGGTCTTACGGACGCGCTCGGCGGAGGCGTGGAGAAGGACCTCGATGCCATCCTGGCGCAGAATATCGGCAATGGCCTCCGCTACGTCCGGGTCTTCGCGGGCGAGCAACTGGGCGCCACGCTGTACGATAGTGACCTGGCTGCCGAAGCGACGGAACATCTGCCCGAATTCCAGGCCAACGTAGCCACCGCCCAGAATCAGCAGGTGCTTCGGCACGCTATCCAGCTCCATAATCGACGTGGAGTTGAGCCAGGGAACTTCGTCGATGCCTTCCAGGCGCGGGCGCGCTGGTCGCTCACCAGCATTGATGCAGATCGTATCGGCGCTCAGATCAAGCATTCCGCCAGCATTGAGCTTCACCTGCACCGTCTTAGGGCCAGTAAACGTGGCCTCGCCCATGAAGAGATCAAGGCCCTCTGCATTCCTGATACGACGTTCGCTACCGCTGCGAAAGCTATCGACGATAGCGCGTTTACGCTTTCTCACCGTGGTCATATCTATGCTGATGGGGCCGGTATGCACGCCGTAGTCAGCACCTCTTCTGGCAAGGTAGGCGACGCGCGCGCTGGCGACCATGGTTTTGGTAGGCGTACACCCTTCATTGATACAGGTACCGCCTATATGTTCGCGCTCGATGATAGCGGTCTTGCGGCCAGCCTGGGCGAACGCCGTAGAGAGCGGACCGCCGGACTGTCCAGCGCCGATTATGATTACATCGTATTGTGCCATACAAAACATCCTCTCCCCTGCTCTATAAAACAGGCATTTCTCGTGAGTTCTTACCAGAAGCACGCGGACGACGGGGGCGGTGCTACTCATCTGCGTCGGAGAGCAGTTGCTGATCGACCGCCGACTGCGTGAGTTGGGCACGCAAGACCGCGTGCTGCTGGTCCAGCAGCGCATCCTCTACGCGCTGCCGGTGTTTGGGCAGTGTGTTGAGCGGCAGAGCATCGGGAGCAAAGTAGCGGCATTCGCGCGACTCCTCGGTCGCCGTAAGTGTGCCGCCGGTAATACGGCAACGAAACGTCAACACGACCTCCTGCTTCTGCGGCTTCGAGTAGACGCCCACCAGGTACTCAACGACGACCTCTAAGCCAGTCTCCTCACGCACCTCGCGACAGACCGCCTCTTCAACCGTCTCACCCAGCTCCATCCCACCACCGGGCACATTCCACCAGTCGATATCGCGGCGATGCGCCAGAAGAACGCGTCCCTCATCAAAAATAAGGGCATTGACACCTACACGAAACTGTGCCAGATCTCCTGGCACACTAGATAGCTCTGCCATGACGCTACCTCCCTACATATCGTTCGTAATGTTTTTTCGAACGCTGTATTCCTGGCCTTCCACTACAGTCGATACACAGTGTACGCGGTATCGCGCAGAAGCTGTTGCGCCAGGCGATACGCCTGCGGCTCGTCGAGCTCGTCGGCATCGATCATCTCCTGCAAAACCTGCCCGATGACCCTACGCCCACGTATAGCACCTGCCCAATGCATCTCCGGTACGTGGATACCATCCGAACTATACATCAATTTGCTCACGGGCGCTATACTCAAAGCCTGGCGCGTGAAATTCAGCATTTCTAGCTTCTCTAAAAAAGGAATGGTGTATGAAAGATCGAAATAGACGTGTGGATAGATGGCGGCGAGATAGGCACCGAACTGGTAATAAGGATAGCTTTCGTGAAGCAGCACGACCTGCATGCTTTGGTAGTCCGCTCGCTCCAACACGTCGCGCAGGAGCAGAGGATTAACCAGGCGCATATCGAGATCGCCGTCGCCGTAGCCTGTGTGAAACTGGATGGGGAGTTGTTGCCGGGCAGCCTGCGCAAACGCTACATGCAAGAGGTAATCGATCAATGGTTTGTGGGCGATACGCAGTTTTCCCTTCTGCACAGCCTCTGCGCGTGCCTCCGCAAAGGATGCCACCGCCTCGTCCTTGCTCCACTCAGCGATATGCAGGCCCGTCCGATAAGCCACGATACTCTTGAGGCCACAATAGCCCTTTTCACGACTATCGCTCACCTCATCGGAGAAGCGCTCGACCACCTCGTCGAAGTCGCTATACTCAACGACAAGGTGCTGCATCAACGTTTCAAGGCGCAACAAACGAGCAGTACGACATTGCCCAAGTTGACCGATACGTTCCGGTGAGTAGCACTCGCCGGGGTCAGGATGGCCGATATCTAGAATGAGTGTATCGATATTCGCCGCCTGTATGAGGCTGCCCAGCAGGTTATCGGAACTCTGGCTATTGCGCGCGGCCACAATGGCATCCTCGGCGCGCCCGGTGCCATAGATGCCCGCTAGTTGGCGCAGCAGCCACTGGTAATAGATAGTATTGGGGAGATGGTTCTCTGCAAAGCTGGTATGCTGGGCCTCGGTGAAATAGCTACGAAACTGTAGCACATCCATACGCTGTTCAAGCAGGATCGGGTGGCAGTGGTTATCGACTACAGGGATACTGTTCAGGTCGAGCATAGCTATAGTTCCAAAAGATATAGCGTTTTATTGCATACGCTATAGTTCTTTGTTGAGTTTATACGGCTAACCGTACAGGCTGAACTACATAGGCCGCTATCCGCTTTCGCCTCACGGAACGCTTTCCATGCATCAGCCAGTTGCCTGAGTACCTGTTGTGACACCTTCGCCGGAAGTGCTTTGTAGGCTTCATGTGGCTGCAGGCGTTTATCCATCTCTTCGTAGGAAAGATACACGCCTTGATGGATAAACGCCTGCCGCATCTCGTAGAGAGCAGCATTATAGAGGTTTTTCGACTTGAATGCTGCGGCATCAATCACGGCAAAACGGGGATCATTGCGCTTGATCACGTGCTGTTCGACCAGTTTCATGATGCCGCTTTCTTTCTCACTGTTTTCTACTGTGCTCTTGCTGCAAGCGCCTGATCAAGGTAACTGATGGCAAAGCCAGGGTGATGCAGATAGGAGAGCGGAGGTTGCCCCATCACCTGATCAATGCGTTGATAGCACCTGGCCAGCAATATATTCAATATTGATAGTATAGAACACTGGACAACAAAGCGCTGCATATCATATACTTTATAGGAAATTTGTCGTTTACCCACAAAGTGAGTAGCTTACATGCAGACACGCAGCCCCTGCTAACTCCTTAATCACTGCTCTTCGCCTGACGAGAACTATCTCTACCGGGCGGTCCTGCTCGCCCGTTCTATTCGTGCACCCCCCCTTTCTGTCTTCCAGGGCTACCTTTTCATTATTGCTTCATGGAACAGAAAGAGGATTTTTCACATGTCTTCGCTTCGTCGCTTCATTGTCTCTGGCTGGCAACAGACCTCTCTGTTGCGCCTGACACTGCTCTGTGTGCCCCTGATCGATGAAATAGTCTCTGGTTTCCTGGCGGTTGGACTGCCATTGGCAAGCAAACAACTAGGATTGGATTATACGCAGATCGGGCTCCTTTTTGGCGTCGGCGGTCTCTCCAGCATGCTTTTTGAGCCAATTATCAACCTGTTGAGTGATCGCCGCCCTAAACGTCTCTGGATCTTAGGAGGATTGTTGATCCTCGTAGCGGGCCTGGCGCTTGCTGGCACAACCCATAGTTTCGCACTGCTCCTACTCTCGTTTGTAGTGCTCTTTCCAGCTATCGGTACCATCCTGGACCTTTCGCAGGCGGTGCTCATCGATCAAGATCCGCAGGAAAGCGCCCGAACGATGACGCACTGGGAGATCACATCCAGCATAGGGGATCTCCTGGCTCCGATCATCGTTTCTATGGTCATTATCCTACCGGGAGGCTGGTCAACGCTGTGCTGGCTCGCCTGCCTACTTTGGTTGGGAATGGCGGGCATTATCGCCTTGCAGCGCTTTCCTCGCCAGGAGGAGCATACAGACGACGATGCCGCAGTGCCTGCTGTCGGTTTCCTGGATGGCCTGCGCACGGCGCTCCACGATCCTGTACTACTGCGCTGGGCGGCGCTCACTGTGCTTCCGACGATGCTCGATGAAGTCTTTGTCATCTACGCCACTCTCTATATGCGCGACGTGCTCCATATGAGTCCGACCCTGATCGGGTTCTTGCTGGCCGCTCACATGATTGGCGCATTCCTGGGACTCTTTGTGCTCGAACGCGCCCTCTTGCAGCGGATCACGCCTCGTCGCCTGCTCATAGCGCTGGCGCTGGTGATCATTGCTGGTATGGCCGGTTTCCTGACGCTACACGCGCCCTGGCTCACAGGCTTGTCGCTCTTTGTCATTGGCCTGGGTGTGGCAGGACTATACCCGATTGCTAAAGCGGAGGCTTATCGATGCTATCCTGGACAATCGGGCTTAGTACGGACAGTAATCAGTGTGGGCGCTCCATTCGAGATTCTGCTGCCCTATGGCGTGGGATTTGTCGCGGGACATTTTGGCCTGATCGCGAGCATCTGCATATTAGGAACGGCCCCCTTTTTAGTGATCCTGCTTGCTTCTAAAGATATGTAATAATAACGATCATATGCTATACTTACACTAGCACAGATGTTCGTTCTTAGAGTGAAGGATGGCACTATGCTGGTTGCCTATGGACCTGACGGGCGTCTGGCACTGGCCGAGGAGACGCCGCAAGAGCAGTTGCAATCCTGGTCGCGCGAACGCCTGCTGCACTGTCCCAATTGCCGGGGGATCGTGCATGTGCGCGGCGGCGCGCAGAAGCGCACGCAGCTCCACTTCGCCCACCAGAAGGGCGAGTGCGCGTGGAGCACTGAGGGCGAGTCGGTACGGCATATGCGCGGCAAGGTCGTGCTGGCACAGTGGCTGCGCGAGCAGTTTCCATCGGCAAGGGTGACGCTGGAGGAACGGCTCCCGGAGCCAAACCGTATCGCCGACATTTTTGTCGCGCATGCCGACGGGACCCGCCAGGCTATTGAGTTCCAGTGCGCGTCACTCGACATTGAAGAGTGGAGACACCGCCACGAGGCGTACCGCCGGGCGGGCATCATCGACACCTGGATCATCGGCACCAACCGGCGCGAGAAGCAAGAGGCGTTTATCGAGGCCATCCTCTCGATGGCACGCGAGATTATGTTTCTTGATCCGCAGGTCACGCCCCCGCGTACGTGGCTGCGCTGGCCTATCAACCGCACGTTGGCACAGGAATGGCAAGGCGCCCCCGCACTCGACGGCTGGGTCGGACGCCTGGGCTACGGCGCGACGCTGATCGGCACGCTCTCCGAGGCACGCATCGACGCTCAGGGTCGTATTCTTCATGCCCGGCGCACAGCCCTGGAGACGCGCACACAGCTCCTCCAGACTATGAGCGCGGCTTCAGTTCCCGACGAAGCCATGCTGGCAACCTACCTGCGGCACAACGTTGATGAACAGGCGTTACGCGGCGTCATCCTCCCCCTCCTGCGCTCCTACCTGCTTGATCCTGAGCTGCTGCGGCGCTACAACTATGGTCGCAGCCAGATCGATCAACCGCCCGGCGCTGAAGATATCCAGCGCGTACGCAAGGCGCGCGAGTGGCTCAACACCCTTGCACGACGTGACTTCTCGCTGGAACGACTACAAGAAATATCAAGGGAGATTCCGTTTGTTGGTCCATACGCTGCTTTCGTTGGGTACATAGAAATGCTTATTGCATTGCATGAAGCGCCGACTGTGCTATAAAACCAGTACGTATGCAACGTGAAGCAGTCTTTCTGAAACTTATAGTAAAGACGAGGCGTATCAAAAGCAGTACAGTTACAAAAAAAACCGACTGTGCACGCTACGCTGTACACAATGAGATAAGAAAGGACATTTAGCATGAACAATTTCCTCAAAGGCTTGCTTCTCGGCATCGGCATCGGCCTGCTGGTCGCTCCCATGAGGGGCGAGGAGATGCGCAACATCATCAGCGAGCGGCTATCTGAGCTACGCGGCTACCTGCCTGAAAACGATCAACTCGACATCTACAAGCAGCAGGTGACCGACCGCGTTTCACAGACCGCCAGCAACCTGAAGGATTACGCTTACCAGGCGGCGACCACGGTGAAGAGCACCGCGAACAATCTGAGCATCATCGGTCAGAACGCTGCCTCTGAAGTAAAGAGCGCCGGCCAGGATGTTGCAAATGCGTCAAAGAACGCCGCCCATTCTTAAGCCAATCTGATAACTAGATAGGGCTACACCGTTAAGTACACAAAAACATGGCTTCCAGAGCGAAGCCATGTTTTTGTGTACTCTCTAATGTCTATGTACGTACTGACATGCAAGAACGCGGTAGTCCCACCGCCATCGCTAGACGTTTGGTACTACCGCTGCGCCGTTCTATATCTCTTGAGAACGCTGCTGCTGAGCTGGCACTAATACTTGTAGAAATGCTGCAACGCCTCTTCCTCCGGCGACTTCTCCTTGAAGTAGTCGATCTCAGCGCGCTTGACGGCGATATAGGATGTGGCAAGCAAAGGCCCCAGCGCTTCGGTCAACACCTCGTCGCGTTCCAGTTCGTCGAGGGCTTCGTTGAGGGAGATGGGCAGGCGACGGATGCCCAGGCGTTCGCGCTCCTCGTCGCTATAGTTGCCGGGATCGATCTCTACGGGAGGGCCTGGATCGATGCTCTGTTGGATGCCGTCGAGTCCTGCGGCGATCAGGGCACCCATCGCCAGGTATGGATTGCCGCTGTGGTCGGATGGCTTCAGCTCCAGGTTGCTCGACGATGCTTCGCGACCACGAAAGAGCGAGGGGATGCGAATGGCTCCCTCGCGATTGTCGAATCCGTAGACGCCATATGCCGAGCTCCAGTAGTGGGGGAGCAGGCGCTGATACGAGTTCGGACTGCCGCAGGTGAGGGCGACGAGCGCGCGGATGTGCCGCAGGACGCCTCCGATGAAATATCTGCCCAGTTGACTCAATCCTCCACGCTCGCTGACGGCGTAGAAGAGATTCTGGGATGGACGCTCGCTCTTTTCGGTTCCCCACAGGCTCAGGTGGATATGCGCTCCACTGCCTGCCTGATTCAGGAATGGTTTGGGCGCAAACGTAGCGTAGAGACCAAACGTACGCGCGACCCCGCGTATCGTCTCGCGCACCAGGCAGACATTATCGGCGGCGCGTAGCACATTGGCATGACGAATCGAGAGCTCTTGCTGAGCCGGACCAAGTTCCGTATGAAATAGCTCTATGGAGAGACCCTGCGCTTCGAGCGCCGCCAGGATCGCATCGATCACCTCGGCCTGCTCATCCAAACCGATCGAACTGTAGCAGAGACTGGTATCGGCAGGCGTGTAGCTTCCCCCTTCCCCATTTGCCAGGTAAAATTCGTGTTCAACCGCGGCCTCCGCGCGCATGCCCTGCTCAGCCAGGCGCGCGACCATGCGTTTGAGGAACGTGCGTGGACAGGCTTCCCATGGCTTCCCATCCAGAAGGATCATATCGCAGAATATACTGCCAGCATTCGGCGCGTACGGCAGCAGGACAAAGGTATTGGGATCGGGTACGAGACGAAACTCGCCCACGGGTCCCATCCCGTCGACGGTTGCCAGGGTCTCGACGCCCGTAAACGCCTGCATCGCCAGCGTCTGCCCAATGCCCTCCAGGATGCGCGTCGCCAGTTTGTTCGCATGGGTAGCTTTGCCGCGAATGATTCCGCCATTATCGCAGTACAGGAAGCGCACCAGCCGCAGCTTCTCCTCCTTCGCCCGGTTCACAACATCTTGAGCATTCATAGCCCTAATCTTTCCTCTCTTTTCAGTAGACATAACTATAAGAAAACGCCGTTTTCAGAGCTATATGAATCAGTATAAAAAGAACGCCGCTCTAAAACAAGAAGCAGGACTTCCAGGGGTGAGCGTCAATTTTTGCATATGAGATCTCACCCATCAACCCATGTATGGGCACGGTTCACAAGCCCGTGGCACCAGGTACAATCCCCCGTGCATCGGCCTGTGGAGCGCCACGGGCTTGTGAACCGTGCTCCTACACTGACAGGCACTCCTGAGCAAACAGGCGGACGGGAGCGAGGTTGGCGGCGTCGGGGAGCCAGATAATGACCTCCTGCACGCCTGCATCCGCGTATTCGGCCAGGCGCGCGCGAATCATCTCGGGCGTGCCGAAGAGCGACTCTTTGCGCAGCCTGTCGAGCTGGCCGCGTGAGCTGCCCGGCAGCTTCTCTAGAGTCTCCTCCTCGGTCTCTCCAATGGTACAGTTGAGGAGTACGGTGCGCCGAATCGTGTTGTAGTCACGTCCAATGGCGTCGCAGTGCTGCTTGAGGACCGCGAGCTTATGCTCAAGTACGGGAATATCGGCGTTGGAGATGTTGCAAGCGTCGCCGTACTGTGCGACCAGTTTGAGTGTGACCTGCTCACCCGAACCACCGATGAGCAGCGGGATATGCGGCCTCTGTACACCTTTTGGCTGGTTGATGGCACCGCGCACGTGGTAGTATTGTCCCTCAAATACCGCCTCGTCCTGCGTCCACATAGCCAGGATGACCTGCACGGCCTCGCGCAACCGGCGCAAGCGTTCGGACGCGGGGGGATACTCGTAGCCGTAAGCGTTGAATTCGTGCTCGTACCAGCCCGCGCCGATGCCGAAATCGAGCCGCCCATGACTTAAGACATCCACCGTGCTCGCGATCTTCGCCAGCAACGCCGGATTGCGATAGCCGTTGCAGGTGACCATCTGTCCTATGCGCACGCGACTGGTGGCGCGCGCCAGCGCCGCTGTACTCGTCCAGCACTCAAAGGTCACTTCCTGCGATGGCACCGGGACCGTGTGAAAGTGATCGAAGAGCCAGATCGAATGAAAGCCACTATCCTCGGCCTCCTTTGCGACCCGCGTCATCGTCTCGTACGCCTCGACAGGATCGTCGATACCGACCAGGTCCATACGCCAGCCCTGCGGAACGATCAATCCATAATCCATGTGCATCCTCCTTATTTTTGAGTATACGACAACAGCAGCATTATACGCATATCAGGCCACATAGAGGAGGCTAGCGTCAAGCGGATTCTCTTTTGTGATATTACACAACAAACGTTCGTAATTGTCTACAAGGAAGAGCGTGATAGCATATCGAACAATTACAATTGATTGATTTTTGCTTTACCTCTTGTGTATACTAAGGTGAAATAACACATCACCTTTACCTATTTGCATTGGAAGGGATCGTTCCGTGCACCGCAAAGATCGAGTATTTGAAGCACTGCGATCATTGTGCACACAACGACCAGCACAAAGTAGTGCCTTACGTCGTCATGCAGGCTTCAGTGCGGAAGAAGTGGCAGAACTCGCAGAAGTAGATCGTACAAACGCCAGTCGAGACCTTAACCTGCTGGCACAACAGGGAAGCATCGAGCGTATCCCTGGTCGTCCTGTATTGTTCAGAATAAAAACGCCCGCACCGCACGCCACCAATTCTATCGGTGAAAGTAATACCGATAAACAGAAGACCAATAGGGCCATTCAGAACACCATTCCAACGCGGGAGCCGGGCAAGCCGCTCGCGATCGCGGCGACGATCCATAGTGGAGCGGTCGTTACCAGCTTTGAAACACTGATCGGCAGCAATGACGGGCTAAAGGTTGCGATACAACAGGCTAAAGCAGCCATTCTCTACCCGCCGCGTGGATTGCACACCCTGCTCTGCGGTCCCAGCGGCGTGGGCAAGACGACGTTGGCCCGCCTGATGCACACGTTTGCGCTGGAACAAAAGGCGCTCCCTGCCGATGCGCCCTTCGTCAGCTTCAACTGCGCCGACTACGCAGGCAATCCGCAGTTGCTGATGGCGCACCTCTTTGGAGTCGCGCGCGGAGCATATACGGGCGCGGATTCCGATCGCGAAGGGCTGGTCGAGCAGGCGAATCGTGGCATTCTCTTCCTCGACGAGGTGCACCGGCTGCCACCCGAGGGTCAGGAGATGCTCTTCTATCTGATGGACCGCGAACGCTTCCGCCGCATGGGAGAGGTGCGAGAGCGTCAGTCGTCTCTGCTCCTGCTCGCCGCTACGACGGAAGATCCCAACGCAACGCTGCTGCCAACATTTCGACGCCGCATCCCGATGTTGATCGCGCTGCCGGGATTGCAGGAACGCACGATCAGCGAGCGCTACGAGCTCCTGCGCGCCTTCTTCACGACCGAGTGCAGCAGTATCGGAACAAACATCCATGTCGCGCCACAGGTACTACGCGCCTTGCTGCTCTACGATTGTCCCGGCAATATCGGGCAACTGCGCACCGATATACAACTCACCTGTGCGCGCGCCTACCTGGAATACCGCACCAACAATCTCAGCGAACTAGACGTGCATACGGATGTGCTCCCGGAGCATATACGGCGCGGACTATTGCGCACCATCGATCTGCATCGTATGCTTGAACCCATCCTGCACCAACTGGAGGCGACGCATATCTTTACGCCCACAGGACTCAGCCTGAACGAGGTCCCGGACTCGGCGCAGAATCTCTACGACACGATCAGCAGCGAACTGCACGCCCTCCGCAGTAGCGGCGTGCCTGAACATCAGATCAGCGAACTACTCAACCTGGACATCCAGCAGTATTTCCAGCACTTCGCCGCCACCGTCACCCAGAATCGTCCGGAGGTAGCGACGCACCTGGTCGATGAGCATATCTCGGCGGTCAGTCGCTATAACATCCAATGTCGGCGTAGAAATTCTTCACAATGAAGCGTCTTACTCAAGAGGGCCATGCGAGGCAGAGCTTTGCGCGCTTCATCGTCATTGTTATGGCCTCCTCTCTACCTCTATGCTTTTTATCTCCCCTAACATGCGAAATGGATTGATGATTGGGCTGTTCGTTGGGTTGGTTAGTTGGCTCACCGATGTGCCGACCACTCTATAAACTTGTCCATCATCATGTTTGACCTATCTATTTTTTTCTCGTCTGCAAACGCGATATCGTCAATTGACCAATAGCCGGGTATTGCATCTTTCCTCAATTGATATTTACGCGATAATTTCAATAAATACGCTTGGCGTGTGATGCTCTGCCAAGTTCGTATAGGGAGGGCTTTTAGTATCTCGCGTTGTGTTGCCGTTGGGTAAAGGTCTTTGATTATCTCAAGCTCTAGCTCTGTAAACTTCGGGTTTGTGTTACGTGCCTTTTCCCATAAGTAGCCCGTGTCAATTCCCCACTCTGGATTTATCCATGTGATTGCAATCTCTGTCCAGTGCGGCGTGGCAAACGAGATTTCAACCTCTTTTACAACCGACTCTAAAAACTTGTGCTTCTCGCTCATGGAGTAGCCTTCCCAAAAGTCGGCATGTTCTAATACAAGGTGCTTATACCTTAACGCTTTACTCTCTGCTGGCGTTGCTGCGGGGCCTTGTGCTAGCTCTGCCTCTATCTCTCTCTGCTGGTTAGCAAGCTGAACATCTGTTTTGAGTAGTTCTATTCTAGTATCTGGCTCTACTTTTATTCCTGGCTCTATCTCGCCTGTTACCAGACATGCGCGTATATTTGCGCGTTGCTCCCTGATAACCTCTAGCTTTGTCTGTTGATTTGCTCGGCGTGTTTCCTGGCTGGCGCGTTCCTTCTGTATCTCTGCGCTATAGTCCGTATGCGCTTTTACCTGCGCTATTCTCTGCCTGAAACGTTCTATGAAACACTCGTCTATAAGCCGCGCGTCAATCTCTCCGAGGTGTTCGCGTATGCCGTTTGCGCGTACACGTACAACACTGTACGCCCATCTTGAACCACTGGTAGATGTGTGGTGTTTTACAAACGTTTGCCTCATCTTGTCACTTGCCACAACGTATTTTAACAGCGTTGCTTCGTCGCTCTCTTCACGTAAGAAGCGTTTTGCTGGTTTGTCCACGCGCCTTTCTCCTTCGACTGTATGAGTGCTTATGTGATTAAAGGCGTAACGAAAATGAGTGAGGTTTTTTACAATCGGCTCGTGGTCGTTCTCAATAATGATCTGACCGTTTCTTACTAAATGCCCTATGTAAAAGACATTGGTAAAAACGCTCTCTAGTAGTGCTATGGTTATCAGGTATCCCCCTTGCTCGTCTTCCGCGTGTTTTGCCGCAATGCGGCGGGTTCGCGGGTCAACGTCCGGTGTAAAGTCGGGGAACCTTTTTCCTTGCCTCTCCGCTTCTCGTACTATTCCGTTAAGGCTGTGAGTTGTATAAAACTGCTCTAAGCACCAGTCTAAAACACGCGCGTGTGGCTCATATCTTATGTGCTTCTTCCAATTGGGATTAGGTACGGCTACGCCGTTTTGTAAGAGAGTTTTACGTCGGTCTATCGTCGCACCAATAGGGATAAAGCCACCTGCGTATAAACCCTTTAAAATAGCTCTATCTTTTAGGGCTTGTAGCCTGCCTACATAGTCGTCAAGAAAGTCTGCCGCTTTTTCGCACTGATACCGAAACTCTTTGACATCCCGCTTGTTCGCAAAGTTGTAAATGGTGTAAGGAGGGATGATGACTAAACAATTATGTTTTTTACATACCTGTATGAACGTGTTATATTCAAGGGCTGTTTCATCTCTAAAAAGCCGGTCTTCTTTGGCTGCGATTACTGCTTTGATCTCCCCCTTTCTTATCATCTCCGTTAGGGTCAACATACCCTCTCTGTCAATGATTTTCAACTTACCGGAACGGGCCATATCTTGAGCAAACACGATAATCCTTCGCTCGTTTGTCCAGCCTAAATCTTTGGCAAGGTTTACAAGTCCTTCCGTCTGCATCTCGTTTGACTGGATGTTATTTTTAACCTGTCCACTTGTCGATTGTCTGGCATAAATACCTAAACCGTCGCTTACTGGTAAAGTTGGTTTCTCCCACGGGTTATACTCTTGTGCTATCTGCTGCTCTGGCTCCTCTGTCTTCTCGACTTTTCTATATCTTGTTGGCATGCTATTTATTCTCCTGGCTGCGTTGTAATTGCTTGTAACTCTGCTCCTGCAAAAGTAATGCTTCTGTGGCTAACTCTGCGGCCCAATTGCCACACTCCGCGTGTATCCGGCGTAGTTTCTCCTGCACTTTCGGGGGAAACTGTTTCCATGTCTCGTTTAGAAACTGGTCGTATCTCTCCTGCTCTGGCTGGCTCTGGTCGTAGCTTGTCATGGGGCTCTAATCCTTCCTTGAAAACTGATGATGTATAAAAACGTTGCTAACCTACTAGTAATGTTACCATCAACAATATCTAGTATACCCTCTATGACACGGCTTATCAAGCCTTAGGAGTCTTCCGCAAATAATTTGACAGAGCGGTAAACAGGTGCTATCCTGATCGGTATGGAGAACGTATCACATGAGCAAGCGTATCAACAGATGCGAACGATGCTTAACGAGAAGCAATGGAG
>DAOTTD010000007.1:0-6997 GCA_034438015.1 Ktedonobacteraceae bacterium | reverse complement strand
AAGGCCTTCCAGGTAGGCAAGGACCTGGCTACCTCACCGGGGTCCGTGGTTTTCAGGAATGATGTGCTTGAGTTGATCCAGTTTCAGCCCACGACGCCCCAGGTGTATCGCCGCCCGCTGCTCTTTGTCCCACCCCAGGTGAATAAGTATTACGTGATGGACCTGTCGTCCAACAAGAGCCTGGTGAGCTATCTGGTTGCCAATGGGCTGCAGGTATTCACCATCAGCTGGCGCAATCCCACCCCCGAACACCGCGAGTGGGGGTTCGACACCTACGACCGGGCCATCCTGGAAGCCATTGACGCCACTCGCGCGATTACCAGCAGTAAGGATGTTAATATCACGGGAATGTGTCTGGGCGGAATGACCCTGGCGACGCTGCTAGGATACCTGGCAGCGCGGGAGGACCGGCGCATTCACGCTGTGACCTTCATGGTGACGGTGCTCGATTCCAGTGTCGAGTCAACGATGGGGCTCTTCGCCACGAAGGAAACGATCGCGGCGGCCAGGCAGAACTCCCGTTTGAAGGGAGTGATCGAGGGTCAGGAAATGGCGCGCGTGTTCGCCTGGCTGCGTCCCAACGACCTGATCTGGAACTACTGGGTCAACAATTACCTGATCGGCAATGACCCGGCAGCCTTCGACGTGCTTTACTGGAATAACGACACGACCCGGCTACCCGCCAGGTTGCATGGCGAGCTGCTCGACCTGTACGAAACCAATGCATTTACCCATCCAGGGATGCTCAAGGTGCTTGAAACGCCCGTCGATCTCTCTCGCGTGACTAACGATACCTATCTCCTCGCAGGCGTCACCGATCACATCACACCGTGGCAGGGATGCTATGCGACCACGCAACTGCTGGGAGGCAAGGTCACGTTTATCCTGAGCAATAGTGGCCACATCCAGGCCCTTCTCAACCCACCGGACAACCCGAAGGCGTCCTACTTCGTGAATGAGCGCTACCCCGCTGATCCCGAACAATGGCTTGCGAGGGCACAGAAACGCGCAGGCTCCTGGTGGGAGGATTGGCGGGACTGGCTGGGCCAGCGCTCCGGTGAACAGAAGGCCGCACCACGAGAGCTGGGTAGCTCCCAATATCAGCCGGGCACCCCGGCACCCGGCACCTATGTGTTCGAGCCGTAAGCTTCTTCTTCGGTAAGGACGTAGAGGGCGAAAGGATGTTGTATGTCATCAGAAGCCACAAGGCCACAGGCCCAGACACGTATCATCACCGTCAAGGGGCAGCGTCTGCGGGTTGCCATCCGTCCAGGCGACGGCACCCGCACACCGCTATTGCTGATGAACGGGATCGGGATTAATCTCGAAGCGCTCCAGCCCTTCGTCGACGCTCTCGCCCCGGCCATCGAGGTCATCCGCTTTGATGTGCCGGGCACCGGCGGCTCACCGGCCCCACTCATCCCGCAACGTTTTTCGGCTCACGCCCGGCTGGTGATAAGGATGCTCGATCAGTCGGGCTACCAGCAAGTGGATGTGCTGGGTGTCTCGTGGGGCGGCGGACTTGCACAGCAGTTTGCTTTTCAATACCCTGATCGCTGCCGACGGCTGATCCTGGTCAGCACAGGCACCGGGGCGCTTATGGTTCCTGGTCATCCTCTGGCCCTGGCGAAGATGGTCACGCCCCGACGCTACCAGGACCCATCCTATATGATGCAGATCGCCGGAGCACTCTACGGGGGGAAGGTACGCACGCAGCCAGAGCTAGCAGAGGAGTTTGCGCGCACGGCACACCTGGGCAGTATGCTCGGCTACTTCTATCAAATGCTGGGAGTAGTGGGTTGGACCAGCATCCCCTGGCTGCACAAACTCCGGCAGCCAACACTGATTCTGCATGGAGATGACGACCCGCTTGTTCCCGTAGTGAACGCGAAGATCATGCGTCGCCTGATCCCATATGCGCAGCTCTACATCTTCCACGATGGACACCTGGGAGTGGGGACGAGTGCGCGGGAACTCGCACAGGTCGTCGACCAGTTTCTCACTGCTCCCGTCTCTTCTTGAGTCTGGCAGTGCTTCCACGCGCATACTCATGAGGCAAGCAATGCGGATATCCTCGCGCATGCCAATCCTCTATGGGCTGGGAATGGCTTGATAGGGTCTGGCTTCATCCTGACACCACAACTGCCCCCGGCCAGCTCGGCAAGATGCGACAGATAGAGCTTTTTTACGTTCCGGCAAACGCATTTCTTCACGCGCGGTTGGTACTCTCAAGACAAGTAATTTTCCTATTCATGCTCTATGAAGCCCGTGAATATAGTCACGCTCAATAGAGAAGAATGAGAGAGGTCTCTGTATCATGTCCACAGAAAAGAGCACGCAGACCAGGTCGCTTCTGCAAGCCATTGAAAAATCCTTTTACAACTCCATTGGCGATATTGTCTTTGGGATGGAGGATGGAACCGTTTCCATCTTCGGTCTGGTGTTCGGCGTAGCGAGTAGTACTACCAGCAGTTCTGTCGTATTGCTTGCCGGGGCGACAGGAGCCATTTCCGCCGCCGTCTCGATGATGGCCGGTACGTTTCTGGATGTTGAGTCGACCAATGATCAGGCAAAAGCGCAACTGGCTCAGGAGCAAGCGGAAATCGACAGTAATCTGGAGGAAGAGAAGCAGGAAGTCAGAGATCGGCTACGAACTGCCGGTTTTAACGACCAGGATACCACTGCTGTCGTCGATGCATTAGCTCGTCATCCTAAGACATTTCTCCAGGTAGAAGCAGCCTCCGAACTCCATCTCGGAAGTTCGCAACAGAAGAATCCATTTGTACAGGCCGCGTGGATGTTCATCTCCGACCTGTTCGCAGCATTCGTTCCTGTCGTTCCATTCGCGTTTCTTCCCCTGGAGAGCGCGCGTCTTGTCTCGCTCGTTATCACGGCTTTGCTTTTGCTGCTGCTTGGTGTAGGACGAGGTCTCGTAGGACATCGCAATGTCGTACTTACCGCACTGGAAACACTGGGTATCGCAACGGCTGCCGCGTTAGCAGGCTTTTTGATTGGCAAGCTCGTCACCCGCTAGACAGCGTGTAGAAATACGGAGCCAGGTGACAAAGAGAATACGACAAAGGAAGTTCTGAGGTTTGCTATGATATCATTGCGGAAAGCCTATCACGCCAGGGTAGTTCACCTATCCGCGCTGTTCCTTACGCTGCTCTTCTCACTCGCGTCATTGGTCAGTTGTAATCAGCCGGCACCTCCGTATACATCGCTCAATCTCGGTATCCCGGCTGCGGCGCTGCAATCGCCCGTGAAGGGCACATTGCCTGACGCTACCAGACTGAATGTCGGCATCACTTTCAAAATTGATCCTCGGCTGCTTAACCAGACTAACCAACAGCGCCTCGGCATTGACAATGGCCTCTATCAAAAGATCCAGAAATTCTTCCAGGGGATCAACCTGAAACTGAGCAAATTACGGACCTACGTATCATTTCAGGCAAAGGCGGGAACCCTTGCTCGTTTGCTGCAAACACATTTCGTGATTCACCTCTATAAAGGCCGGACGTTCTACGCGCCTGCAACTCCACCCAAAGTGCCTTCAGATCTCGCCGGCAGTATCGATGCCATTACAGGACTGGACAACTACAGCGTACCTCCCAGGCATGCATTGCATTTCACCCAGACGCAGGGATCACACCTGTCCCAGCATGGAGCCCCCGACTGTAGTCCCGACGATCAGATGTTGGCGACTGGCGATGTTGCAGGGGCCTACGGTTATACTACCCTCTGGCAGAGAGGCTTGCATGGTGAGAATATGACGATCAACCTGGTGGAGCTCGATGGCTCGTACCAGGTTGACATTCAGAATTATCTGAACTGTGTTCACTTCAAGGGACACCTCTCTTTCGTCAATGTCGATGGTAGCCCATCGAATGCGGAGGGCGAATCGACACTGGACATACAAATGGTTGCCGGATTGGACCCGGCAACCTCTATCAAGGTATACCAGACCGATGGAAACGCGGACGGCGATACCTGGACGCAGGTGAACGATGAATTGCAGCAAATCATTGATACTAATACAAACAATGCCAATGCGGGCAGCGTTGTGAGCATCAGTCTGGGAATAGACGAAGGAGATATCTCATCCGACGACGTCCGCGCCCTCGATAGCAGCCTGCAACAACTGACGAAGGTGGAGCATATGACGGTATTCGTTGCGAGCGGCGATTGCGGAGCATTTGCCGATGAGGTCTATGGGGATCTCTCGGTGAGCTTTCCCGCCAGTGATCCGTGGGCTGTGGCTGTCGGGGGTACAAAGCTGTCCGTTAATGACCAGCACAATCGCGCGGATGAGGTGGTGTGGTCGAGTGGCCTGAACCCTTTTAAGTGTAAAAATAGCTGGGGCAGCGGTGGGGGAAATAGTGGCATGTTTCACCGCTCAGACTGGCAAAGTGCAAAAGGAGTCAATAATAAATACGCGAAAAACGCACGTCAACTGCCGGATCTGTCAGCGGTCGCGGATAACCTCGCCGTCTACTTCCAGGGAGATTGGCAACCTGTTGCCGGAACAAGCGCTGCCGCGCCAATCTGGGCTGCTGGTCAGGCATTGGTGAATGAAGACACGATCCGGCATCTGGGTACTTTCGAATATTCACCGCAGTTCTATTACACAGTTGCTAACAAGAATGCTGACGGAAATGCCTACTTTGACGTTACAAGGGGCGATAACCTGTACTATCCAGCGACTCCGGGCTGGGACTACGCAACCGGTCTTGGCACACCAAATCTCGCGAACTTTGACCGGGCCGTATCCAACACCCTGGCTTAAAGCGGGGCTTTGATGTCGCGGGAGCGCCTGTCGGTGCGATGAAACCAATAGGGCAACCGCCATCTCCGCCGCAAGGAATACAGGGCTTTACTTATCAGAAAAGGAGACAACGAACGTGATGGCAAACCAACAACATCTGGAGCATTTAAAGCAGGATGGAGCGCATAGCTGGAATACATGGAGACGATCATATCCCGCTATACTCCCTGAACTATATGGTGCCGACCTGAGCGGAGCCAATCTTAGCAATTACAACCTCAGCGGGGCTGATTTGAGGGAGGCCAATCTACAGAATGCCAATCTCAGCGGGTCACATCTCCTCGAAGCGTTTTTAATCGGGGCTAATCTCGCCAATGCCGATCTCTCCGGGGCCAATTTGACCGAGGCCAAACTCGCGTTTAGTGACCTGCGCGGCGCAAATCTCGCTGATGCCGACCTCACTGGAGCCGACCTCACCGGAGCGAATTTGATCGATGCGAACGTGCGCGGAGCAACCTTGAACTGGACACGGTTAGACGATGCCATCGGAGCTTCCGAACAACTGAGTACGGCAAAATCCCGGCTGGAAGAGCGCTGACCGGGGACAATTTCATAACGTAGGGCCAGACCCTTGCGGGAAGGAAGAACGATCACTATGGCAATGAGAAAAATGACGCCTCAACCAGTATGCGAACCCCTTGTAGCAACAATCCAGAAACTGACACAGGATCTGGGCGTAATCGACGATCAGCTACAGGCGCTCGAAGTCGAGGGGATGTATCAACTGAATCTCTGGCGATACTTTGCATTGCAACCACAGATTCACGATCTTATTAAAAGGAAACATGCGCTTCAAGACGCGTGGAATGACGCGATGAGCGAACTGGCCATTTGCAGATCCGGTCAATCCTCACCTCCCCGCTCTTGACCGTCCAGGCCCCAATGGAGGAGTCCCACGCGAAGCTTTTGAGAAAGGAATATCTTCAATGCGCGCAACGGTTATCATGCAGGCTGCCATACAAGCCTGGGAAGAGAAAGATGCCAACGTTCTTGCTTCCTACCTCTCGGACGATGTCATCTGCAAGCAAATTCTTCCGCAACCAATAGACAAAGCGCAGTTAATCGCCTTTATGAAAGCGATCACAACAGCTTTTCCGGACTGGTCATTCAACGGCCATGTCTTACATGAAGAGAGTCTGGCGGAGCATAGTGGGAGTGTGCTCTTTGTCACCGGAGTGACTGGTACGCAGACGGGAGACTTGATTCTGCCAACGCTGCCGGTCATTCCCGCCACAGCAACGAGGATTGCCCTACCATACCGGCACCTGGAATGCCTTGTCAAGGACGATACCATCACGGCGATTACCGCCGATTTCTCGCCCAATGGCCTGGAAGAAGTCCTGGCGCAGTTGGGACTCAAACTCCCGTAGGACAGCTTCTCACATAAGAAAAATCTCATGCGCTTGCAAGTCTGATCTCATTTTTCCTCTATCAGCTAACGGTGGGTGGGAAATGCCTCCCGGCTCAATGTAGCAACAAGACTCCCGAGAACAGCTATGACCAGGAACGGGCCTGAAAAGCCCTTGAGAGGTGCCAGGATACTTACGTTATTGATGAGCGCCAGGACAGTCACTGCCAGCACGACGCCTATCAGGATGACCATGTCACCAACGATGAAATTGTAAATGGCTTTGATGATTTTCACAGATTAATCTCCTGTGGGCCAATGGGGTGCAGGTCCTGTGGCATCTGGGCCTGGGCGATGCCCTGACGACGGTCAGTGCTCACCTTACCCGCTTTGAGTGCTGGTCCTGGCGAGGAAAACGGCTGGGGAGCATGCGACTCGACGCCATTGAGCGGCGGGTGGGAGCCCCCAGCCTGGGCATCCATCGTGCTGATCTG
Organism: Ktedonobacteraceae bacterium; assembly: GCA_034438015.1. Taxonomy (GTDB): domain Bacteria; phylum Chloroflexota; class Ktedonobacteria; order Ktedonobacterales; family Ktedonobacteraceae; genus JACDAE01. Next base: position 330 of record DAOTTD010000007.1, on the reverse strand, counting down.
TTGCGACTGCTGGCAAGTGCCGTTGATCGGGAGAGCATCCACGTGCAGACGCCCTGCGTCGGCTTCAGCTCAGAGCAAGAGCATGTCATTGCTCACTTCGCCGATGGGCACGAGCAGCAGACGGACGTGCTGGTGGGCGCGGATGGGTTGTATTCGGTGATCCGCGAGCAGTTACTGGGCAAGGCACCCCCGCGCTACAGCGGCTACACCTGTTGGCGGGGAGTCGCCCTCTTCGAGGAGCAGCACGTCTCCCCAGGCATTTCCAGCGAGACGTGGGGGCGAGGTCGGCGCTTTGGCATGCTGTCGATTGGCAACGGGCGGGTGTTCTGG
>DAOTTD010000006.1:0-3162 GCA_034438015.1 Ktedonobacteraceae bacterium | reverse complement strand
CATCCAGGCCGATAAATGCACCAGATATTCTTCTTGCGTGGGAGTCAAACTCCCCGGCAAAAGCCCTAATTGCTCATCGAGGGGGAAAAAAGCCCATCCCGCACGAGGGACAGGTTCCATAACTGCGGCTCAACTCGACGTCGCGACCTCCACTGCCTTGAAGCCGGCGGGTGTGCTTTCCTCGTGGAATCAATCTCTTTGCGCACGTAGGACAGACCGGTCGTTGTTGCTGGGGGACATTTTGCCAGTTGGCCAAAGAGCTGTTCATCGTGGTGTCTTGCACCATCCGAGCTTGTAGACGACTCACTTGCTCGCTGGCCGCTTGTTCTATTTCCCGAAACGTGGCATCGGGGTGTGCCAGACGCCACTCTTTCATCCCGCTGAGAATCTCTTCACTCAAGGTTCGCCATTCATTGTCGATTGCTTCTTCCATCTTGTCCTCCACTCAGTAATGGCCTTAGTCTACCAGCTTTTTTCTCTTCTGGCTATCCCTTCGCAAAAACTTGACGCGCACCCTATGATAAACCGTCCTGGCAGGCGCGTCAACGCGTGTGCGAGAAAGGATCTCCGTCCTTCGGGGGAAGTAGGACACAGGAGACTTGAGTAGGGATGGGGCTTGCCCCCATCCGGTTGCCCACGACCTCTCTCCTGGCCCAATCGCGTTCCCCGAGCCGGATGGGGGCAAGCCCCATCCCTACTCAAGCCTTTGTTCATCACTCACAACCATGCAGAGAGTTCTATGTAAAGAAAAGACAACCTTGTGCCGATATGCGAAGCGAGGATGTCTTTTGTATAGGCGTAGCTATATCCATCATCGCGAATGTTCATCCAAAACAAGAAACCTGCTAGCCTTTACATCATTACTACCATCTCTCTACCTTTTCTCAATGTGAAACTGGTACGATAACGCGAAGTTGATCGGAATTGATGCAACACAAAGGAGAATCCATTATGTCACAGCAATACCCGCAGCAATCATATCCACAGCAGCCGATGTATCAGCAGCCACCACAAGGGCAGCCGCTGCGATACCCACAACAATACGATCCAGAGCAGCCGATGTCATCTTATCCCCTGGACGGCCCAGGTCCGATGTTTCAGCAACCAGCTCCGCCACAGATGCAATCCTGGCAGCAGCAACCCATGTCGATGCCTCCGGGCTATCAACAACCCATGTCGATACCGCCGGGCTATCAGCAACCTATGCTCTATCCGCAACAATATGCAGTGCCACCGATGATGAACACGAACGTGAATGTGCAAGTCGGCTCAAATGGGCCTGGGATGTTTGTGCGTATCCTCTACTTCCTGTTTGTTGGCTGGTGGGTCGGACTCTTCTGGCTCAATATTGGCTTCGGCCTCTGCGCCTTAATCGTGACGTTGCCGCTTGGCCTTATCATGCTGAACCGCTTACCGCAAGTAATGACACTGAAACCCGCCAGCCAGCGGACGAGCGTGAACGTCTCAACGATTGCAATGCAGCCAGGTATGGGACCGGCTATGTACCAGCAGAATATTAACATCTCGGTGAACGGTGTACAACAGTACAATTTCTTCTTGAGAGCACTGTACTATCTCTTCATTGGCTGTTGGGCTGGCTACCTATGGGCCGTGCTGGCGTACCTGTGTTGTTGTACATTGATACTCTTGCCCGTCGGCGTCATGATGTTTGATCGGTTGCCTATGGTACTCACGCTGCGGAAGAATTAAAAGAAAAATGTGTGGCGGCAGAGACATATCACAGATAGAGAAGAAGTAGCGAGCGTGCAATGCACTAACTCTGCCAGCGATGCGCGCGGTGATGACACTGATTCTTGTAGCTTTCCATAAAAAAACCGTTGAGCACGTAACGCGCATGTGATCTGCAAACTAATGTGGCTCATATCCACTCTTGATACTGGGCGAAGTCGAAAATGATACTTATTCTGAGCTTGAATCTGTTGACTTTCAAGCACGGAAATCGACTTCGCCATCAGCATCTTAGAGCGCTGTTCAGAAGGATTGCCCCATTTCTGAGTGTTTTTGATACTTGAAATCATTACCACCCACTCAAAACTGCTCACCGGAATTTCCTTGCCAGAGAGCAAAAAAGTGTTAATCGAAATCAGTAGCCATTGGTCACTTTTTGTGCAGGTGCTAATCGAAAAAGTGACCACTTTTTGCTGAGATTATCCCCGCAAAGTTTGGATACCATATCGATTGTTGTGTAACGGCGTGGGATACGGCTAAAAACTCCTTTGCTGAGCTAAAATGACAGGCATAGATCGTCTCTTTGACGTTCTTGGTTCAGTCCACACAAGGAGGACGCTATGCCTGTTCATCGTCAAAAGAAGGATACCACATGGAGTGCTCCCATGCTCGCAGACCAGAGAGCAAGGAAGCAGGCCCCATGCGGGCCCATCGCAGGCGGAGCGCTTCCTCCTGTTGACGGCGGCGCAGGCCTGGCGGAAGAGTTCCTTCCCGCCGCCAGCAACGGGAGCTCACGGCCCCCTCTGCCACCTGGTCTGTGGGCGGGGTTCACTCCAACACCAACCCTCCCTGGCTCAACGCAGGAGCAAACCGTCCCACCGCTGCCTGACCAGCAGACGTTCCAGCAGTATCTGCGCGAACTGGCCAGAGGTGCCATTCGTGTGGTGTTGGAAGCAGTCATACGAGAGGAACTCGATGCGCTTATCGGCGTGGGATGGGGAGAATGCAGCCCCAAGGGCAAAGGATATCGCAACGGCCACTACACGCGCGATCTGGCAACATCGACGGGCCGCATCGAAGATCTCAAAGTTCCCAGAGATCGTGAAGGGCACTTCCACACGCAGGCTTTTGAACGCTACAGCCGTTATGAACCGCACATTGCCGAAGGACGCGACGGGGATGTTCGTGTCCGGCACAAGCACCCACAAAGTGGGGGAAGTTGCCCAAACGTTGCTGGGAGTCGCTCCCAGTGCCAGTGCGATCAGTCGCCTCAACCAAACACTCACGCAACAATTTGAAGCGTGGCGCGAGCGTCCTCTTGAGGAACACTGGCGCATTGTGTACCTGGATGGCGTGCATTTCAGCATTCGTCATGGGGAGAAAGCCGATTCCACCATCATTTTAACGGCCTTAGGAGTGGATCTGGCGGGAAACAAAGCGGTTCTGGCCTTACGCGCTTGTGCAGAGGAGGAC
>DAOTTD010000005.1:0-14663 GCA_034438015.1 Ktedonobacteraceae bacterium | reverse complement strand
TGATGGAGAAACGCTTAGTGCGTCAATTGGAGCGCCTGGGAAATCAAGTGAGCGTACAACCACTGGCTCAGGCTGGATAATTTCTCACCTCAACCAGTGGGGAAGGACTTTTTCAGAGGAGAAGAGTAAGCGATGAGTACTCAACAAGCAATCCCTACCGTGTTAGCCCTGGACGATCCTTCCGCCACCCTGGAGCGGGTGGGCGGGAAGGGGGCGTCGCTGGCAAGGTTGGCGGCGGCTGGCCTGCCCGTGCCCCCTGGTTTTCATATCACCACGGCGGCCTATCGCTGCTTTGTAGAGGAGAATGGGCTGCAAGAGCTGATTCTGGATGCGGTCGTGCAGGTCGTCGCCGATCAGCCTGCGACGCTGGTAGAGGCGTCCGAGCGAATCGAGAAGCTGTTCGCGCAGGGTCGCATGCCGGACGCTCTTGCCGAAGCGATTAGCCGGGCGTATGCTGAACTCGGTGCTGACCTGCCTGTCGCCGTCCGTTCCTCGGCCACTGCGGAAGATCTGCCGCAGATGTCGTTTGCCGGTCAGCAGGAGACGTATCTCAACATGCGCGGTGAGGCGATGGTGCTCTCGGCGGTCAAACGCTGCTGGGCATCGCTCTGGACGGCGCGGGCGATTGGCTACCGGGCGCGCAACCATATCGCGCCACAGGACGTGAGCCTGGCGGTAGTTGTGCAGGAACTGGTTCCCGCCGACGCCGCCGGTATCCTCTTCACCGCCAACCCTGTGACAGGAGCACGCGGCCAGGTGATGATCAACGCCGCCTGGGGGCTGGGCGAGGCGATCGTCGGCGGACAGGTTACGCCTGATACGATCGTCGTGGACCGGACGAGCGGGAAGATTATCGAGCAGCAGATCAGCGAGAAGAACTTGATGACGGTGCGCACGCCCGAGGGCACGCGCGAGGAGGCGGTTCCACAGGAGCGGCGCAATCGGGTTGCGCTCAGTCCCGCCCAGGCCGCTGAGCTTGCCCGCCTCGGTGTGCAGATCGAGAAGCTCTATGGGTTGCCAATGGATATCGAATGGGCGCTCCACGAAGGCCGCGTCTTCATTGTGCAGGCCCGCCCGATTACCGCCCTGCCCAACCAGTCCATTGCCGCAGCACAGCAGGCGCGGGAGGACGCATGGGAACTGCCAGACCCACGAAAGAAATATGCGCGTTCCAGTGTGTTTGAACTACTGCCTGATCCGCTCTCACCCCTGTTCGCCACACTTGGACTCCCCGCGTTTTCCAGGAGTTCAATGCTACTCCTGCAGAAGATGGGGATAGGAGGCGGCATATTCTCGGATGAGATGCTGACTACCATCAACGGCTACGGCTACTATGACATCACCTTTACGCCAGCGCAAACAGTAAAGTTAGTGCTTATCATACCATCTCTCTACTTTGGAGCCTTGCCAGGCCTGTTGCGTACCTCGCGGGCGCGCTGGCAGGAGGCCCGCACCCGCTACGCAGAAGTCGTCAATGATTGGCAAACGAGGGATCTGACAACTGCACGGGCCAGAGTTTTGCTCAGTGGCGCACGCGACATCACCGCCGAAGCTGCCCGCTACTATCTCACCGTGCAGACCGGTATTCTGCCAGCGGCGTACATGAGCGAACTGTTCTTTACCCAGGTGTACAACAGGCTTCTCAAAGGGCGCAATGGCCCGACCGCTCTGACATTCTTGCTGGGCTTTGATAGCGCCCCGATCCGTGCCGAGAAATCATTGTACGACCTGGCGCAATGGGTGCGCACTCAGCCGGAACTGGCTGCGGAGTTGGAGAAGATGTCGAGCGAGCAGTTCGCCGCGGCGTATCGCGAGCGGACAGAGCTGGCGGAGGAAGGAGCGTGGTCCGAATTCTGGCAGCGTCTGACCGATCACCTGAACCGCTTCGGGCATGCCATTTATGACCTCGACTTCGCCAAAGCCTTGCTCATCGACGATCCTGTACCAGTGTTAGAGACGCTCAAGTTCTTTTTAAGCGGCAACGCGCCCGATCCCTATAAACGCCAGGCAACCGCCGAGGCCGCGCGCGAGGAGGCGACGGAGAGCACACTCAAAAATCTGCGTGGCCTCCGTCTAAAGCTCTTTCGGCGTCTCGTAGAGAGCGCACAGCGTTACGCCCCTTTGCGCGAGGATGCGCTTGCCGACGCGGGCCTGGGCTGGCCGATGTTGCGCCGCATGCTGCAAGAGGTAGGACGACGGCTGGTCGCCAGCAACGCGCTCGCTACGCCGGACGACGTGTTCTGGCTGACGCTGGACGAATTGCAGGAGGCCACAAACGCGCTGGACGGGGGACGGCAGCCAGAGAACTATCATACAGCAGTTGCCGAACGGCACGTGATCTGGGAACGGGAACGCGCCCTCACACCGCCTGCTGCCCTTCCCATCAAAGGCGGCGCTCGCTTCCTGGGCATCGACTTTAGCAGTGTAATGCCAGCTCGTATCGACCAGCCCGAGGGGAATGTGCTGAAAGGAATCGCGGCCAGCCCCGGCCAGGTAACCGCTCCGGCGCGGGTCATTCACGGTCCAGAAGAGTTCGGACAGATGCGGCAAGGCGACCTTCTAGTCGCAAAGATCACCACCCCTGCCTGGACGCCGCTTTTTGCCCTGGCGTCAGGAGTCGTTACCGACGTGGGCGGTCCGCTCAGCCATAGCTCGATCGTGGCGCGCGAGTATCATATCCCGGCTGTGCTGGGGACCGGAGTAGCGACCGAGCGCCTGCATAGTGAACAGCGCATCACCGTCGATGGCGACACCGGGACAGTCACGCTATCAAGTTAGGTAGAGTATCGCTCGCACACAAAGGGGTGAAATGCGCAATGCTGACATGAAGCGCAAAGTAGCCCCAGGGCGCTGATCCACTTCCAGCCGCTGTCACAGGATTATCAGAGAAGCAAACATCGTTGACATCGTTGGGCGTGTCGCTCTCGTATTGACTGGCCTCTTCTAAGATTCTATTGCAGCCCCGACCGACCTAAATCCTGGTAGCAGCTCTGCAACTGGTCATCGGCGTGCGTGAGGGCGAGGCGCGCCCAAAACAGCTTTTCGCTCAGTTCTTGTTTTCGTTGACAAGCGTTATCATCGTCGGGCGAGAGGCGCAGCAAGGCAGTAAAATAGTAGTTGGCGACCTCGCGTTTCGCCTGCCACCTGCGCAACAATATTTCACATGGATTTCTGCTCTGCTCGTACATATAGCTTCTCTTTCTAAGAGGGTAAAAGGCTCGTTGGAACGAGATAGATATATTTCTGCTACGATTTACCTGACTGAAAAGGTGCTCTAGATAGAGAATACGATAGAGATACGAGATTCTTCTCACATGAAAGGCAAAACTGCTCGCTCGCCGCGCCCTGGAGATTCGCGCGCTGGAACCTGGCTCCCCCGAAGTGAGAGAGCCAGCATTTACTCATTCAACTGAACGCGAGCGCAGCGCCGGAATAGCTATAACGACCGAGACAATAGCGAGGACAATGATCAGCGCGCCGGACCAGTAGGGCATGGCGTGTCCGAATCTGACGTAGAGCAGGCCGCCGAACAACGGACCCAGAATCATCGCCAGCGACTGCATCGACTGACTGACGCCGCTCACCATGCCTTGCTGGCGTGGTCCGACCAGCCGCGAGGTCAGCCCACGCAACGCATTCTCCACCAGCCCTCCCGAACCGGCGAAAAGAATGACTCCCGCGACAAGCAGAAGCGGTGAAGCAATAAAAGCAATCGCTCCAAGCAGGATATAACTGACCGCCACCAGCGCCAGCGAGCCGATGCCCAGCTTCACATCACCGAAGATCGCCAGTAACTTGCCCACCAGCACGCCCTGGACCACGATATCGACAACGCCAACCAGCGTCGCGATAAGACCGGCGGCGGTGGCATTCCAGCCCAGGCTATCCTTCAATAGAATGGTCAGGTTCGCCTGCAAGATCGCGAAAGGAACGGAGTAGAAAAAGCCCGCCAGCACGAGCCAGCGCAGATTTGCCATCGTAAACACGTTGCCAATCTGCTTGAGCGGATTCAGATCCCCCAGGTTGATCGAGGTCGTACGATGTTCTTTGCTCAGGCTCTCGGGCAGGAAGAAGAAGCCCCAGGCGATATTGAGTAGGATCACCATGCTCGCGACGATAAAGGGCGTGCTGTAGTTGACCCTCGCCAGCAGGCCGCCGAGGGCAGGGCCGACGATAAAGCCGACGCCAGAGAAGCCGCCCACCATGCCAAAGTATTTGCCACGCTCCTCCGGCCTGGTGATATCCGCAACATAGGCAAAGAGCACACTAAAGTTGCCACCGGTCAGGCCATCGATGACGCGGCCCAGAAAGAGCATCCACAGCGCTCCTCCCAGGCCAAAGAGCAGGTAGCCGACCGCCGATCCCAGTAGACAGACGAATAGAATCGGGCGTCTGCCGAAACGATCGCTTAACAGGCCCAGGGCCGGTGCCGCAAGCAACTGGCAGATGCCATAGATCGAGGTCATCCACGCGACCACTATGGCGAGATCGGCTGGATTGCTCAGATGCTGCAGCGCCATAAACGGTACCACAGGACCGATGATGGTCATACCCATCGTATTTAAGAACGCGACCACTATGAGAAAGAGAATAGCTTTGCGGCCCGGCGCGGGCATCTTGGCGCCCGTAGCTTCTGCTTGAGAGAGAAGAGTTTCTGCTGTATCCATGAGTAGTAGTTTCTCCGATCTGACAGTTTTCTTACTATCTGTCTCCACTGTAACTGCCAGACGGATGAACTGGCATCCTCCACGAGGATGATGTTCTGGATGAAGCTCCGTATTCAGCCAGAAACGCCACTGCGCGTTTAGCTCTCGCTCATCTGGCTGCAAGGAAGGATAGTGACTACCTTAGCTCAAGCTGATTGGCGACGGCGCTCGCCTCGACGCGGTTGCTGACATTCAACTTGCGATAGATGCTCTGCACCTGGGTACGCACGGTGTTTACCGAGACAACGAGTGCGCGGGCGATCTCGGCGTTGGAGTTGCCCGCCGCCAGCAGGCGCAAGACCTTCCGTTCCTGCTGGCTCAAAGGCTCCAGGAGAGGCGCGGCAGAGGTGGCCTTCTGGGTAGATGTGCCATTCTGGGTGAAAGCGCTCAGAATATGTCGCGCGTAAGCGAGCAGCACGTTTTCGCGCAGATGAGGCAAAAATCTACGCAGCAGGTCAAACAGCTCCTCGCCCTCGTCGAGGAAGAGGCGCAGATACCCCTCACCATGCGCTGCTGCCAGCAGGTTGCGCAGATGCTCATGGGCCTTTGCGTGCGCTCCCAGCCGAGCATAGGCCAGGACCAGTACGACCTGTACCTCCAGCATGAAAAAGATATGGCCCGTCTGCGCGGCGGATGCCCATAAGTCTTCCAGCTTCTCTATGGCCACTGAGGTCTCTCCCTGAGCCAGCAGGAGGCGAGTTTGCAATAAGTGCTCGCGTCGCTGCTGGAGCAAAGGTATAATCTCTCCGCTCCGCTCGATACTGGTAAACCAGCGCTCCACAGCGGCTCTATTACCACTCGCGAACTGAATGCGTGCCAGGGTGGCCTGCACCTCGCGCACGAGCTGATAGCTAAAAGGTGAGACAGGCACCTGCCCACGTGCCAGCCACGACATGAGGCGCTGTTGTGCCTGCGTAGTCTGGCCGCGCGCATGCTCGATAAGGGCCAGGCGAGTCGTCGCGCGAAACTGAAACTCTTCCACCTTCATGTGCTCGCCGAACTCCAGCGCCTCGCGTGCAGCCAGTTCGGCCTCCTGCAGGTTATTCCACTGGTAAGCAACCTGCGCCAGTCCCAGTTGTGTGTGGGCAATATCGTCGCGATCTTCCTGCATTCTGGCCTCGGCCTGTACCTGGCGCAACTGCTCGAACGCGTGGCGCAGTTCTCCTTGCTCGATGCTCACCCCGCTGAGCATGTCCCTGGTGGCACGCGCATAGATGACGTTCCCCTGCTTTTCACTGAGTCCCAGCGCCTCAAGGAGCACTGCACGCGCGGTATCGAGCGTCCCGCCGAGCATCTCGCCGATGCCTACCACGGTCAGACTCAGGTTGCGCCAGGTGCGATCCTCCGGTGGGAGCCACGCCAGCGACTGTCGGGCCCACGTCATCGCCGACAGCAGTCTCCCCTCCTGACGGGCCAGAAGCGCCCGGAAAGCGAAGACCTCGGCCAGCTTTGCCGTATTGTTCGCGTCCCGCCATTGCTGTTCCGCCGCCTGGAGCAGATGCTGTATCTGTTCCCTTCCTTCGGGGAAACGCGGCCCCTCCGTCAGAATAAACAGCAAGGACATGGCGTAGTAGAGACACAGATCTGGCCTGCGCGCCAGTTCTTCTTCCGGCAGTCGCTCCAACCAGCTCTTCAGGTTGTACCACTCTGGCACGGCGTAGATAGTGCCCAGCCGCCTGCTCTCAGTCAGGCGCTCGATCAGGTTGGCGGCCCGTGGAGGATCAGCAGCGTCCAACGCGGTCTCGATCGCCTCAGCCAGCAGGCCATGCTCCTCGTACCAGTAGCTGGCACGTAATGCTAGCTGATGCAACTGCTCATCGCCCAGCCGCCGGTGCGCCTCCTGTCGCATAGCATCAGCAAAGAGCGAGAGATAGCGCATCCATTCGCCCTTCACATCCAGGGGAATGAGAAAAAGATCGCCGCCACGCAGCGCCTCGATCAACGATGCAGTATCTGCGCGACCCGTTATGGCGTCACAGAGCGCGGCGGTGACGCGGGGTAGGATGCTGGTTTGCAGCAGAAACTCTTGCTGCTCCATCGGTAATGTGTGCAGCACCTCGCTGAGAAAGTAGTCCTGAACGCTCCAGTGACTGCCCGCGAAGGCCGCCAGCACGTGCTCGATCTCCTGCTCACTGCTGGACCAGTTCAGCGCCCTGACGAGAAGACGCAGGCCGGTTGGCCAACCTTCCAGCCGCTCGTAGATCTGACGTACGGTCTGTGCTGAGGGCGCAAGGGAAAGCTCATGCTCGAGGAATGCGCGCGTCTCTTCCAACGAAAAGCCCAGGTCTGGAGGGTAGATATCCAGCATCTCGTTGCGCGCGCGCAGACGAGCTAGAGAGAATGGAGGATCGCCACGTATCAGTATGATCAGGTGCAGCGAAGCTGGCAGATGCTCCAGAAAGAAGCTGAGCGTCTCGGCCACCTGGGATGAACCGATGGCATGAAAGTCGTCCAGGATCAGGATGGCGGGCTGCTCAAGCTGGCTCAATTCGTTAAGCAGGGCGGTGAGCATCAAGTCCAATGGCTTGAACGGCGGCAGGCGATGGGCGCGCAGCAGCTCCAGTGCCTCTTCGCCAGTTTCCGCGCGGAAGCGCCGGCAGGCGGTGATGATATAGCGCCAGAAACGGATCGGATCGTTGTCGCCCTCGTCGAGGGTGATGCTGGCGACAAGGAGAAAGCCCGCCTGCGCACTACGTTCAGCGAGCCATTGCCCGACGAGCGTTGTCTTGCCATAGCCGGCAGGTCCAGAAATGAGCGTCAATTTGCGCTCCAATCCCTTATCCAGCATCTCTAACAGGCGCTCGCGCTTGAGGAGTGAGCGCTGGGCGCGCGGTAACTGCAGCTTCGGCATCAGCAAGGGCTCAAACTGTACAGCGCTTGCGGCTAGATGCGCCTGCTCGATTTGAGGGGCCGGGGCAGGCTCTTGCTCCGCTTCATCCTCATATACCAGTAGCGCGGAAATCTCCTCTAGCCGCTCCATGCTCAGTTGCACGCTCCGACCAACGTAGCGCTTGATTATTCGCCCTGCGTGCCGCCGGTAGGCGTACCAGTAGCCATCACCACCGCGCTTGCGCTTCTCTTTCAGTAGATTGATCTGCCCGTTGTGCCCATGAAAAGCAAACGTACGGTGCTCCTCAAGCCAGTCTCGCCAGTCTGCCTCTGACAGAGAATGCGATACTTCGTTTTCCGGTTCGGTCAAGAGATACGCTGTCCGCTCCGGCGACAGGCGTACTACATATTGCGCGCTCTTAGGCATTGGTCTCTTCCCTGCTTTTTGCTCCCCAACAAACGTTTAAGGATGATTATAAACTGGAATAAAGCCAAAAACAAGTGTTCCCCAACGCAATGCGACGGGTAACAAAATGTTACATCTGGATGACGTTTGACACATCCGTTTCTAAGGGATACAATGCAATTCATTTGTGATCGGCTGAGGTCTATTTACGCGCATAGAACAGTGCATGTGTACGTACAAAAGAAAGTTCTTCCCAATAGGGATAGCATATGCAATCGAGACGACTATACATGTTCCTCTCCATCGGGGCCGCGCTGCTCACGATGGGAGTCAAGTTCATAGGGTACTTTCTGACGGGATCGGTCGGACTATTCTCCGATGCCACCGAATCGATCGTGAACCTGGTGGCGGCGCTGGTCGGCCTGTGGGCACTGACGCTGGCCTCGCGTCCAGCCGACGAAGATCATGCCTATGGGCATACGAAATCGGAATACTTTTCCAGCGGCGTCGAAGGCGCTCTGATTCTGGTTGCTGCAGTGATCATTATCATCGAGGCTATTCCTCGTCTTCAGCATCCTCAACCCTTAGAGCAGGTTGGCCCTGGTCTCGCGTTCGCCATTGCGGGCGCGGTGATCAATGGCGTATTAGGCTGGTTTATGTTACGCGCGGGGAAGCGGCTCCGTTCCATTACCCTGGAGGCCGACGCCCGTCACCTGTATACCGATGTTTTCACGACGGTGGGGGTGCTCGTTGGCGTCGCGTTGGTTGCCCTCACCGGCTGGCTCATTCTTGACCCCATTATTGCGCTGCTCGTGGTCCTCAATATCGTGTGGACAGGGGTACGGCTGCTGCGCGAAACGGCATTGGGGCTGCTGGATACCGCTCTTCCACAGGAGGACATACGGCTCATTGAGCGCATCCTGGATGGCTATCGAGTGCAAGGGATCTCCTTTCACGCGCTGCGTACGCGACAGGCTGGATCGCGCCGCTTCATCTCCTTCCACGTCCTCGTGCCAGGAGACTGGACGGTTCTTAAGGGACACACCACCTGTGAGGCAATCGAACTCGCCCTGCACGATGCTCTCCCAGAAACAACGGTGTTTACGCATCTGGAGCCACTTGAAGATCCTACCTCTTTTATCGACCAGGCGTTAGATCGTGCAACCGGTCCCAATCCTGTCGTGCGTTCTCCAATTGAGAAAGGGAAAACGACTGAAGCAGGTCGTAATCAGTGACGACACGATACGCTAACTCGCAATGAGGAAAATAGCGAAAGAGCCGGGACATTTATCTATCTGTAGATAGATGTCCCGGCTCTCAATACGCTGGACAGTTTTAGCTCCCCAGCATGGAGAACGTAGCGCTTGGTGAGCGTCATACAGTTCGTTGTCAAGAAAGCGCATCGACCAGGGGTTGCGTCTTGCGCTTACTGTGCGTCATAAGTAGAGCCAGCGCACAGGAGGCCATATGCGAGAGCGCACTATCGGCGCGACTCGTGAGGACAATGGGAGTGCGAGCGCCCAGCACAATACCGGTGCACTGTGCATCCGCCAGGTACTCCAGTTGCTTGGCCAGCATGTTGCCAGACTCCAGGTCTGGTACCACCAGGATATCGGCCAGTCCCGCGACCGGAGAAACGATACCCTTCACGCGCGCCGCCTCCGTTGAAACGGCGTTATCGAACGCCAGCGGACCATCCAGTATACCGCCAGTGATCTGACCGCGATCCGCCATCTTACAGAGCGCAGCCGCATCAAGCGTTGATCTGAGCTTCGGACTGACCGTCTCAACGGCAGAGAGCACCGCCACCTTCGGCATATCCAGTCCCAGAGCGTGCGCAAGGTCGATCGCATTCTGGATAATATCGCGCTTCGCTTCCAGATCGGGATAGATATTCAGGGCGGCATCAGTCAAAAAGAGCGGACGAGGATAGGTCGGCACGTCCATAATAAAGACATGGCTCATGCGCCGATCTGTGGTCAGGCCGATGCCCGGAGCAACAACGGCATGCATCAGTTCGTCGGTGTGCAGACTCCCCTTCATCACCGCATCGACCGCGCCCGAGCGAGCCAGTGCGACTGCCTTCTCAGCCGCCGCATGGCTATGCTCAGTCGGGATCATCTCGTAGGCAGACAGGTCCACATCGTGTGCTGCGGCGACGGCCTTGATCCGCTCAGCGGGGCCGACCAGGACCGGCACAATCAGATTGGCTTGCGCTGCCTCGATAGCTCCGAGCAGCGCATTCTCATCGACCGGATGCACTATCGCGGTGCGAATAGGACTGAGTCCAGCAGTCAAAGAGATCAGGTGCCGGTAGAAGAGACCATGTTCGTGCAGACTCACATCTGGGAGCACAGTGCGGGGACGCTTCACTTTTTCCGTTGGAGCGATGACCTTTGCGTAGCCGCTGATCACAGTCTCTCCGCGCTGGTTCGTACATTCACAGTCTAAGGTCACATGATGCCCTTTTGTATCTTTCTCCGTGACCTTCACAGATATGGTGATCGTATCACCAATGCCCACTGGATGACGAAAGCTCAGCGTTTGATCGAGATAGATGGCACCAGGACCTGGTAGCTTCGTACCGAGCAAGGTAGAGATCAACGACGCGCCCCACATACCGTGAGCGATGATCTTATGAAACATATCGCTGCGAGCGTACTCTATATCGACATGAGCAGGATTTACGTCGCCTGACATCACCGCGAAGAGCTCGATATCCTGCCTGCTCAGCGTCCGTACAAGGCTCGCAGTATCACCAACTTTTATCTCATCGAAAGTTCGATTCTCAATCATGTCCATAGCAATAGCCCTTCAATTTCATGCACGTATACTAACTCGTATCCCTGAAACCAGCATATCACGCCGAACTCACCAGGCCATCACAGTCTACCATGCAAATATCACATATATGCCGTATTCATGTATACACAAGAAGAGTATGTCAATGCGCAAGAAATATTTCTGCCCCTCTAGAAAGCCATTCTAGAGGGGCAGTGGCATGTGCTAGATGCGATCGATCGAGACGATCTTCCAGGTACCGTCCACTTGCTTGACCTGAATATGCGTATGATACGGTCCAAGCCTCTGGCGCGTAATGGTCATCACAACTTCCGATGGAAAAGCAGCCACGTTAAAGCTCTGAATTGGCCCCTCAGCGTCTTCGGTTGTCGTCGCCATCTGCTTTAATACGGCAAGGGTGAGCTTCTGACCGTTCACCGTCGCGACATTATCCTGCACATATGAGTACGCCTTCGCATAATCATGTTCTTCAATGGCCTTGTAATAATCCTGCACGATGCTGGTGATATCGGACATTGCCGTCGATGAGTTTGTAGATGAAGTGGGACTGGACGTCGCCGTCGCTGTGCTGGCAGATGCCGTGGGGCTGGCGCTGCTCACCGGCGAAGTCCCGCCTGCCGAGCAGGCAACTATCCCTGGCAAGATCAAGAACATAAAAATACATTGAGAAACAGGCTTCTTCACGATATATATCTCCCTGGTGTAGAATATGCCTTACCTGGCACACTATCTGACGTTCTATCTCACTGCCAGGTAACATTCAAACAAGAGCTGTGGTTTCGGGTAGGCCGCGAGGCTCATCTCTACTCCAGGCGTTCAGCGATCAACTCAGCCAGGTGCAATACGCGCATACGCCGCCTACTGGCATCGACGCCTCCACGCAGGTGCATGATGCAGCCAGGATTGTCGACAACGAGCACGCTGGCACCGGTGCTCTCTGCATTGTTGAGTTTGTTGTCGAGTATCTTCGACGAGATATCGCCGTGCTCCAACGAGACGGCGCCACCAAAGCCACAGCAGACGTCGGAAGAAGGCATCTCGCGCAGCTCTAGCTTGAGCGCGTCCTGCATGACGCGGCGCGCCTCAGAACGCAGACCGAGACAGTTGCAGGACTGGCAGGAGTCGTGATAGGTCACTACCTCATCGGACCGCGCCGATGGACGTAGCGGCAGCTCAACATCGCTGTTCAGCACGACATGATCCATAAAGCTGGTGAAGTCGAGTGTTTTCTCGGCTAAAGCACGTGTACGGCGCAACCAGCCTTCATCGTGCAGATCCTCGAACAGCCTGATGTAGTCCTGCACGATGGTCACAACGCAGCTCGTAGAGGCGCTGATAATGTAATCGGCTTTATTCTCCAGCAGAGCGCGTTCGAGCGCCACGATGGTCTGTTTGGCCATCGTGACTCCATCGCGCCTGTCTCCCGAGTTTAGCGCTATCAGTCCACAACAGTTCTGCGACTTCGGATAGACGACGCGCACACCCACAGCTTCCAATACTCTGATCACGGCCTCGCCCATCTCGGGATAGAGCCGATCGGTCATACACCCCGCAAAGTAACAGACGGTCAGATCGAGCCCCTTCTTCGGAGTTGACGATGAGATCGCCGCTTTTTTGTCCCCGACCCTATCGCGCAACGGCTTGAGAGCTAAGGTGGGCAGACTACGCCAGCTCGCCTGTTCAGAGAGCTGTCTCATCAAGGGGAGCCGCGACAGGATGCCAAAGTTACGCGTGCGAATATAGGTGTTGCCACGACTGAGCACGAGCTGCCCGATGCTGGCGAAGCGCATGCACAGGTCGAAGAGGCGCGGGCGTGACATGAGTCCAAAGACGACCTTCTTGATCGGATTCAGGCCCTTCGCCTCCACCGTGCGGCTGCGTACGTCGAGGATGAGGCTGGGCAGCGGGATCTCGACCGGGCAGACCGTTTCGCAGGCATTGCAACTGACGCACAGGCTCTGCGGTCCCGCACCCGCCTCAATGCCATGATGGAACGGCGTGATGACCAGGCCAATGGCCCCACTGTAAATATATCCAAAGGCATGGCCGCCGACCTGCTGATAGGATGGGCAAATGTTGGCGCAGGCGGCGCAACGAATGCAGCGCAGCGCCTCTTTGAAGCGTGGATCGTCGCGCATCGCGCTGCGTCCATTGTCGAGCAGGACGATATGCATCTCTTTGCCGGGCGTCGCGGGACCGGTGAGGAAGGTGGTGTAGCTGGTAATTGGCTGGCCCGTTGCGCTGCGTGCCAGCAGACGTATCTGCGTCATCGCATCGGCGAAGGTGCCGACGAGCTTATCATAGCCGGCCATGACGACGTGGACCGGGGGCAGGGAGGTGACGAGGCGTCCATTGCCCTCGTTTGTCATCATCATGACGGTGCCGCTCTCGACGATCAGCGCGTTGGCACCGCTCACGCCCATACCTGCGTTCAAAAACGATTTGCGATGCTCGACGCGAATGACCGCGACCTGCTCGGCGACATCCTCGCGCGAGATCTCGCGTCCGACGGCTTCGCTGAGGATGGCGCCGACCTGCTGGCGCGTCTTGTGAACGATAGGCATGACCATGTGCGATGGGCGCTCGTGATCGAGCTGCGCGACCCACTCGCCCAGGTCGGTCTCCACCGGCTTGACGCCACGCGCTTCGAGATAGGCATTCAGTTCGGTCTCCTCGCTGACCATCGTCTTGGACTTAACAACCAGGTCGATCCCTTTGCGCTGACAGAGCTCATAAATATAACGGTTCGCGTCCTCTATCGTGCGCGCTTCGTAGACGATCGCGCCGGCGGCCTCGGCGTTCGCTTTAAACTGCGCCACCTTTTCGGCCTGGTGATCGATCACATCGTTTTTGGCGTCGCGCAGCATGGTGCGTAGATTGACGAAGCTATAGTCCGGGCCGTAGTCCTTCTCTTCGTCGGCGAAGGTGCCGATGCGCGATGCGCGCCAGCTCGGAGCGAAACGGCCCAGCGCCGCCTGCAGGTTTTTGTCCGCCAGGGCGCTCTTCAGGCGCACATCAAATGGTTGGTTTTCATGCGTAGGACTCTCCGCCTCTTTTATGAGCACCTGCTGCACGGACCCCGTCTGCATCAGAGCATCCTGTGTAGGAGATACATTGCCAACTTCCTTTTCCACGGTATGCCGATCCTGTGGAGATGGAGCATTATCCTGTAAGGTCATAGCTGCTTTGCTTCCTTATCTTGAACAATGAGCACACACAACGTCTTCGGTCCCTGCACGCCGATGGTAAGCATGCGCTCAATGTCCGCCGTGCGGCTCGGGCCCGTTATAAGAGAAACGTAATGACGCTGATCCGGCCCCGCCTTCGTGATCTGCTGCAGGCGCGCCCCCACTTCATCGAGCATAGGAACAAGATCGCTCGCACGTACGAGCACAAAATGGGTCAGTGTCAGCATCCCTACCACCCGCGCCTCAAGCGAGTTCTCTGCGATGAGGACTGAGCCGGTCTCGGCCACCGCCAGCTCTGCATTGGAGAGACCCGCCGGAGCGTCGGCGACCTCGGCAGGACGGCCCGCCTCGCGGATACGAATGCCCTGATCTCTCAACATGGATAAAATAGCGGACCAGGGAGAACGTGTAGAAAAATCGGGAGGAACGACGATTTCTTTCTCTGCCAGCGACGGGTGTGCAGCGATCACCTGCGTTGCTTCCGCCAGATCGGCAACGAGGCGGCACTCGCCGCCAGAGGCAGAAAGGCGTTCTTGAAAGCGCGTGAAAAGGTCCTGTGCCATCATGACACCCCTTCGTCACAATGATGACGCACTACAAGCTTACACTATGAAGTAAGCATAACATTTCTATGGCGGAAATGTACATAGCGGGCGAATCTCATCAAACCGGACAGAGCACAGCACTACAAACGGGTTAACGTCACCATGCCCGCTCGACTTTTCCAGAGTA
>DAOTTD010000004.1:0-56823 GCA_034438015.1 Ktedonobacteraceae bacterium | reverse complement strand
CGGATGAATACGCGCCAGCAGCGTCCCAACACCTCCCAGTTTCTGATGGGAGAGCCACATCGGTGGCCGGTGAGGAAGGAGAACGCCGCTTGCTCGCTCTTAACTTAATGTCTATGGGGGCGCGGTTCACCAGCCCGCCGCCGTTCACCAGCCCGCCGCCGTTCACAGGCCGACATGCGGGCTGGTGAACCGCGCCCCTACCTGTAAACTGCGCCCCAACATGGGGGGAAACGAGAAGCGGGACCATAGCTGGCTGATTGCAATGACGCTCAACGAAGATCCATTTTTCCGCCTCTCGTTCTTACCTGTCTGATTTCCTATTGAATCTGGAACGGGATCGTAGCCTGCTGGACAGTGCCAGAAGAATCGGCGAGCAGCAGAAGGGTGAAACTGGTACTCCCCTGCGGGACCAGGAACGCACACTGCCCGGTTTGATTCGTCTGGCCCGCGCTTACCCCGAGAGGAATGGTGTTATCGCTATCGGGCACCGCCTTCGTGCTCCCTGTCTGGAGGCGTATGTAGTCGCCGGGATAGCCTCTAAAGTCATTAGCGGAGTTATTGTCAATTTTCAGCGTCATCACGATGTAGACCTGCCCCTGGGGCGCCTGCTGATTGTCGCCGCTCAGTTGTTTTGAGACAGTAACAAGCGTCCAGGTTGTGCCTGAGTAGGTGGTCGTTTTCCCAGGTGTCACGGTCTGCGGCTGATACTTGCTGACATCGGGATTGGCTGTTAACGGCACTTTTATCTGCTCCTCGTCGGCCTTCCCCAGGATCAGCGTCGATTTAGTGACATCTATCCTGGAAGAGACAGGGAAGTCAACCCAGTTTGTGCGTGAAACGGTCGTCGCGGGACCGGACGAGAACTGGCTACTCCCAGGCTGCACGCTTGTACCATCCGGCAGGATCAAACGTAGCATATCGCCGTAATAATAATTAGAGCTGCGTGAAGTCTTGTTTTCCTCTTTGAGATCGATGCGCACGATGGAAGGCGTTGAAGCATTCGTATCGTCGGTGAAACTCGCACCTTGTTTCGTGTCCACGATGGTGATATTCACATCAGCATAGATCACTGCCGCGTTGACTGGCGACGTGGTGGGAGGCGCAGACGTTGGAGTAACACCATTGTTGTAAGTATTACCTGCTGAAGTTACCGTTGCCTGCACATTACCAGCGCTAGAACTGATAAGGCGATACCCGAAGTAGCCCAGTGCCCCACATATAACGAGGATCACGAGAATGACAGCCAGCACTCCACAACCAATCTGCCCCAGTACCCTTTTCGATGAGTCCTTCTGTGGTCGTGTGTAAACCGGTGGTGCCTGATAGCTCTGGTAGTTCGGTGGAGGTGATGGATAGTCCGGTGTGGATTGCGGCGCCTGTGTATAGGCGCCAGGAGGCGGAGGCGGAGGCATCTCCATACGCGTCGCCATAGTAGGGATTGATCCAGCGCTGTTGGGAGTAAGCTCGGTTGGCTTATTAGCGCTTCCCTCCACAACCGCACCGCAGTTGGAGCAGAAGCGCTGGCTGGGATCCAACTGCGCATGACAATTAAGGCAGGAACGAGCAGAGTTCTGTGCCATTATTTTTCTCCTTGTGAGAAATGTTTACTAAAGATGACCGGTGGCAATAAGCAGCGGTTATGAGACCCGGAAGTCCTGCGTCACCTGGTCAAAGCCACTTTGTGCCAGCAAGATCAACGTGTACGTGGTCGCGTTTTGCGGAACAAGAAACGCGACCATCCCCATCTTGCCGTTTACCCCTGCATCAAACGAAACGGGCAACGTTGTATCTACTGGCGTTGCGGTAGTACTTCCGGCTCTCAAACGCATATATGCAAAGGCGGAACCGGGGATTGCCGTCTGCGATAAGGTGTTGTCCACTTTGAGTGTCACGGTGACATAATGCATACCCTTGCTGGCTTGCTTTCCGTCGATGCTCAATTGAGAAGTAGCGCTCACCAGTGCGTAGTTCAGGCCAAGGTATTGAAATGTCGCGCCGGTGATATTCGACGTTACCGGTGCATAGCGGCTCAGATTGGCACCCGGCGTCAGTGGAATATCTAGTTGCGCCTCGTCGGTCGCTCCCAGTCGCAAGACGCAGAGCTTCGCCTTTGTGTCGATTGGAACAGGAAAGTCGAGAATACCCGTCTGCGTGGCTCCAGGAGCCACACCGACGTGCGCCTTCACATAGGTAGGAGTCAGCGTTTTCCCGCCCGGAACTATCAGGCGAGCAATCGTATCATACATCAGGTTAACCGGAACCTGTGTTTTATTTTGCGCCTGGACGTGTACGCGCAGCATCCCGTCATAAGCGGAATTGGGATCATCGGTAAAGCTCTGCGCCTGTTCAACTTTCAATACCGTCATCGTCACGCCAGCATAGGTCACAGTCGCGTTTATCGATGTGCTGGTTACAGCGGCTTTGCCTTGACTGGTGAAGCGCAGGACGACAAAACTGACGCCAGCCAGTATCACGACTAGTAGCAAGAGCACGAGAATCAGCCCCGGCCTTCCCTTTCCGGCCCTTCTAGAAGTCGATGGCGAATCGGAAGATGGATCGTCGGCCTGAGCAGACTGTGGGAAGGAGCGCTGCGGAGGAGGTCCCCAGGCAGGTGGATACCCTGGCTCCGATACGGGATTTTGCTCTGACCGAGAGACTGTTTCCTGGAAGATGTCCGGCTCCGATACGGGTTTTGCGGGGAATTGCAAGCCTGGTTGTGATGGTGAGTAACCGGGTTGCGATGGTGTTTGGGAACCAGGCGGAGAAGAGATAGGGGCCAGATCTAGCCCACATGTTACACAGAAACGCTGATTGAGAACGGTTGCAGCGCCACAACGCGGACAAAAACGAGGAAATCCCTGGGCCATAGCTATTCTCCTTACCGAGTTACCTACCTGTTATTCAGAATACCCTGCTCCACCACATTGTACACTTACTATACTACAAGCAAGCAGAATAGCTATGATCTAGCTCACTTGAAAGCGCCACATCGCCGCCGTGAACCTTGATCCAGTTCTTGGGAGCCCCGCCGCCTCTCAGGCGCTTTCATTCACACAACTGAAGGGCAGACTATCCCTTCATAGCTGTCGGTGTTGACGAAGATGCCGGTGTTGACGAAGGTGCCGGCGTTGACGAAGCTGCTGGTGTTACCGAAGGTGCTGGCGTTACCGACTTTGCTGGTGTTACCGAAGGCGTCGGCGTTGACACAGGTGACGATATCGAGGTTGATACCACTATTGGAGTCGAGGTTAGCACTGGAGCGGGTGCTGTCTCGCCGGGTCCAGCAGAAGCAGGAACGGGCGTGGGAGTCTTTTGACCGTTCACTGTGATGGTGGTGGCGCGTGAGATGCCCACTGCGATGCCCAAAATGCTTATCATGATGACTATGACGACGATGGCAGCATGAAGTAGTTCCTTCTTTGGGGGATGCTGAGAGCGGATATACGCCCAGGCGCCTAAAAGCGTCGCGGTAGTGCCAATGAGGGCTGCGAGCAGACCGATAATATCATTTATACGCATCTTTTGTATTCCTTTACTACATCATCACTTTTTGTACTTTATTATAGAGATCTCAACCGACGTGAAGCCATTCTGAGCCAGGGTCTCCATCCCTGAAATAGCGTGCTGAGCAGAGGAAACAGTTTGGAAAAAGTCCTTCGCTCCGGGTGGTCATGTATCTTCAAAAACTATCACGTGTATCTATATTGTAATCGATTACAAAGTATATGTCAAGGATGCAAAGAAACACCCTCACGTCGAGAAAAGTGGTATAATAGGGAGAATAATCTGGAAAATTTATTCTATACGAGGATTAGGGCAGTATGGCAGATTTCAAAGTCGAGGCACCCTTTCAACCTACAGGCGATCAGCCAGAAGCTATCGCCCAGTTAACTGAGGGTATCAGAAATGGGCATAAAGCGCAGACGCTCTTAGGCGTCACGGGTAGTGGCAAAACGTATACCGTCGCAAAGATCGTCGAACAGGTACAGAAACCAACATTGGTGCTCGCCCCCAACAAGACACTGGCAGCACAACTATATAGTGAATACAAAGAGTTCTTTCCCAATAATGCCGTTGAATACTTCGTCTCTTACTACGACTATTACCAGCCAGAAGCCTATATTCCGCGCACAGACACCTACGTTGAAAAAGAGAGCATGCTTAACGAGGAGATCGAGAAACTGCGCCTCTCCACGACGCGCAGCCTCTTCGAGCGCCGCGATGTCTTGATCGTCGCCTCGGTCTCCTGCATTTACGGTCTGGGCAGTCCAGAAGAGTACGGTGAAGTGGTACTCACGTTGAAAGTAGGGGCAGAGAGACGGCGCGATAAGATCCTGCGCCACCTGAATGAGATCCAGTACGAGAGGAACGACGCGAACTTTATTCGTGGCCGCTTTCGCGTACGCGGTGACGTGTTGGAGATCTTTCCAGCTTACGAGGATGTCGCGGTCCGCATCGAGTTCTTCGGCGACGAGATCGAGCGTATGACCGAAATTGATCCGCTGACTGGCGAGGTGCTGGGCAAACGGCAGCGGCTCGACATCTACCCCGCCAAACACTGGGTCACGACACAGGAACGCCTGAACGCAGCGATAAAGTTGATTGAGAATGAGTTAGAGGAGCGCCTGGCAGAACTGGAGGCAGAGGGCAAGCTCCTGGAGGCGGCGCGCTTGAAGCAGCGCACCAATTTCGATATGGAGATGCTGCGCGAGACGGGCTTCTGCTCAGGCGTCGAGAACTACTCGCGCCATCTGGCGGGCCGCGCGGCGGGAGAGCAGCCGTGGACGCTGCTGGACTACCTGCCCGACGACTACCTGCTCGTCGTCGATGAATCGCACGTCGCACTGCCACAGGTACGCGGCATGTTCGCAGGCGACCGCTCGCGCAAACAGGTGCTCGTCGACTTCGGTTTCAGACTCCCCTCGGCGATGGATAACCGCCCACTGACCTTCTCGGAGTTCGAGCGCCAGATCAACCAGGCGTTGTTTGTCTCAGCGACACCAGGTCCCTACGAATATGAGCACAGCCAGGCCATCGTCGAGCAGGTCATTCGTCCCACGGGCCTCATCGATCCAGAGATCAGCGTGCGACCGACGAAAGGGCAGATCGACGACCTGCTGGCAGAGATTCGCGAGCGCGTCGCGAAGAGTCAGCGCGTCCTGGTCACGACATTGACCAAGAAAATGGCCGAAGATCTTGCAGACTATATGCAAGAGCTGAATATCAAGGTGCACTACCTGCACTCGGAGATCGATACCATCGAACGCGTCGAGATCCTGCGCGACCTGCGCCTGGGCGTCTACGATGTTGTCGTCGGCATCAACCTCTTGCGCGAGGGACTCGACCTACCGGAGGTCTCCCTGGTCGCCATTCTGGATGCCGATAAAGAGGGCTTCCTGCGCTCGGGGGGTTCGTTGATTCAGATAATTGGTCGTGCGGCCCGCCATGTTGAGGGCCGCGTCATCATGTACGCAGACACCGTCACGCGATCGATGCAGCACGCGATCGACGAAACCAACCGCCGCCGCAAGATACAGATCGCCTTCAACGAACGGCACAACATCACGCCGCGCGGCATCAAGAAGGAGGTCAAGACGCTCTCCGACCGCATTAAAGCGATGAGTGGAGCGGATGGCGCGGCGGACGGCAAATCGGTGGCCGCCGCACTGGCCGGTATTCCGAAGGACGAAGCTCTGCGCCTGATCAAAGACCTGGAATCGCAGATGCGCTCAGCCGCGAAGCAACTGGAATTCGAGAAGGCGGCCCAGTTGCGCGATCAGATCATCGAGGTCCGCCGATCGATGATCGAGTAGGGGCGCGATTTATAAGCCCGTGGATCGGCCTGGTGAGCGCCACGGGCTTATAAATCGCGCCCCTACACAGGGATTAATCCACGTCCGGCGTTGCTCTTTGCAACAATCTGACGCTCACTCCTTTATCTTTATCGGTCGCTTCCAGACCTACATTTGGGATACCCTCCATCCAACATACCTTTTTTCCATATCTGATACAATAATAGCCATTGGCTAACGGCCATCTTGAAACAGAGAGAAAGGACTTTATTTGATGCATCACCACGACAATATACATCATCACCACGATGAACACGCGAACGATCAGCACGCTCCAACGCAGAGCGAGTACTTGAGTGGAGAGCAGATCCTGCCGCGCCGCGTGCGACCCGATATGACGGTTGCTGAACTGATAGACGAGCAGTTCCAGGCATACAATGCCGCGCGTTTGAACGAGGCGGCGCGGCTCTACGTTGAGAAGATGCTTGCGCCCACAGAGGACGTCACGATCGGTCTGACGATGGCAGGTGCACTGACTCCCGCCGGACTGGGCGGCTGCCTCATCTCGCTGATGGAGAATGGTTTCATCGATTTTATCATCAGCACAGGGGCGAATCTATATCACGATATGCACCACGCACTGGCGATGTCGCTGCACCGGGGCGATTTCAGGCTGGACGATACGAAGCTCCAGGAAGAGGGCGTTATCCGCATCTACGATATCCTGTTCGAGGATAAGGTACTGCTGGATACCGACGCGTTCGTGCGCGAGAGCCTCAAGAGCCTGCCCAACCGACCGATCTCGACCTCGGAACTGCACCATCACCTGGGGACGCAGTTGCTCAAGATCGGCGTGCGACCCGAGTACTCTGTCCTGGCCCAGGCGGCGGCGTGGAATGTGCCGATCTACACGTCGTCTCCCGGCGATTCGTCGATCGGCATGAACGTGGCGCGTAATGCGCTGGATGGCAGCCTGCTCACGCTTGATCCACTGGCGGATGTGAACGAGACAACTGCGATTGTGCTCCAGGCAACGCGCAACGGCGTGATTATTCTGGGTGGCGGAAGTCCGAAGAACTTCTACCTGCAGACACAGCCACAGTTATGGGAGGTGCTCGGCATTAACAAGGGTGGTCATGACTACTTTATCCAGATCACGGCGGACGCGCCCCACTGGGGTGGACTCTCGGGCGCAACACCATCCGAGGCGGTTTCGTGGGGCAAGATCAAGCCTGACCAGTTGCACGACACGGCTGTAATCTATGGTGACTCAACCATTGCTCTACCTTTACTCACAGCCTACGCGATTAGCAAGGCGCAACCACGTCCACGCAAGGGACTCTTCGCACAGCGCGAGAAACTGCTCAAGGAGCTGAAGCAAGCGTACAAGGCAGGGAAAAAAGTGCGCCCTTAAATCTGGTTCCATCTAATAGCTAGCCTTATCGCCATTAGGTTGATTGCTAGCTTGCCATATACATGTCTATCATTAGGGATTAGATAGAAAGGAAGCTTACGTTTAGGTAGAAAAGTCATCTCCATTAGATCAAAGCGGCGCGTTTTCCTTGCTATTAGCTTGACAACCTAATGTATAATAACATTCTGTGCGATTGAACTCGTCGCACAAAAGTGGTAGCAAACGACGGACCTTGCAGTATAAGGTTCCGTCAAGTAGAAAAACAAACTGGAAGGAAGACGCGATGCTTGTCCATTTGATGCTAGAACTTTACAACTGCGACCGCAAGATCCTGTCGAATGAGCCGCTCATTCGTTGCGTTCTGGACGAATATCCTGGCCGTGTCGATATGGAAAAGGTCAGCCCTGTCCACCTCTACGATATAGAAACGTCCAATCCTTTGGATGCTGGTCTCTCCGGTTTCGTGGTGATCGCCCAGAGCCATATCAGCCTGCATGCCTGGCCCGAGTATGGCGAGGTCGATATTGACATCTGCTCGTGCAAGGAATTCAGCCAGGAGGATGCTATCGCCTTCGCAAAGGAAATGTTCCAGAGCGACGACGTAGAGGCCCACTTCGTTGTTCGTGGCAATCGTTCCTTGCGCCCTGATGTGCCCGATCCTGCTCGCTACGAAGCTGCTATGGCGGCCCGGCTGGCGAAATCGGTGGTGCGCTAAGGGCAAGAAATACAAGAAGTCGTCTGTTTCTATAGTCGGCAAAGATGAGTATGGAGGGTGAGATGATTTATGAAAAGAAATCCTCGCTCTCCTTTTTTATGCTCTTGTGTATGTATGACATAAGAGATATAAGATAAGCCCGGTTGGAAGATAGTAGTGGTACGACCTTCTTTTACAAGACAGGCCAAGAACAAGGGGGAAGCTTATGCGTCTCATCCAATCCAGAACGTTGTGCGTAGCATGTTTAACCATTCTAGCTCTGCTGATCGCAGGTTGTTCCCAGGCAACCGATGCGCCACCCACAACACCTATATTCATGCATGGTAGTTCAACCATCCAGAGCATCGAAGTAGATCTCCTCACGAATATAAAAGACAACGGTTTCGACGGCAGCGGTCCCGGAGGCTTATGGGTCAACTGGCGCTACGGAACACAGCCACTCCAGACAAATATCAATGGCACAGGCGAGCCTGATGGCGTAAGCGTCAGTCCGCCCAGGCACGATGAATTGACCGATCTGCGTTACATCCACAATCTGTGGTCGTACAAACGGCAAAATCCCAGGGATACGCGCTTCGATGGAGAGATCGCCCGCTATACCCTTATTATTAAAAGTGAGTTCGCCCACGCACACAACGAAAGAGGGTGGTTATACGACGAAGCCATTGCTCTCTACCAGCTCACTCACGATAGCTTTTACAGGGACATGGCCTTTAGCCTGGCAAGCAGCTATGCCAGAGCGTACAATGCCAGAGTCGGCAGCATCTTTCAGACCAGCGTAGATCACCCGCACGGCTCATACCGTGTCGATATGGTGCTGGAAGAGGGATGCGCTCTCATCCAGGCGGGAACGTTCTTTCAACGGCCAGAGTGGCAACAGATCGGCGCGAGCATCGTCAATTTTGTGTATACCCACGCCTATATTGTGCAGTATCATACCTTTGCAGATCAGATGGATACCGTGCTGCGGCCCGATGGTACGGTCAACCCTGACGAGCAATTTTATGCTGGTCAGACCAAAAATTACACGGTCGATGGGAGTTCTACCCACATGGGTGAGATCAGCCAGATTGCTATCTCGCTGCTGGATACATTCAGCACAACCCACGAGCAGGATTTTCTGACCAGGGCGACTACTCTACTGGATACGTACGCCCTGCCTGCGAATCCGCTGCATATGTGGGATACTAGCAACGACGGTTACTTCTTCGCGGCGCATTTTCGTGGCAGCACGCCCAGGCATCCAGGCGAGGTCTTCGTCACTACAAAAGTGAAAGAGGCAGGTCGCCAGATGATTATGCTCCAGGCGTTTCACCTTGCGGATATACTCACTGGTAACAGGTACAAAGCGATGGAGGACTTGATGCTCCAGGTGGCGCTGAAGGACGCGTACTATGCGCCCGGCCATGGCGTCCTATACGAAGTACACGCCGACTGGACGCCGCTGACTTTTCATAATGGCACGTTAAATAACGCAGTAACAACCGAAGCTATGGGAGCGGAGCTTGAGAGCCTGTTCGCAGTGGGCACATAGCGATGAAGCCATGCAGCATGCACAGACAGAAATATTCCAGGTCTCTGTTCTCGTGGATAGAGAGAAGTAGGCATAAAATCACCCGCTACGAGTGAGAAGAGGACAAAAGAAAGAAAGGACAATGGAAGAGACACTGATCACCCAGTTCGGTGCGCCCGACGCACCCTACTGCAATCCCGAGACGGCACGTGTGACGATTATCCCCGCGCCACTCGAATATAGTGTGTGCTATATGAAGGGCACAGAGCACGGACCCCAGGCGATACTCAACGCGTCGAGCCAGATGGAGCTCTACGATGAGGAGCTGGATTGCTGCCCGATCGAGGTAGGAGTGTACACGTATCCCCTGCTCGACTATAGCGGGATGGACCACGCAGCCGCGTTGAAGAAGACAGGCGCAGTGGTGCAGGAAGTATTGCAGCGTGGTCAACTTCCCTTGACGCTGGGAGGCGAACACTCGCTTTCAGCACCCGTGATCGCTGCCGTCCACAAACGCTATCCCGACCTGACGGTGGTGCATATCGATGCGCATGGCGACCTACGAGACGAATTCGAGGGCACGCCGCTTTCACACGCCGCCATTGAGCGCCGCGTCGTCGATATGGGCATCCCTTTGCTGGAGATCGGCATTCGCAGCTTCAGTCCCGAAGAGGCTGCGTTTATGCAAACAAAACCCGATGTAGCAATCGTCTGGGCATACCAGATGGCGAAGGGCAGTGCCACTATTCCCTGGGAGCGGCTGGGTAAGCATACCTATGTCACCATCGACCTGGATGCGTTCGATCCCGGCGAGATGCCTGCGGTAGGGACGCCGGAGCCGGGCGGATTATCCTGGTACCAGGTGCTCGACCTCTTCCGCGAGATCTGTCGGCGCACAACGGTCGTAGGTATGGATGTCGTCGAGCTGTGCCCCATGCCGGGTCAGACGCGCGCAGACTACCTGGCCGCCCGGCTCATATACAAATTGATTGGCTACCGATTCTACTAATTTGCAACTTTCAGGACCATATCTCGCTTCTAATAGAGAAGGTAGAGAAGGCATCTTTTTGAGAGCTGTCCCGCCAGTTCTGCGTAGTTACGTAGAGAAGGCGTGCTTTCTCTAGAGCATAGCAAGCGTCAGTGCAAAAGCAAGCAGTTCAATCAGGAGGGGAGAGTGAGTTTTTGTAAGGGATGTCTGTACAGCAGAGACCTGCGGCATATATGGGGGAGCAGTGCGTTCGCGCTCTGCATCTTGTTCCTCGCCCTGCTTTGTAGCGGCTGCGACGCCGCTGATCTTACATCTCAATCGAGCGGGCAAAGCACCACATTTACCGGGTCCTCCACGCACCAGCAGATCACGTATGGCACCAGTTCGACGGATGTGCTCATTCGTACATTTTATGGCGGTGGCCTGCAAGGAACGCTTAACCTCAGTCCACAGATCAGCGTGTATGGAGACGGGACATACATCCTTGGTCTGAACAAGGAGGGCCGGCTCGACACCGATAAGTTGCAACAGCTACTTAACACCCTGGTAGACAGTTATGGCTTGCTTGATTTCAAACGTCAGCAGTTCTTCGACATTCCAGACCAGGACGCGACATTTCTGGATCTCAATATCAGCGGGAAACACGAGGAACTAATGTACGGCGCATTTGGCAGTCAGCCTGCCAGTGCACAGGACAAAGACGAATTTCAGCTTCTCGGCAAGGCGCTCAACACGCTCAATAGCACCCTTACCGGCCCTTTTACAACCTACCAGGGCAAGAGTTTTGCCTTGCTCGCCCGCCAGATGTTCAGTCCCAACCCGAACCAGGTCATCCCTGCATGGCCACTGGTGGAGTATACGCTCGCCCAGGCCGCAGCATTCGAGTGCGGCCTCATCCCAACGGATAACGACAGTACCAATCCCGAGACGGCCTGTCTCAAGTTCGTCATTCCATCCAATGCGATCCTGTTGACTTCGGCACAGGTACAGTTGATCAAAGCGACACTGAAAGGGCGAGAGCAGGGAGTTTTTAGCGAGGAGTTACAGTACTACACAGTTACGCTGCGTCCATTGCTACCGGACGAGCTGCCAGATAAAATGCTGGCAATGTTTGGCAGCCAGCAGGCGAAGTTCATTGGCGTCCCCTTACATGATGGAACAGTACCACCAGTACCAACGGCGACGCCAGGCACGTAAAGAGCGAATCCATTTTGACCACTATCTCGCTACAATCGCCGAGATGTGTTATACTATGGAAGACGCGTCCCCTTACTACAGGCCATTCGCAAAGACAAAAAGAATATAGCGCGTCAAGCTTTCTAGAGTAAGTGCGGAACGACCGACGGGAGGAAGTCACAAGAAGATCTTGCCGACCTACCTACTACTTACATGCACCCCCATACGGTTCAACCGTGAAAGGATTTATGACCAGAGAATTCGATAAGCAGAGAAGAAATGACACGCGCCCGCCATTTCACAACAAGTCTGCAAACAGGTATGGAGACGAGCGGTCTCCACGCCCGGCACGCCCCCGCCTGAATCGTGAAACAGTCGATCGCGCCTGGGAGTCGGGAGCACAACATGCTCACGCGGATTATCGTCCACGTAGCAGCAATGGGCAGCCACCACGCGGCAACAATGGGCCACGCAACAACTGGCACAATCAGCAGCCGTCAGAATATTCCTCCTCACAGAATGGTCATGGTGGCAACAGACCCTCTAACAACCAGCGGCAGGAACAATACCGGGATAATCCTCGGCGCTACGAGCGCGCTCCCGGTGAGAACAATCGCCCTCGTTCTCGTTCGTTTGACTCAGACAACACAGGTCGGCGAGAGTACAGTGATCAGCGCCCTGGTGAACGACGCGACTACAGAGAGCGATCGACTGGTACCGGCGGACGGCCAGGATACCGCGACTACCGCGACAACGGCCAGTCTCGGGATCGCGGTGACCAGTTCCGAGGCCGCGACCAGGACAGAGACTATCGCAGGCGCGGTTCCGAGCGCGATGAGCGCGGTGGACGAAACTTCGGTCGCAGCTCATTTGAATCGGACAGAAGAGACGGGAGAGGATACCAGGGCCAGCGCTCAGGCCCCGATACCCGCAATCCTCGCAGTCAAAACCGCTCCTGGGAACAGCAGCAGCCAAATGATCGCCCAGGAAGACCCTATCGTTCGTCATATAATGGACGCAACGGCAACAACGAACGTTTCGCGGGCGACTACGAACGCTTCGATAGACGTGACGAAGCGCCAAATCGACGCGATGACGTTCGCCGACCAGAACGACCGAAGGGCCCTCGTGAAAGACAGCGCGATGACAACAGGGAGCACGCAGAAGAGCGACACGTCACGCGCCTACCAGATGGCCGCGTACTCAAGGGACCACGACCTGTACAGCGCAAAGAAGCACAGTTCTGGTCCGGCATCTCTGAGAGTACCGACGATCTGATCGCCCACATCCCGACGCCCGAGAGCACAGACACGGAGGAGCCAGCAACCGGGGCCGAGGCAGACGATAAACCTGCAAAGGCACGCAAGCCGCGCACCCGCATCGCCAGTGCAACCGTACGCGCGAAGAAGGCGAAAACTGCGGGTACGGGCAAGCGAGGCCCCAGGCCGTCACAACGTGGCTTCAAGTGGCCCACAGCGTAAAGCATTGCTCACTTCCTCTCAGCCCATGAGGACCGAGCCCTGGAAGTAATGGCTCCATTGCTAACTGCATAGGGAGTCGTTCACGGTTTACAGCAGATTCTTTATGTCATGAGTTATCCCGAACTTTCGAAACAAAAGTTCGCAAACGCGTAACTCTTCAGGATCCCTCAGCGCCAAAGACGCTTCGCAAGCGGCGAGGAGCCAGGGAAAGGGGTCCTGAACAGTTACCGGGATGTCTCATGGCATTTTTTCCAGTCAGATGAGAAGTCAAAGCTGAAAGCACAGACTTCATGTCCGACTGCATAGGAAACATCTCGAAAGGCGACAGAATGTCCGATTCTTCCTATCCCAGCTATCTAGCACTTTATGAAACCGGCGAACTGGCAGAACGTGCCACCGTAGCGTGGGAGATATTACGGAGTTGCACTATCTGTCCGCAGAATTGTCGCTGCAATCGCATTGCAGGAAAGACGGGCGTCTGCCACTCAGGCACAGAGGCGATCGTCGCTTCCTGGAATGTGCATCGACGCGAGGAGCCACCGATCAGCGGCACACGTGGTGCCGGGACCATCTTCTTCGGCTATTGCCAGGCGCGCTGTACCTACTGCCAGAACTTCTCGCTCAGTCAGGGCGGACTGGGGCACCGCGTCGGACCCGAACGGCTGGCAGATATGATGCTCTACCTGCAGAAGAAACGCTGCCACAATCTGGACCTTGTGACACCCACCCACTTTGTGCCACAGATCCTGGCTGCGCTGGTGGTCGCCTGCGGCAAAGGTCTACGCCTGCCCCTGGTCTATAACTGCGCGGGTTACGAAAATATGGAAACATTGAAGCTGCTGGACGGCGTGGTTGACATCTACCTGCCCGACGCGAAATACTCCGACAATAAAAATGCGCTGCGTACCTCGAAGATGCCAAAGTACGTTGACTATAATCAGGCGACGCTACACGAAATGTACCGCCAGGTCGGTCCCTTACAACTCGACGATGAGGGCATTGCGCACCGGGGCCTGCTTATTCGCCATCTCGTCATGCCAGAGGATATCTCGGGCACACGCGAGGTTCTGCGCTGGATAGCGGAAGAACTGGGTTCAGACACGCCCATCAGCCTCATGGATCAGTACTTCCCGGCGTGGAAGGTCGTTAACGATCCCATACTGAACCGCCGTCTAAGCTGGAAGGAGTATCGCACCGCCCTCGACGCCCTCGACGAGTTCAATCTGACGGCTGGATATGTACAGGAGGACCTGATCGCAGTCGATACGTCGTCTGATGTATGAAGTGAAATTTTGTTGATTGTTTGGCAAGCACTCTATTATGCAATGGACGGTGCGCGTTATAATCTAAAAGAGTACGCTACAGACTATCAGGAAGAGACGTAGCAATTTGTGACAGAGAGCACCTCTTCGTCCTGGGCAAGATCGAAGAGATGCGAAATGGAGAGTCTATATTATGAATACTACGGCCACGTTGAGCCGACTTTTCGCGGGTATACAGGACGATCTTGAGCGGGTCGATACCACGTTTCAGGAACGTGCAACATCAGGTCTTGACATCCTTAATTCCGCATCCATGCACGCCATTGCATCACCCGGAAAACGGCTGAGAACGGCTATCACGTTACTCTCAGGCAAATTGAACACATACCGCTTCGACAAACTGCTCCCCCTGAGCGTTGCTTACGAAATGGTCCACCTCGCTACCCTCATCCATGATGATATCGTAGACGAGGCAAAGACCCGACGCGGTAATCCAACGGTCAATGCGCTGTGGGGCGACAAGATCGCCATCCTGCTTGGTGACTACTATTTCGCCAAGACATCGGGCCTGGTCGCTGACATTGATGATAATCGCATCGATCACCTCTTCGCGGAGACCGTCGCGACGGTCAGTGAAGGGACGATCATGGAGATGATGACGGCTGGACGGATCGACCTCACCATCGAAACCTACTACGAGAAGATCAGACATAAAACAGCCTGCCTCATCGCCGCCTGTAGCAAGGGCGGTGCAATTGTCAGCGAAGCCTCCGACGACGAGATCGAGCAACTGCACGAATACGGCATGAACCTGGGCATCGCGTTCCAGATCGTCGACGACATCCTGGACTACACTGAAGATCAATCGACGATCGGAAAACCAGCGGGGAATGATCTCAGGCAGGGCATGGTTACGCTTCCGCTCATCTACGCGCTGCAGGAACGGCCCAACGATGGTCTATCGCAAAAAGTACAACCGCTACTCAACGGAGTTCTCCATAAAGAAGAGGATATACAAACGGTTGTGAACAGTGTGGCGCAAGGGTACGGCGTCAGCCAGGCATTAGTGGATGCGCATACGTATGCGCACAAGGCACGCGAGGCACTGTACCACTTCCCGCCCTCCAACAATCGCGATGTACTGGATGAGCTTATAGATTTTGTGGTATCTCGTAGGAGCTAACACAGCCTTGACGGTCGTAGCCTCATTCGATGACAGGATGCTTACTATGACGACAAAAACATCTTTAGAGGAAAAGTTTAAAGAGACCGGGGGCAAGCGTCCCTATGTCCAGCGGCTATTTGGTCGCATTGCACGCGTCTATGATCTGATGAACCGTCTGATGAGCTTTGGCCTGGATCGCTACTGGCGCGCCCGTGCCGCTCGTTACCTGGCCCTGGGCACTGGCGAGACGGGCCTCGATCTGGGGGCCGGGACTGCCGACCTCTCCATTGCTGTTATTCGCGCCTCTGGTCCTGGCACGCACATGATCGGCATGGATATCACGCCGGAGATGCTGGATCAGGGCCGGATCAAACTAACGCGCATGGGCCTGCAAGATCGCATCGACCTGCGCGTAGGCGACGCCGAGCATATCGATCTCCCCGATAACAGCGTCGATGGCTGCTGCTCCGCATTTATGGTGCGCAACCTCACCCACATCCGACAGGGCTTCCGTGAGATGCTGCGCGTCGTGCGACCGGGCGGACGCGTGGTCTGCCTGGAGATCAGCCACCCACCCGGCAAAATCTTCGGCGGCCTGTTCTACTTCTACTTCTACAAACTGGCACCACTGTTCGGCACCGTGCTTGGGAAGGCATTTGAGGAGTACAACTACCTGCCCAATTCGCTCACGACCTTTCCGGATGCCCTTGCCTTGAAGGAGGTAATGGTGGAGTCCGGCTGGAGTAATGTACGCTTCTATCGTCTCACACGTGGGATTGTGGCGATCCACGTGGGAACGAAAGAAGAACGAACGCAGCCTTAAAAGATATATCACATAAATTCATATATAAGGAGCATAACGACGACCAGGCAGAGCACAATCCCGCCGATCCAGAGCAGGATGAAGCGCAGGTCGTTGCGCTCCTCGTCGGACATCGGAGGAAGCGATAGGCGCGCGCCTCGATCGTCGTTTGCGTTGTCGAGGGCTTGCATGCGCGCCTGTGAGTTCATGCTCGACGCAGGACTGGGGATGTGTCTCTGTTGCACAGACAGTTCGACCGGGGCGCGTGAGGAGGCATTCGTCAAGGCTTGCAGCGCTAATAATTCCTGTCGCAACTCAGATGGACGCTGGAAACGCTGGCCGATGGAGTTGCGTAGTCCTTTCGCCAGGATCGCATCGAACTGGGGAGATATCGTCGGGTTCAGGCGCTGCGCCTGTGGAATACTTCCGTTCAGGGCAATCGGCCTGCTGCCCGTCACGATATGGTAGGCGGTGGCAAGCAGGGAGTACAGGTCGGAACGTACATCGACGACGCCACGCGCAAGCTCAGGAGCCGCGTATGGGGAGAGGCGAGCATGGTCGATGCCAGTGATGAAGCGTGTTTCGCCGCCAGCCAGCACCACAGAAAAGTTCGTGAGCCTGTAGCTGGCACCATCACGGCTCATGACTACATGTTCCGGTCGGATGAGGCCATGAACCATGGGCGGCGTTTGCTGCGTCAATAGCTCCAACACCTCTATGATCTGGAAGCAGCACGCGACTACATCCCTTTCTGGCAGGGCGCGCCTGGTACGGCGTATGTGCATAAGCAGAGACTCGCCAGGGACGGGTTCGAACACAAAAAAGTGGCGCCCATGCTCACCAAAGGCGTCCCACAGCGTTGGAATAACGGTATGCCGCCCGATAGAGGTCAGAGCAATCGTGGAGGCACTCAATAATGATTGCACGAGCCTGATATTCTGTCCTGGAATGACCAGTTCAGTGATCATCACCAGCGATCCAGGGCGCTGAGCATCCTGCGCGATCCATACCCCTTCGTAGACGCCAGCAGCCCACTCCTGACGGCTCTGGAGCGCGTGCAAACGGTAACGCCCTCCACGCAGAAACACGCCGGCAAATAGCGGACGCAGCGTATCCATCGATGCCGGCTGCGCCGTCCACACTTCTGCCGGGCCACGCCTTCCTCCCTGAGCACCCGGTACCTCTGGAACGCGTGCACTGCTCTGTCTCAAAGGGGCAGTAACCAGCTTCCAGGCACGCAGTGAAGACGGCAGACGAGGTGCAGCGGGAGACGCCTGGTCGATCATCGGCGGCGGAGTGAAAGGTACTTGCGGACGCGCCGGAATGCTTATGGGGAATGGGGTAGCAACGGCGGAAGCGGGCGACGAGGCCACCGGCGACGGAGAAGGGACTACCGCTTCGGGCGATAACGGGACCCCAGAATCGCCATCAAGAGGTTGCTGGCTCCAAAGCATGGACGCACGCGAAATTGTTCCCGAAGAAGCAGATAAAGGTTCTGATAAACCGCAATGTGGGCACAGATGCTTTCCGGTATCCCATTCGTTACCACAACGAGGACACTTCATATGGCTGCCTCTCCGCTTAAATTATGCCAGATATAGCGCATGTGTCTGGGAATGTCGATGTCTCTATCTATTCCGCTCATACAAACCGGGCACGCCTGCTAGCGCTTACTATTTCGTCCAAGAGCCAGACCGCCCAGGAAGCCTTCGAGTGCTTTCGCCAGCTCATACAGTTGCGTGGCCTCCACAACGGAGACCTCGTGTCCGGCGTGCCCAACCTGGTAGAGCAGTTGTACGGCGGGGTGCTTTGCGGGAGCGGCAGATACCTCGCTGGCTGCCGAGCCTAGCAGTGAGGCGCGCATGGCATCAACGCTGGCATTGACCTGTTCCAGATTCTCGATATCGATAAAGCTCGCCGAGCGGGGCGCGTTTTTCCCTTGCTTTCCAGATGCGCGACTCGCCTCCCACTGGCGTCGGGCCTGTTTACCGGCAAAGCAATAACAAAATTCGGGATGAGTCGAGTCAGAGTTCTGCAGCCCGGTATCGTCACATATAGGACAGATAGGCATGATGACCTCCTCGAAATCTA
The DNA here is from genome assembly GCA_034438015.1 of Ktedonobacteraceae bacterium. Lineage (GTDB taxonomy): Bacteria > Chloroflexota > Ktedonobacteria > Ktedonobacterales > Ktedonobacteraceae > JACDAE01. The sequence continues at coordinate 38,424 of DAOTTD010000004.1, read as the reverse complement.
GAATATATATCCATCTTACTATATCATATGTGACCAGCAAGCCAATAAATCACGACAGCCGCTGTACGCCACCCAGATAATCCTTGAGCATATGCTCGCAATCGAAGGCCATGTGCCCAAAAACCTCGCCCGGTTCGCGCCAACAGGCAGCACCCTCGCCCGAACCATGTTCCGTTCCATCGATGATCGAGCCTCTATACGCGATAGCAACGGCGCGAAACCGTGGATCGCGTTTAAGGGACGAGTAGACGCCAACAATCCCTTGCAAATGCACGTTATAGCCGGTCTCCTCGCGCGCCTCGCGCAGAACGCACTGCTCCAATGTCTCTTTGTAGCGCACAATACCGCCCGGAATAGTGTAACCCAACCCATCGGAGCGATCGATCAGCAAAAACTTCTCGTCGCGTTCGATGATCACACAGGCGCTCAAGATCGGAGAGATCTGTCCCAGCGTGAGCAACGCTATCATACGAAATATCAGGCCCGCCAGCAATCCTTTAATCTTCTCTTTCATCTCACACTCACCGTCGCCTTTCCTACATCCTCTTGCCGCTCTCCGCCACAAGCAACACTCCGATTGTACCAGTTTTAAAAAATATAGCAACAGGTAGGTGCTGCCACGCTGCCAGATCGGGTGAAGAGGCACTGATGCTAAACAACAAGATGTGCTACACTATCAAGGAAGGTGTTGACCTGACGCTTGAGGAACCAATTTTTCCACCAGATGCTTCAGTATAGTGGGCGAAAGATAACTGGTAAAAACTACCCACTATGCAGTACTATGTATCTATGAGTTAACATAACAGGAGATGCGAGGAGACAGATGACACAACAAATACCCCACCCGAAGCTTGAGAAAGGTGTGCTCCTGCCAGCTTTTACGCTGCCGGGAGCCGATGGCATGCCGCATGGACCCTGGGATTACAAGCAGCGCGATCACCTGCTACTCCTCTTTGCGCGCAACACCACGACCAGCGACGGACGCGGGCTACTACGTGTCTTCGCGTCGCGCTATGCGGAATTTCGCGCAGAGAGCTGCGCAATTTTAGGCATCACCGCCGATACAGTTATTGCTAACCTGCAAGCACAGGACGGGCTGCATCTGCCGTTCCCGCTGCTTGCCGATCCCACGGGGAGCGTCATTCAGCGCTACACCGCCTGGGACGCGGCGGCCAACACACTGACGCCCAGCATGGTACTGGCCGATCGCTACAACGCCGTGTACCAGCAGTGGACAGCGGACAACGAAGCGGATCTGCCACAGATCGAGGAGCTGTTGGAGACGCTGCAATATATGAACAATTTGTGTTCGCTCTAGCCCCGCTGGAAAGAGCGCAACGAGAGGATTATCATGTACGAACGACAAGACCGCACATCACCCTGGAACATTGAAACGCTGCTCGTTCATGGCGGGCAGCACAATCGCCCCGGTAACGTCGCTGGTACACCGACCATACGGCCTATTTACGCCAGTACGACCTATCTCTATCCCAGCATCGAAGACCTGGACCAGTCATTCGAGGGCACCGCTCCCACAGGCGAGCCAGCATTCGTCTACGCGCGCCAGGGCAATCCCAACGCGAACGGACTCGAAGAGGCCCTGACGCAGGCTGAGGGAGGTGTTGGCGCGGTCACATTCGGTTCGGGGATGGCTGCCATTCACGCGTCGCTCGTAGCGGTGGGACTCGCTCCTGGAGCGAAGATTGTGGCATCGCAAGACCTCTATGGCCCGACGATTGGCCTGCTGCAAAAGGTCTTCGCGCCGATGGGGGTCGAGATCGTGCTGAACGATCTCTGTTGTATCAACGTCGCGGAGTTCATTCGCAACGAGCAGCCCGATGTCGTCTACATCGAGACGGTCTCTAATCCGCTCGTTAAGGTAGTCGACCTCGATGCTGTCAGCGCTGCCGCGCGCGAGGTAGGGGCCATCACGATCGTGGATAGCACATTTACGACGCCTTACCTGCTCAAGCCGATCGAGCATGGCATCGATATCGTCGCGCATAGCGCGACGAAGTATATTAGCGGACACGGGGACAGCACGGGAGGCGTTGCCATCAGCGCAAAAAATGCCTTGCTCGACCAGTTGCGCAGCTACGGCATCCTCCTGGGCGCGATGCTCAGCCCCTTCGAGTCGCACCTGATGCTGCGCGGTTTGAGGACACTTCCGCTGCGAATGGAGCGCCATTGCAACAACGCACTACAGGTCGCGCACTTCCTGCAGGAGCATCCGAGGGTACACAGGGTCTATTATCCCGGCCTCGCCAATCATCCCCAGTACGAGCTGGCGAGCAGGCTACTGAGGCATGGACGCTACGGAGGGCTGCTCGCGTTTGAGTTGAAGGAGCAGACACGCGAGGCGGCGTTCTGTTTCATGAATAATCTACGTCTGTGCCTGCCCGCCACAACGCTGGGCGATGTCTTCTCCCAGGTAAGCTATCCAGCAATCTCCTCGCACCGCACTCTGACCGCGGCGGAACGACGCGCGATGGGGATTACAGAGGGCTGCATCCGGCTCTCCGTGGGCATCGAACATATCGACGATATCTTGCAGGACCTGGATGCAGCACTGACGAGCTAAGTAAACGTAATCGTCTCGGTGTTTTCTTGAGTAGGGATGGAGCTTGCCTCCATCCGGCTCGGCGAACGTCATCAGGCCTAGGAGAGGAAAGAGATCAGCGACCTCGCTCTTTGCCGAAGAAGCCACCGCGTTTGCGGGCAGGCGATGGCATAAAACGCTCGGGCTGAGAGGCAAGCGCTCGACCATTGACAATCATTTCATGTGCCCAGAGCAGGTCTTCGCGCAGCACCTCGGCACGATCCACCTCCAATGCGTGCATGGCGCCTGCGATACAGACCTCCCGAAAGTGGCTGCCCGGCTGTTTCAATAACAGATCCGCTACGTCGGCATGCTCCTCTTCGCGATAGGCATTACCCAGGAAATGCTTCAGGAAGCGCTTCGCCAGCTCCATATCTTCCACCAGGCCGATCTCGATCAGCACATCCACACGGCCCGGACGATCGCGGATGCGCGGATCGATGCTCTCGGGATCGTTGCTGGTCGCCAGGAGCAACGTTCCCGCCGGATTGTCGGGCGTCGCGACGCCATCCAACGCATTGAGCACCAGTTGAAGTTCGTGCGCGTCGGAGACGAACATCTCGAAATCTTCAACCAGGACCAGCGTCGGGAGCTTGCTCTCGGCGGCACTTTGCATTGCATAAGAGAGCTGCTGCCAGGGGCTGGAGCCGCGACTGCGCGGCGGTGCGCAGACATAGAAGACTACACCCCCCTGTTTCGCATGATGCGCGCCCTCGGCCTTAAGCAGCGTTGTTTTTCCGGTGCCGGGAGGGCCGATCAGGAGCACCTTGCGCAGACGCGGTACATGCAGGGCAGCATAGCGACGCAACATCTCTGCTGAGAAGATACGGCGTTGAGCGGCGACCTGCTTCAATGTCTCAGCAGGGAGCAGCACATCCTCCATGGTCGTGCGCTTGATCACCTCTACCAGATCGTCATCGCCACCGATGATCTCTATGTGTCCACGACGCTCGCGGCGCGCAATGGTATTGCGGATCTCATCCAGCAGATCCAGGAACGCCAGCCACTCGTCCTGGCGCCCAGGCGGCACAGCCGCCATCACCATCGGACCACTGTCATTATCGTTATCGTCATAAAAGTAGACCGACAGGGCGGACCAGCCAGCGGTAAAGGTGTAGCTGAGCCAGCCGTAAGGAGTTCCCGCTACCACGTTGCGGCTACCGGCCTCGGCATGGCGCTGCATGTCGGACATCAATAGATATATCCCCGCAGGTACCGACGCGATACCATGAGCATGCTGCGGCGCCTCCTGCCGACGCCAGCTCGCAAGCTGACCGGGTGGAACTCGCTTCTGACGCTTGCCGTTAGCAACGAGCTTATCGAGCAAGGCGGGATGATGCTCCGTATGCATACGACCATGCGAGGGAGAGTCGAAGATCAATGGCTCGCCTTCAAACTCTAACTCATGCCAGAGCTCCCTCAGAGCGTAGGACACAATCTCGTTACGCATCACGCGCACGTGTCGTATCACCTGGCGAGGTGCGAGATCTCCGTCGACGGGTATAAGGAACTCTCGATCTAGCGAGCGGAGCTTTTCAAAACCGTCCATATCTCTTCTCCTGGCACATGACCCTGTACTTAGCCTTTGTACTGCTACACAACAATACCTTCATAATAGCATGCTGTTTGCTTTTCGTCAACGTTATTTTATGTTATTTCTCTTCTTCAAGAGCGCGCAAAAACGGCACAGAATAGCGCGTGCTACTTTCTACATATATAAACGGTAGCTATCGGTAATGATCAAAAACGTAGCAGAATGGTAATAAACAGGCAGCCTATACTATGAATAAAAGACGTAGAGGGACTGGTCGGAGTCCCTCTACGAAGCGTTACTTTGTGTGTCTGACGTATTTTCCGGGGACCTTATCTTCCGCCTCGCCGCCCTCGGCTGAAGACATAATGTGGAGGATATCAGCTTTAGGATCGACCTGCATGTCGCTAATAACGGAGCGCACGCCGGGGAAAGCGCGCGCGATCTCAGTAGCGGCGGATTTCTGCTCGGCGGTATGCACGGCGCCGCTCAGGCGCACCTCACCCAGACGTGGATACACGCCGATCGGCAGATCACGTGTGCGCGGGTCACGAGCGAGGGCCAACGCCAGCTCGCTCGCCAGCCTGTCGTCACCGAGCAGGTTGTTCTTGATCTCCAACAGGCCGGGCACTCCAGACGCCTGATCCTGTACAATATCGCCACGCAGAGAGCTCGAGATATTGCCATCGAGATACAGCACGCCATCCAGCACACGTATCGTTATCCCTTTGAAATCGACATGCAGAGGCGTGAGATCGAAGAGAATATCCTCGACCTCCTGCTGCAATTCTGCGTCTGAACGATAGGGGGGCAACGTCTGGAAGATCGCTTCCGGGATAGAGATCACGATACGACCTGGCTCCAGCTTCGTGATGTATTGCTGCTGAATCAGGGTGCTCTGCCCCGGTCGGAGCTGGCGCGCCACGCAATAGGCGAGTTCTCGGCTCGCGGAGTAAACGGCGACAAGGTGCAACAGACCCTTCGCGCTAGAATCAGCCTGCTGCACGACACTTTTTGCATCGTAGAGGACGCCGCCCGGTTCCGATTTATCGGCGGCGCTCAGTTGCTCACGGGTGATATTCAGGGTAATACCGTCTCCGTTTGCGCTCACAACCATTGCGTATGGCAAGTAGACTGTTTTGCTAAAGATGCGGCCTGGCTTTGCACCGATGTGGGTTATGCGACGGGTGGCAGGATCAAAGCCGACATAGGTAAGCACACCATCTTCGCCATTAGAGCAAAATATCTTCCCGCCAAATTGAAACTTTTGCATTTCAGAGACTAATGTTGATTTTTCCATTTATTTTCCAGCCTCGTCGTACGGATTAAATATCAGAGCTTCGCGCGCACCAGGGCGCAACGTCCTCTTAGTAAAGAGTGTAACACGTTCTGCTTAGCTGTGACAAGCTATCTCGCTCTGTCGCTCTGCGGCTGTTTCCAGCCAACGACAGCTATTTTCCCTTAGGAGCAGACGATCAAGAAACAAGATATAATATGTGCATACTGTTTTTCATTCTGTAGGTTGGCTCAGTACTCAGACAACATAACGGAGGACACTAGAGGCAGGAAACCATGCTCAATGCACAAAAACATACATACGAGGAGGCGTGCATATACGCTCAGGAGGCGTTCCAGGCATGCCTGAATGGTGAGCGCGTTCATGCCCAGGAGCTACTGTTGCTCACGCGCAACGTACTGAAGCATCTCGGCGGCGATCTGCCGATTGTGGGCCATGATCAGGAAGAGGAGGGAGATACGCCCTTCGCAACCCGCACATTTATAGAGGCACAGGCCTGGGGCTGGCTAGAGTTCGCGGCTGGCGTTTTTCAGATGATCAAGGAGCGTCCAGGCTCCGGACTGGTGAACTTCAAGCGAGCATGGCGCATCTGGCGACCCTGGGTTACGGAGGGTGAGAACGAAGGGCAGAGGACGGAGGCGAGGCGCGAACGCATACGCGCAAGCCTGTGGCTGGGTGAGGCCTGGGCGCGTATTATGAGTGATCGCGCGCCACAGATGACGACGGCTGTCTTTCGCGCTGCGCTCGCCGATCTCGCGCGCTTTCAGAGCGATGATCTACTGGCAGAAACGCTGCGCCAGCAGGAGCAGCTTTCACCGGCACCGCTGGGATCGCTGGCGTACGGCGAGCAAAATTCCCCTTATATCCTCTCATTCCTGGCGCGGTAAAGCTTATAATACCGTTCTAGACCGGCAGCGTACGCGAGCTAGAGTTCGATGCCGGCCCAAAGATCGTATCAGCGGCTTCGGGCGCGTACCGATCGACGATCGCCTCGGTGATCGCGTTGGCGCGACAGATCTCGCCGAACATGCTGGCGCTGCGCCGGGGGATGCGCTGTTGCGTCTGGGGATCGAGTTCGATCAGGCCGAAGCGTACGTACCACCCATTGTTCCACTCGAAATTGTCAACCAGGGTCCAATGAAAATAGCCGCGCACCGGTATCCCCTCGCGTAAAGCACGATGCACCATCGCCAGGTGTTCCAGGATCGCGCGCGGGCGACGATTGTCGTTGGCATCGCTCACGCCGTTCTCGGTGATGTAGAGCGGCTTGTTGCCCCGCGTGCGCTGGTAGACCGTCTTCAATACGCGATAGAGGCCGCCTGGGTAGATCTCACCGAAGCTCTCGTCGAGGCCAGGATCGCTGCGGATAGCGCCGGGACGCATGAAGCGATGCCCAAAGACCTCCGCCGCGCCAGTGGGATCGAAGCGCACGAGGTCGCGCGTATAGTAGTTGATGCCGTGATAATCGCGCGCTCCGACCGCGCGCGGAATGGCCGGAAGGAGCATATTGGACGGAAAGGTGAAGCGCCCCGTCTCGCTGGCATGAAGGGTGGACCAGTTGAAGAGCGACTCCTGCAGGCGCGAAACACTGCGATCGAGCGGCGATAAAGGGCTGGCGGGATCAAGCAGTCGATAGTGCAGACAATAGCCTATCTGCGCCTGCGGTTGGAGATCGCGAATGGTGTAGAACGCCTCGACATGGGCCGCGATCAAGTTGCGCAACACGTGCAACGAGCGCAGCGCGTCCTGCTCGCCAGGCGGAAAGACGCCCAGTTGATAGCCCTGAATGGCGTAGACGTTCGGCTCGTTGATCGTCACCCAGAAGCTGCACAGATCGCGCAGGGCCGTCACCACATGGGAGATATAGCGGATGAAGAAGCGCAAGTTGTTCTCATTGATAAAACCGCCGCGCTCAGCAAACCAGAGCGGGTCTGTGAAATGGTGCAGCGTCACCACGGGCGTGATATGGCGACGACGCAGGTCCATAAGCATCGTTCGGTAGCGCTCCAGAGCCGCATCGTCCCAATAGCCCTCCGAAGGTTCGATGCGGCTCCACTCGATACTGAGACGCAGCGCATTGTTCTCCATCTGTTCCGCCCGTTCAAAGTCCTGCTCCGCCATCCCCCACCAGTTGGAGGCATCACCACATTGCTCACCGCTGAGAATGTGTCCCTGTTGCTCCCATCGATACCACTGATTATTGGTATTTCCCCCCTCGCACTGGTACGACGAGGACGCCGTACCCCACAAAAACCCTTCGGGGAAACGCAGAACGCGCTGCTGTCTCATACCAGAATGTGCCTTTCAAGAAAACGTGACGTCTTAGACATATCGTATTTTCTGATAGTACACAACGCGCGGTGGGATTGCAAGCGTGAGTAGTACGATGCGCTAAGGATAGAGAAAACGGAGACCGGGAGGGTTTTTTATGGTAGTTTCTAATTGTCAAAGAGAACTATAACAGCATATGCGGTGTGTGGAGAACGACGGGCAGCCTATTCCGAGCGAGAGCAGGGGTACAAGCGATCGTGATGAGACGAGCTGCTTGTACTCCTGTGATTGCTTGCCATCATCGGCATATTAACATCCCTCAAAGTCTAATCGGACTGACCGCTAGTAGCGGTGTCACCAATTTCTATTGGAGCATATGCCTCATTTGAGAGAGCAGCCTGAATCTTCATGGTCAATTCTGCCTTTTCTTCAGGAGCTAATGGTCTAGTTTCAACATCATTAGCTTTAAATGTAACTCTTGTCGTTCTGATTCTGTCTACTGAATGCAAAAGGTCATTATATGCAATCACTTTTTTGCCGTGTCGCGCAACTCTGACGGCAGTATCGATCACCGCATTTTTTATATCTCGGCCGCAGATATCATCTGCACAAACTGCTAATTTATCAACTAGTAGTTCCAGAGGTATTTCAGAGGAAAGCGGCAACTCTGGTACAAGATGTCTACGCCAGATTTCTCGGCGGCACTTCTCGTCGGGTAGAGGAAAATTCAAGTTGCGTACACGGGTTTCAAAGGCTTTATCGTAGTTTTCAACGAGGTTAGTCGCAAAGATGACCACACCTCGAAACTCTTGTAAGCAGATGAATAACTGACTGCGCATAGAGTTAATGGCTTGCTCAGAGCCTTGTGTCACTTCTGTCAATCTTCTCGACAGCAGGGAGTCAGCTTCGTCTATAAAAAGAACTGCGTTATCTCTTTCGGCGGCATAGAAAATAGCCTTCACGTTCTTTGGCCCATCACCGTGAAACTTACTCTCAATCTCCGCATAGCTAGCAATAAGAATAGTCCGACCAAGATTATGTGCAAGAGCATGGGCGGCTAGTGTTTTGCCAGTACCTGGAGGGCCAAAAAAATTGAGAGATGTACGTGGAAAAGGCTCTATTTTGCGTAATCCCCACTCATCAAAGACCAATTTTTCCACACGTGTAACCTCAACGGCCGAAAGCAGATCCTCCATCAGTATATCTGAAACAACAAGCTGATCAAATGTATAAAGCGGACGTTGTGCTTTGTATTGACGTGCTCGCACTTCAACACCCTGATCATCACCTGGTCTGTTTTGCTCTGTCTGGTCTGTATTCAGTGATGGAGATGCGTTTTGTCCAATCATGCGAGCAGGAGTTCCGACAGTAATTTTGACATCCTGCAGGCGTGTCTTATTAAGTAGATCGCTTACGGCCGTATAAAGTCGTGAACGACATAGAGCACCAACCGTGTCTGGAGTACGTTCAGGGATGCCCTGGATAACGAGATCATATTTATGGTCCATTTTTCACCCTTTCTAATCTCGACTTTGTACATTGTTTCATCAGTAACAGACAGCCCTAGCAAAGCGATCGAGGATCAAGCGAGGGATTAAAACCACATCAGGATCAGCAGGTGATGTGGAAAAAGAGAAGTTCCCCCAGAAGTGTCGTCGGACCGCTGCCAGGAGATCATGAAAAGTCGCCGCGTGTTGGTGCTACCAGGCTGCCTGCGCGAGAGGGATGCCTCCCCCGGGATGAAGCGCGCGCCCAAAGAGCACGACCAAGCTGTAGAGACCGAAGAGCATGGGCGTCGTGCGGTCAATGGCCAGATCAGGTATACAACACCAGTTCTCTGGAACCATGATACGAAGCCAATTGCTCATCAATGCGTTGAGATTTAATAACGCGACCGTCTGTAACTCTATTAGTTCTAGTGTTGAACACCCCTTGCACCGTATTGTAGTCCCGCGTCCCTAGTGCTTGCAGGATGGTGAAGCCAACTTCCTCCATAGCATTACTGATCCCGGCATTAGTATCTAAATTGTCTTACCTCGCTACGCCTTGCAGATAGGCCGTAACAGTGTCAGAACTTTAGCAATTAATGCCGGGTTCAGTAATGGCGAGGAGACCCGAACAGTTACTAAAAATTCCTGCTATAACTAACTGTAAAGTGCAAGTTCTTCAACAGCATGAATTGCAGCTAATTTAGCATCAATGCTCTTTGACTCAATAGCACGTCCATCAAGGATTTTACTAGTACGAGGGTTGAAAATTCCTTGGACTGTTTTATAATGCCCACTTGCTATCTTTTCTTGAAGCGTAAAAGCCACATTATTCTTATCGCTTTCTTTTAGTTCCGAGCGATCTACAAACCAGTTAATCATCTCTTCATAAGTTAGGAGAGCCACAATTATACTGATTGCTAGAATTGCAACTACTCCTTTTATCAGTAGAGCCAGAGTCAGTGGATCCAACATTGTGATACGCTCCTTCTTTTGCTCTTGCTAGTAAGAGGTTACTTACCTACGCTGAACGCTTTACTAATTTCTTAGTCATGAGTAGTGAATATTTTCTTCATCCTTTGCACTACTTTCCTGATTAAGCTTTATCCTGGTTAGGCGTATTTATGATAAACAGTTACAATTTTGCCTGCTAAATAGCTCCTGGCTAGCCATTGTGTTAATACTCATAGGATTCGTATATAACAGTATCCTGATAGCGATGCCTTCTGGAAAGTTCTTCATCTAGCTGATCGGCTTCTATAGTTCGGCTTTCAAGCATTGTTTTTGCTTTTTTATCAAAGACTCCTTGAATAATTATATATCTTCCATTTTTTATACCATTTTTAATAGTAGCAGCGACAAGATTGCTGCTATATATTGAAAGTTTAGTATTTGCGCTAAACCAGCTAAGGATCCTTTGGAGAGTGAGACGAGTAATGTAAACAACTGTGCCAATAGTACCTGCTACAGCAGCTCCCCCAATAACAGCTTTTATAATTCCTATAATTATAAGCGTAAGTGGATCCATCATGCTTTCCTTTATTTATTCAACAATGACAAGTTGTTCATTTCCAAAAGCATTACAAAGCTCTGAGTCAAGTTTTCTCACTACAAGTCTCCGTCCATAAGGGCTTCCATCTGGTTTACAAACTGGCATATTATTCCCATCTAAAAAAACTTGAATAAATACTTGTCCGAGGGGATGAAAATACCTTAACATAGCTCCTTTCTGGACACGTTCATCAGAAGGGCGATTAGCTACAAAATAAGTAATAGCCTCTTCATAAGTCATGAGTGCTACTATCTGTTTTCGGTTATCTCCAAACCTCAGATTTTTAATGATGTCTATCAGGTCTATAATCTTAGCAACTGGATCAATAGTATGTTTCGACCTCTGCTCAGCGTAGAGCACAGCGCCCTGACAGACGCCTAGATCCAAATCATATATCTCAGCAATAGGGCGTTGTAATTCCTGTGCAAGAAGAGGTTTTACATAAGGCATTCTACTGCATCCTCCAACGAGCAACACCTGACTCACATTTTCCCATCTTATCTGGGCTTGATGCACAAGAGCACGGCAGTATTGAATAGTTTGCATCAGCAGTGGTTTAAGCATCTGCTCTAATTGGTCGCGTGTCAGTATATATGTTGTAGGTGCATTCTGAAAAGCATAAGTATCAGCCACTAATTGTGCTTGCCAGCTTGAACTCAGTTGATGTTTGAGATTACGACAGAGCAGGCGTATATAAGACTGAGCCTGCAATGCCTCCAAGCTTTGATTCTGTGGATCGAGGAGGCTACGGATAGAGTGATTGTTTGATCCCTTAACACGCCTGAAGTCGTCGCAGATCGCCTGATCGAATGCCAAACCAGCGCAAGCGAGCGTCTGTACCGTTGGTCTTATATAACGATAAGTGTTTTCCTCTCGCCATACAAGAGCAGCATTAAATGCTCCTCCCAGATCATATATAAGCACTTTTTGGTCATCTGAATGATCAGTATTACCAATACGCCAATTGTGGTATGTCGCAGCCGCTAGTGCTTCTGCAAATATCTTCACCTCACTAAAGCCCGCCTTTGCTGCTGCTTTTTTCATCAAACCTCGTTTACTCTCATTAAACGATGGTGGCACCGTAATAACAGCGGCAGACAGTCGACCTCCGGCTACGTGCTCCGCTTCCATTTTGATGCGCCAGATCATACGAGACAGTAACTCATCGGGAGATATCCGTAGAAGATATGTACGTTTATCTCTACTCCCTAAGTTAGCTTTGAACGCACTCTGGTAGCATCCTGGATCGATAAGTTGCCGATCTTCAGCATCTTGACCAAATACAAAATTATTGTGTGAATCTATGTAAATACTAGAAGGAAATCCCTTATTTTGTCCTATCAATTGCATTGTGCCATTATCCAGCAAGAGAGCTGCTTTTGAATAGCAAGTTCCTATATCTATGCCTAGCTGCATTTTCTTACCTCATACATTATACTACACTTAGTATAATGTCGTATTACCCTTGTTGTCAATGATTTATATTGTAATATCTTTTGATCTTAGTTTATTTTTTGAACGAATTACAGAAAAATTGTACGAAAAGATACCACGATAGTTCGACAAGAAACTACCGAAATCTTGACATTAATAATAATGAATATCTTGTTAAACCTTTCTTGCGAAGATTAGCAAAACATTTTTGCTAATAATAGATAGACGCTTCTGAATATCTTTTTTAGCGTATCTCTTTTTTAGATCGATACACAATAGACTGACGGATCTCGCATTGGGAGGAGTGAAGCATTACTTGCTGAAGCCCAATCTCCTGGGCTGAGTCGTGAAAAAAGGCGGCGATATAGAGGATTATCCATCAAATTAGAGGTTTCTGTCCTTATACATAAAAATAGTAATCCCTTGCTATGGGAACGTACGTAGCAAGGGATCTTTGTTGTTACGCTATTATTCTGTCGGTACTAACTGATCATTCCCGAATACCACGAGCGGGCAATGGGCGAACCAACGGGCTCATCACCGGCAGGTCCTTCTTGCCACGCGGCAAGCGCTGGCGCACCAGGTAGTCCGGTGCGTTCGCCAGGTCGTTCTTTTCGAGCGTGACATCCTCGCCGAAGCGTTTGAAGAAGGAGAGCTCGAAGTTGGGCGTCTCGCCGAGGGCACCATGCGGGCAGACCTCCACGCAGTCACCGCAGAAGATGCAGCGATCCAGGGCAAAGGCGTAGCGAACCAGCGTGCGCTCGGCCATCATCAACGAACCGGTCGGGCAGACCTGGACGCAGGCACCGCAGGAGACGCAATCGGTATCGTGCAGACTGACGTTGAATGGCGTCGAAACGATGGTATCGAAGCCCTTGCCGAACATACCGTAGCAGTCGGGACCGATCACATCATGGCAGACACGGACACACTGCGTGCAGTTAATGCACTTGTTGGGATCGCGCAGGATGAAGCTGTGCGACAGGTCCGTGGGATAGTCGTGATAGTCGGTTGGCTCGCCATCGTGGAAGCGGTTATCGGCCAGGCCATGCTCAATGCTGTACTTCTGTAGATCGCACTGTCCGGCAGCCGGACACGCACACTGCAAGCAGCGAGCAGCTTCCCGCTGCGCCTGCTCCTGCAGGTAGCCCATCTCGATCAGGCGGAAGTTGCGCTTGCGCTCCTCGTAGGGCAGCATCGGCATCTTCACCTTAGGCTCAACCGGCTTGTAGGGCACGATGTCGAAAAGGTCCGGCTTGCGCTCCTCCAACTCCAGGCGGCGCGCGGTCTCGGTCATATCCTCACCCATCAGGAACGAGTTGATCGAGCGAGCGCCCAGTTTGCCCTGACCAACGCCCTCAATGATCGTCTTTGCGCCCATCTGGCAGTCGCCGCCGGCAAAGACGCCCACGCGGTCGGCCATATAGTTATGCGGATTCGTCTGGATCGTCTTCCACTTTGTCCACTTCACGCCGGACTTCTCATCGAGCACACGGGTATCGACCGCCTGACCGATTGCAGGGATAACGGTTTTGCACTCCACCGTAAACTCGGAGCCTGGGATCGGAACCGGGCGGCGACGCCCGCTGGCGTCCGGCTCACCGAGCCGATTGCGTTGGAACTCGACGCCCGTCACCTTGCCGTCCTTCGTCAGGATGCGTGTCTGGCTGACGTAGAACTGCATATCGGTGCCCTCAGCCTCGCCGTCCTCGCGCTCCTCAAGCGTCGCGCCGATCTCAGCCGCGCCGCGCCGATACATCGTATGGACCTTTGCTCCCAGTCGCAACGACGTACGGGTACAGTCGAAGGCAGTGAAGCCACCACCAATAACGATAACCTCGTCACTCTCGCGCACCGGGACGGACTTGCCCTCCACCTTCTCGCCCAGGTAGGAGATGGCATTAACGACGCCCTCGGCATCCTCGCCCTCGACGCGTAACGCGTTACTGGTCCAACACCCGATAGCAAGGTAAACGGCATCGAAGCCCTGCGCGAAGAGATCGTCGATGGTGAAGTCGCTTCCCAGGCGAACATTGCATTGTAGATCGACGCCGAGATCCCAGACGTGGTTCAGCTCGCGGTCCATCATATCCTTCTGCAAGCGATACTCAGGGATGCCATAGCGCAGCATCCCACCCGCCTGGGGTTGCTGGTCAAAGACTTTGCAGTAATGACCCTTGAGCGCCAGGTAGTACGCGCAGGTCAGGCCGGCGGGGCCTGCGCCCACGATCGCCACCTTCTTGCCCGTTGGCGGATCTTTCACATAAGGCACAGGTGGATCGAGCAGGGAGTATTCGGCGGCATGTCCGTGCATGCGACAGATCGCGATCTCTTCTTCGACCAGCGCGCGGCGGCAGGCCTTCTGGCAGGGAGCCGGGCAGGTCAGGCCCAGGATGTAGGGGAAGGGCAACACCTCTTTGACCAGGCGAGACGCCTCCTTCATCGACCCCTGCGCGATCAGCTCCAGGTAGCCAGGGATATCGATGTGCGTCGGGCAATCAAGCTGGCAGGGGGGCTGACAGTATGCGTTATGGTCGGAGAGCATCATCTCCAGGTTGGTGCGGCGAATGTGGAACAACTCGTCCGAATTCGTCGACACCACCATGCCGGGAGAGGCCGGCGTATTGCAGGAAGGCAGGGGCCGGTCGATGCCCTCGATATGCACCAGGCACATGCGACAGGCCGAGGTCGGCTCAAGCTTCTCGTCGTTACACAGATTAGGGATATCACTGATACCGTGATCAACCGCCACACTCAGAATGGTCTGACCCTGATAGGCTTCCATGACCTTGCCGTCAATGGTGATCGTAAAGCTGGGATGCCCCACATCGTTACGCACCATTGGAGCTTGCGGCTCCTGAGTGGTCAGTGAAAAAGTATCTCGAACTGATATTGCCATCTAGAGTTCCTCTTGCAAGCTGCTAAATTCGACTACGGCAGGACATGCTTCGTTACGAAACGATGCGCACGCACGGGTACACAGGTTCTCGTCGGGCATTGTTGCTCCTGAATATGCATCGTAAAGTGATCGGGCCAGTAGCGCTTCGCCGTTCTGAAAAAATTGGGTGCCTGCACGCCAAAGCCGCAGAGCGAGCCATTGGTTACATAGGTCGAGAATTCGTCCAACACATCCAGGTCCGCGTTCACGCCAAGATCACTGATGATACCTTCGAGAAGGCCCTCCATGCGCTTCACACCGAGGCGACAGGGCACACACTTTCCACACGACTCTACACTCAGATAGCGCGCGCGCTCCAACGACCAGGCGACCATGCAGGTGCTGGCAGGGAGCAACTCAATGATACTGGAACCCACGATCGCGCCCGCATCTTCGAGCGGGTCGAAATCATAGGGCGTATCGAGCGCGGATACGGGCAAGGCCCCACCCTCTGCGCCACCTACAACGATAGCACGAATCTCATCTTCAGTACGGCTCAGGCCAGCGTGGGCGAGGATATCGCGCAGAGAAGCACCAAAGGGCACCTCAACGACGACCGGCTCACTATCGGGGGCATAATCGTATACGGTCAGCACCTTGGTGCCACCGGTCGTGGCGGACCCCACGCTACTGAAAGCTGCCGCGCCCTCGCGAACGATCAGGGGCACATTAGCGAGCGTCTCCACATTGTTGGTCACAGTCGGCTTATCCCACAGACCATACTGGGTCGGGAAAGGTGGACGCTGCTCCGGCATGCCGCGACGGCCCTTGATCAGAGCCATCTGTACCGTCTCCTCGCCGCCCATAAAGCCGATATCGGCACCGAGCACATTGATCGTGCAGCTAAAATCGGTGCCCAGGATATCGCGCCCAACGAGACGAGCGTTCAGGGCCTCGCTCAGCGCTGCCTGTACGGCCTCAATCCCTGCGCGGAAGCCACTGCGAGCAAACAGGTACGCCTCCGAAGCGCCTACCGCATAAGCGGTTAGAATAATACCCTCGATAACCTGGTGGGGATTGGTCTCCAGCAACGTCCGGGCAACAAGCGAGCGGTTGTCAGCATCGTAAGCGTTGCAAATAACGTATTTTTGATCGTCTTCAAAGCGGCGGGCGATGCGCCATTTCTCGCCCGCGAGGCGACCGGCGCCGCCACGCCCGCGCAGTTTCGCGGCCACGACCTGCTCGATGAGCAGGTCGGGCGTCTGCTGACGGAGGGCCGTCTCCAGGGCGGTATAGCCGCCGGCGCTACGATAGGCAGCAAGGGAGCGCACATCGGGATCACCCTGCCGTCGTAAAACGCGATAAGAGGTTGAGAAATCAGGCATTGGGCTGCCTCACATGATTAATATTGCCCCACACGCCGCGCGTATCCGGTGCCAATCCGCGCACAGGCTGATCGTCGCGCCTGATGCCTTTCGCAGCGGGTGCAGGTTTGAACTTAGGACTCATCGTAGCAATGCCAAAGATATCGCTCAGATCGACGCCGCGCGCCTGAACGATGCGTTTTGCCGCCTGCAGAGGCAAATAACCGTAGATGTCCATAACTGCATCCAGTAATGCAGGTAACGCGCCGGCCTCGTATGACCACGTTTCCAGTAATTCGTCGACCTTGCTCAGATCGATCTCGGGTTCCAGGTAGTCCTTCACAGGCATATCGACGCAGGGGGCAATATGTTTATTAAGGTAATCGACGGCGTATTCGGACATACGGGTGACGTAGAACCCCGCCTTTGGTGTGCCCGAAGCGGGGGGAATCTTGCGCGGCGTGAACTTCTCTGCGCCATCGCGGATATACGATTTGAACCAGTTGCGCTGCACGAAACTATGTGTCGGCTCGTACTCGATCGTAATGGCGCGGGGGGGACAGGCCTTCTCGCACAGCAGGCAGGACTCGCATTTTAAATTGAACTCGCGCTTGAGGCCATCCTCGGCAATCAACTGGATTAAGCCTCGGCTGCGCGCGGGCAGTTCCGGCTTCTCATAGGGGTAGAGCCTGGTCACTTTAGGCCGGAAGAGGTGGCTAAAGGTCAGACCCAGACCTTCAAGGATACCACGCATCGATTACTCCTCTATTTCCTTCTCACCACGGATCTTGAGACCCTGTTTCAGGATTTTTTCGCGCAATTTGAGAATGCCTTCGATCAGCGCTTCCGGGCGTGGGGGACAGCCGGGCACATAGACATCGACCGGGACGATGGTATCGACGCCCTGGATGGTGTAGTAGCTGTCGTAGAACTCACCACCGGAGTTCGCACACTGGCCCATACTGAGCACCCACTTCGGCTCCGGCATCTGCTCCCAGAGCAGGCGCAGGCGTGGTCCCATCTTCACCGAGACGGTGCCCGCCACGATCATCAGGTCCGCCTGGCGTGGGCTGGAGCGGAAGACCTCGGAACCAAAACGAGACAGATCGTAGTGCGCCTGCGCGGAGGCTATCATCTCGATAGCGCAGCAGGCCAGGCCATAACCCAGCGGCCAGACAGACCTTGAACGCGCCCAGTTCTGCGCCCACTGGATCATATCGGCGAGACTGGTCAATTGGACGGGCAGTTCCTGATCGCCAGGGATATACTCGCGCGGGCCGGTTGCCATAACGATCGGCACGGGCTTGCGCCGCGTCGACGATACCGAAGTCCCATTTTCTTTTATTTCACTGCTCATAAAAAATGCTCCTATTGCAATGGTTTAGCAGTAACTATTTGCCTGATCTGGAAGGATTGCAGAATGAATAACATGAGACGGAGGGGCCATATAGCTACGCTCCACTTTGCTGCCCCTATTATAGCACGCCCGCGCAAAACGCGCTATAAAATACCAAACAAGTAAGCATTTTTTGTAAGGGAGCTTTATACAATTGCCCTCATCTTGTTAGCTCACAATGAATGGTATAAGATAGTCAGACGAATATCTAAATAAGCATGTATTTATCACAACCATGCGTTCTCAATCTTTTCACAGCAAAGGAGCAAACAAATGGGCACATACACAATCACCGTTCTGCCGGGCGACGGTATCGGCGCTGAAGTGACCGGGCAGGCCACGCGCGTCTTGCAGACGATAGGCGAACACTATGGGCATACCATCACTTTTCATAAGGCACTCGTCGGCATAGCAGCTATCGAAGAGGAGGGAGATGCTATTTCGGATGCTACGATGAAACTTTGCCGGCAGAGCGATGCGATCCTCTTTGGCGCGGTCGGCGGCATAGTGGGCCAGGAGGGGAAAAACAAGGTCAAACCAGAAAAAGCGCTATTCCAACTGCGTAAAGACTTTGAACTGTACGCGAATCTGCGCCCGGTAAAGCCAATGCAGGCGCTGCTCAACGCCTCCACGCTCAAGCCGGAGGTGCTGCAAGGAACAGACTTGCTGGTCGTGCGCGAGTTGACGGGTGGGTTATATTTCGGCAAGCCGAGCGAGATCCGCGAAACAGCGCAGGGAGCCGAGGCGATCGATACGCTTATCTACAGCGAAGGCGAAATCGAGCGCATCGTGCGTACAGCATTTGACCTGGCGCGCGGTCGGAGCAAAAAAGTCACTTCAGTCGATAAGGCCAACGTACTGAGTTCATCGCGGCTCTGGCGCCGGGTCGCTGAGCGGGTAGCCGCCGAATACCCAGACGTTGCATTCGACTCTCTCCTGGTTGACGCGTGCGCCATGCACCTGATTCGCCGGCCCGCCAGCTTCGACGTCATCGTGACCGAGAACATGTTCGGGGACATTCTCACCGACGAAGCCTCGATGCTCGCGGGCTCTATGGGCATGTTACCTTCGGCCAGCCTGGGCACGCGGCGCACAGACAAGGGGCTGTTCGGTCTCTATGAGCCGATTCATGGTTCGGCGCCCGATATCGCCGGACAGGACAGGGCCAATCCAATCGCCGCGATCCTCTCGGCGGCAATGCTGCTGCGCTACTCGCTCGGACTGCAACAAGAAGCCACGGCCATCGAGGCCGCGGTAGAGCAGTGCATCAATGCGGGCTATCGCACGGAGGATCTGCGCGAAGAGGGCAAAGAGGTCCTGGGAACGCAGGCGATGGGGGAGCGAATCGTACAGGTCATCAGCCATAGTCAGGCTTAGCCCATCATAGGTTTTGGGCAGGGGCCCAGGAGACGCAAGCGCTCCCGAGCCTCTGCCAGTTGCTTATTGTGCAGGGCCGCCTCACCTTCAGACGCGCCAACATCGTCCTGTTGGGCGACAGAAGGTTGAGCAGCCTCCAATCGCTCAATCTCTTCGCTAAGCACCTGATGCAACGCGTACCAACGGGTTACGGCGCGTTCGACACCCATGTTCTCACCTTCTTTAGCCGGGCAGAAGGCTAATGAACAGCGGTCCCATAGACCAGAGCCTTCAACTTGTTCAACAGTTCATCATCCTGGTACGGCTTCACAACATAATCGTTAGCGCCAAGCAGCATGGCACGCTGCTGATGTTTTGCCGCCGCACGAGAGGTAAGCACAATAAGTGGAAGCGTGCGATACTGCTCCTGAGAGCGGATCGTTGCAATCAACTCGTAGCCGTCCATACGTGGCATCTCGATATCAAGCAGCACAGCGGCAGGTGTCTCGTAAGAGATCATCTCCAGCGCCTCGACGCCATCACGCGCCATCTGGACCTCCCAGTGATTCTGCTTCAACATATTGCCCACCACACGGCGCACGCTGGCGCTATCATCGACCACCAGGACATGTTTTCCGCGCTCAGGCACTGCAAGCGCAGCCGGCTGAGAGCGTACCGTCACCGTGTTCTGTCTACTGGCGGGGAGATCGATGCTCTGTCTGACAGAAGCAGAGGGCAATGCACTACCTTCACGACGCACAGGAAACGCAGTAGTATTTGGCAGATCCATCCTCTGGCGCTGCGAGAGCAGCTCCACTAGTTCGAGAATAAGCACAACACGACCGTTGCCCAGCACCGTACCGCCCGCAATGCCATGAACATCGCGCAGGTGCGGTCCCAGATTTTTCGTCACGATATCCTGCTTACTCTTAATCTCGTCTACCACCAGCGCAACACGGTAGCCGCTTGCATTGATCAGCAGCAACTGCGACCTCTCCTCGACGATACTCGCAGGGAGAGAGAGATACTGGGCCAGGGTACTCAACGGATACGTGTCTCCGCGTACGAGCACCGCTGGCTGTCCGGCAACGGTTGTGCGCTTGAAGTTATCCAGACGACCAATGGACTCCACCATCACCGTCGGAATAGCAAACTGCTGGCCGGCGACGCGCACCATCATCGAACTCTGGATAGCCAGGCTCGTAGGGAACTTCATAATAAACGACGTACCATGACCAGGTGTAGAGTCGACGACGAGCGTTCCTCTCAGGCGCGAGACGCTATCGCGCACGACATCCAGGCCAACGCCACGACCGCTCTCCTCGCTCAACACCTCGGCTGTTGAGAAGCCGGAGAGGAAAATGAGATTGAGAACGTCGGTCTCGGTAAGATGCTGATCCGGGCGAATCAAGCCACGTTGGATGGCCGTATTGCGCACATGCTCGGGATCAATGCCGGTGCCATCATCGCTGACGGTGATGACAACCAGATTCCCCTCGTATGCAGCCGTTAGCTTGATCTGTCCGACAGGAGGTTTTCCTCTTTGCGCGCGCACATCGGGCGTCTCAATCGCGTGATTTACTGCGTTGCGAATAAGGTGCAGCAAGGGGCCGGCGATCTCTTCAAAGACGGTGCGATCGACCTCGGTCTCCTCACCTTCCAGCAAGAACTCGAAATCCTTCCCCTGTTTGAGGGCCACCGCACGCGCGGCGCGGTAGAGACGTGGGGTCATCGAAGAAAGAGGCACCAGGCGCACCTTCATCAGGCGATCCTGGAACGTCGTATTGAGACGATTCTCGCGCGCGAAGATACCCTCACACTCACGAATGATGGCGTCCATCTCCGTGCTGAGCGTCGTCATATCCGAGATGCCCTCGCTCAAGCCACGGGCAAGCAGGTGGAACTCATTGTAGCGATCGAGCTCCAACTCATCGAACTCCGCCAGATGGGACGGTCCCATGTCGCGACCATTTCCGTTCTTATTGTTGTAGAGGACAAGAGATTGATCGCCCTCGCCTATCATCGCCTGTACAGAGCGACCGCTGGGTAGCGTTGCGGCCTCGAAACGGTTCTCCAACTTCTGACCGACGTCGCGCAAGCGATTGCTACTCACGCCAGCATCGGAGACCAGGCGTACGAGGCGTTGAATGCGCTCCTCCAGCACGCTGCGGTTCACCAGCAACTCTCCGAAGAGGTTGACAAGTTCATCCAGTTTTTGCAGATGGACGCGCACACTCAGATCGCCACGAGTTCTACCCTGAGCAGTTGCTTCACCCTGGCCACTAGCCACGACACCGATCATCGAGCCTGTTCCTGAGATAGCATCATCGCCGCTATCGGTCTCCGCATCGATATATGCGTCAGCATGACCCTCCGGTGGAGGAGGAGTTGTATGCTCACCCAGCAGTTCCGTGTAACGTGTGCGCAGGATATTTACCCTGACTTCATCGGTCGTAGCATCGGCTTCGCGACCGGTAATAAGGATATCCAGGGCCTCAGCGGTATCGAGAATGAGGCTTAGAACAACAGGCGAGATAGTCGTCGTCCCTTCCATAACGCTATCGAGCAGATCTTCGAAGATATGGCAAAGGTCGGCAATAGCGCGGAAGCCCATCATACCAGCCGCACCCTTTAGCGTATGGGTAGCGCGCCGCACGGCCTGGATCAGTTCAAGGTTCTGCGGTGCCTTCTCCAGCGCTGCAACATGCATACTGATAGTCTGCAAATGTTCCTCGGCCTCCGCCCGGAAAATCTCGGCGGCCTCTTCGCCCAGATCAGCGGCGAAGGAGGGCTGCTGTGCCTTCATTGGAGCTGGAGGAGGCGTCGAAGGAACAGGCACCGCCGGAACCGATATCTGCGTGGGAGAAAGCGACGAAGACGCGAGGCGCTCCGTGGCTTCGCTTGCGCGTTCAACATAATTCGATACGGAAGGAGGCGCTATATCGCGCGCTGCCTGGCGCATCCGCGAGAACTCGCCTTCAGCGCTGGTAATCTGCTTCAAAAAGTCCTGGCGTACCTGGATCTCGATTTCATCACGAAGACGTTCCTCCAGCTCCTGGAGGACCTCCGGCGTCTCCTGTCCAGTAGCGCGTTCTTGCAAACGGCGCAGCTCCTCGTACTCCCGGCGCACCTCGCTGCGTATCTGCCGCTCTAATTCGGCGCGGTTGGCGAGCGTAACCGAACGCGCCTCGTACTCCTGACGCAGTTCCTCACGTAATTGAGCCTCTATCTCGGCCCGCAACGCATCAGGATTTCCATAGCGCTCAAAAGTCACACGTTCGCGCAGAGCATCCTGCTCGCGCTGCATCTCCCAGGGAGTCCAGACCGGCTCCGGCGCACGCGCGGCGCTCTCCTGAACCCGCTGGAATGCAGTGTTACTGGAGGAGAGTAAAGCTCGGAATTGCTGGAGTTCAAATTCCATCCGCTCATCGGTAAGTTCGGCGTCACCAGCGGTTTGATTGAGCTGGTCAAGCACCTTTTTCAGCTTACTGTTGGCTACCCACATCACCGATAATGGAAGATAGCGGCGCACCTGTTCGGGACTATTGCGCAGATTCAAGCCCATCGCCCGACCAGCCCAATCCTCCATGCGATCGAGAGCATCTTTAGAGCCATCTAGAAAGCCCTTGAACTCGCTTCGCTGCGCCTCGATAATAGAGAGCGCGGAATGTAACTGACCCACCAGATTCTTTAACGCAGCAGCTTGCAGCTCTATATTTTGCGCTCCGTGCTGCACATCTGCATATGCCTGTGAGAAAGAGACCATCTCAGTAGCAAGGTTAGTTTCTTGTACAGGGACAGGAAGATTGCTTTCAGGGAATGCAAGATCGTCGACAGGAGGTAGCTCGCCCTCCCAGGTAGAAGATATTTCTGACGACTCTATAGCAGGTACCTGCCGTGCTGAAGCCATCAGGGCATCTAAAGCGCTCAACTGAGGTGGCGGAGAGCTTTCCGCCACCTGGTAAGAGGAAGCGGAGAGATCATCGACGGCGGGCTCTTCGGGCCAGGCAACATCATCGCCGGTCTCTATATTCGGAGTGCGGAACGAAGCCAGCACCTCGTCAAACGATGGCATCGAAGAGGCCACGGGTGTAGACATATCAGGCGCAGAATAAGATATGTTATCTTCCTCCCATCGAGTGGGAGGCCCTCCCTCTGGCAGAGCCTGCATGGAAGGAACAGAATAGTCAGGAGGTGCCACCTGCACAGACGGAACAGGCTGAGTAGGCTGAACAGACTGTGCCGACGCATCAACTAAGGCCCGGTACTGAGAATAATCAGCATCATCTTCCGCGATCACGGCTTCTTCATCAACGCCATTGCGGATACCCTCCAGGAGCTGATGCAGGCGGCCTAGCGAACGCTGCAACAGACCCAGAACAGGTCCATCGAGCGTCGTTATACCGTCTAGAGCATCCCCCAGAATGTCTTCCATGCCATGTGCCACATGGGCCAGACCTGGAAAGTCCATCATGGAAGCAGAACCGCCAATGGTATGAGTACGGCGGTACGTTTCTTCAAGGGCATCCATGTCGCCAGGTGACTGCGCCAGACGCTCAAGGTTCGTCTCGATTTCCGGCAAATAGCTATTTACCTCTTCGATAAACGAATCGAGGACTGATAGTTTATCAAATGTATTCGACATGTTGCGCGTACCCACTTAAACTATCTAGCGTCGTCTGTACACTTACAGGTTTCTTTACAGTGCACAGCACGACACCAACACGCTACTACAATAGGACTACCCGTTATTCGGGAAGGGCGTCTGGTCCTGGTTGAACGAGAACTGGCCCTTATTCTGAGCATTTTGTGCATTCTGAGCTGATGGCTGCCAGCGTGGACGAGCAGGAGCAGACTGCCCCGGTGAGGGCAGAAGGCCCGGATTAGGTGCCTGACCCCGATTCGGGTAGAACGGCTGATTCTGAGCGCCAAAATTCGGCGGTGGAGCAAAATGTTCGCCTTCAAGGTTCATCTGACTATCAAAGCCAACACCCTCACCAAAATCCTGTTGATTGGCAGGGCCACCAAACTGCTGATTACCAGGGCCACCAAACTGCTGACCGTTAAATTGCTGATTGGCAGGGCTACCAAACTGCTGACCGTTAAATTGTTGATTGGCAGGGCTACCAAACTGCTGATTGCTGCCGAATTGCTGATTGGCAGGACTACCAAACTGCTGACCGCCGCTGAATTGTTGCCCGTTGAAGCCACGCGGGGTGCCGTTATCAAAAGGCTGATTTCCAAAGGCTTGCTGGTTGTTAAGCGTGCCGAAGGGCCCGGTAAAACCCTGTTGGGCGACGCCCTGACCGCCGAACTCCTGCTGGTTGCTAAAGGCGTACTGACCACCGTTAGAACGCGAAGAAGAGAGGGGCACTAGCGAACCCGAATTGCCTGGCTCGGGCAATGGCGGGAAGTTACCGGCAAAGTTCTGGCCCCAATCGGTATCCATTCCCGGCATCAGCGAGGGAGTAAACATTTGATCGGCATTATCGTTCACTTCACCAACAGAAGTCATATTTGGAAACGACCCAAGCACCTCACTGCCGCGATCAGGCAGGCGGAAGGTTGATACAGAGGCACGCAACTGCTCCGAGAGTTCTGCCAGGTAACTGACACTCACGGCGGCCTCCTGTGTACCAGCATCCGTCTGGCGCGTAATCTCCGAGATACGGCCCATCGCCATCGCGACCGACTCGGACACAGAGGTCTGATCGTTCGCCGCGCGAGCGATACTCTCGATCATCTGAGCCTGCCGTTCAACGGCGCCGTAGATCGAGTTCAGGGCGCGACCTGCTTCATCGGCCAGTTGCGACCCCTTCACCACTTCCTGCGTGCTATCTTCCATGGCGACCACGGCCTCGTAGGTATCGCCCTGAATGCTCTTCACCAGTGTCGCAATACGTTTGGTCGACTCCGTAGAGCGTTCTGCCAGGAGGCGGATCTCGTCGGCAACCACCGCAAATCCGCGTCCGTGCTCGCCCGCCATGGCGGACTGGATAGCGGCGTTCAACGCGAGCAAGTTTGTCTGATCAGCGATATCTTCGATGATACGCACGATCTCACCAATCTCATTCGAGCGTTCGCCCAGGCGTTTAATCTTCTTGGAAGTCTCCTGTACGTTCTCGCGGATCAGCATCATACCCTCGATCGTCTGCCGCACGGATTGCTGACCGGTGGCGGCATTGCGCAGAGCTTCCTGCGCCATCTCAGCACTCAATTGAGCATTGCGAGCAACGTTTTGAATAAAGATGGCCAGGGCCTCTACCGCCTCGGTCGTCTGTGAGATCTGTGCTACCTGTGTCTCAGATGCCTGCGTCAGTTCAGCCGTACGATCAAGAATGCGGCGTGTTGCGTTCGTCACCTGCACGGCGGTCGACTGCACCCGGCCCACGACCTTCGCCAGCTCCTCGATCATATAGTTGAAGGAGTCGGCGAGCACACCCAGTGTATCGGGAGTCACCTCGGCCTGCACGCGCAGATCGCCATCGCCAACGGCGCTCACCTCTTGTAGAAGCTTCTCAATCTGAGCTTGCAGGGCGGCGGCATCGCTGCCCACGCTGCCCAGGGACGCCGCAATAGGACTGCCCTGACTGTCGAGGAGTGTATTGATAGACATCGACAGCATGGCGAAATCGTCATCGCCATTCACCACAGCGCGCGCCGTTCGATCGCCGCTCGCGTAGTCCCGGCAGACCTCAACCAGTCGCTGTATGCGATCGCGAATGCGATGTTGTACAAAGTAGTTTACAATCATCACACCGAGCAGCACGATAATCGCGCAAGCGACCGTAGCAAGTATTAACGTAGAATGATCTAAAGAAAGAGATGCAAAGCCAAGCAATGCGAGCGAGATTACGGGGATCGCGGTTGAAGCAACCAGTCCCCACTGCATCAGCGCATTGACAGTCATGCCACCTCTATTGCGCTCAGGATTCATATCGCCAAACCTCCCTAGTTGATAAAAAAATATCTATGATTCAGACGAGCGATCGTGCTGTGATCGCGGTACGATTGCCACTCCGTTTAACCGGAAACCTTGTAATGTTGCATCCTCTCCGAGAAAAGGAGACGAGGGACATCCAGGACCACCATCGTCCGATGAGCGAACATCGCACTACCGGCAGCGTAGGGAAGGACCCATTGAGGTATATTCATCGGACGCAGATTTCCACTGATGATAGTGGCAGGAGGGATAGGTAGCATCTCATTGACGCCATCCACCGCAAAGCAGATCACCATCTCATTGTATTGCAGCGAAAGCAAACGTGTACGCGAGGAATAGGGAAGCGGCTCCAGGTCCAGAAACATCCGTAAGTCCACTACCGAGATAATGGAGCCGCGCAGGTTGATCACCCCACGCACCCAGGGAGCAACATTGGGCACCGGAGTGAGATCGACAATGCGCTCGACACCTTGCACAAGTTCAGCTTTTACGGCCAGTTCAAAATCTTCTAGAGTAAAGATGAGATATTGTTCACTAGCAACAGGAGAGATACCTCTTGCCGCGAGTTCCTCTTCTGGGCGACTCAATCCACCCTGTATAGCCAGAGCCTGCGCGGCTGAAGGAGACAGAGCCCGCAATTGCTGAATAGCAACAATTGCGTCACGTTGAGATTTTCTTATATCTTCGCTAGACACTGGATTACTCCCAATGGCAGAGGCGCTTTAAGTCTCTCTGCCCCATCAACGTCTGGTTCCCGTATCCTTCATAGAGCGCACGCCTCTTAGATGAGGCGACGAACACTGGCGACCAGTTCATCACTATTGAAAGGCTTCGTGATATAGAGGTCAGCTCCCTGCCTCAACCCCCAGGCCTTATCTAACGGGGTGTTCTTACTTGTCAACAAAATAATCGGAATGTGCCTGCTGACATCCGAATTCTTGAGTTTCCGACAGAGTTGAAAACCATTTTGCTTAGGTAGAACGACATCAAGAACAATACATTGTGGATGTTCTTTAAAAACTTTCTCAACCGCCTCGTCACCATCAACAGCAGTAACGACATCAAAGCCATTATTGCGCAATGGGGTTACAATCATAGTCAGTTCAGTCCAACTATCATCCACAACAAGAACTTTTTGCCCAGGCATCCAATTATAACCTTTCCTCTGTGAACCACACCAGCAGATGGGAAATAAGGGCTATCTCGCTGGAGTATCTCTTCCTTCTACACGGCGCGGGCAGAGAGAACACTCCTAGCCTCGGTAACGCAAGCGAGGTCGCATCCCTTCATGCGATACAGGCATACGCTCCTGCCAGTTTGCAAGATGCTTCTTTACGGTCTGTACCAGTTCAACGGAATCAAAGGGCTTGGTGATGTACTCCGTAGAGCCGGCCAGCCGCCCGCGCATCTTATCAAACAAACCATCTTTCCCACTGAGCATGATAATGGGAATCTGGCGAAACTGCAAGTTTTTGCGTATAATCTGGCAAATATGGTACCCATCCATCCGGGGCAACTGGATATCGAGCAGGATAACTGCAGGCATTTCGTCGGCAACGCAGGTAAGCGCGCTCAGGCCATCACCAGCCGTAATCACTCTGATATGTTCCCGTTGCAGGGTCATCTGAACAATTTTACGCACCGTAGGACTATCATCTACAACCAACACTGTGGGTTCCGCCATTTATATTGACCTCCTTCTCGTTTCAGGTGACCAGGGCGCATTTGCGCCACTCTCCGGCACTCCATTCCCATTCTGAACAATTCCGAGCTGCGATGCCTGCACAGTTTCACGACCACGCGCAAGCTGAGCGTTACGATGGGCCCGGTAGACCTGGTACTGTTGTACCTCGTGCTCGATCTCCGAAAGAAAGATCTTCCAGGCAACATTAAGCTGCCGCCCGGTATGCGAATTGCCAACCTCGTCGCGCACCAGTTCTGCAAAGATCAGGCGTAGAAACGCAGCCAGCCCCTGGACCGCCTCCCAGTAAAACTCTTCTAGTTGATCACCTTTGACCAGTTTGTTTAAGCTCAAGATCGGCTCACAGTCGAGTTGACCCTGGATAAAGTTCGTTGTCTCCAGTATAGGATACTGCTGCCTGGAAAGAAGTTGCAACGAATGCGCAAAGCGGCGATCCAGATAGCGTACAATCTCTGGAGGGGGGAGTTGACCGCGACCGCGCAGACTCCGTGCATAGCTGCCATGATGGATTAGTAAGCCGTTAATACATTCGGAGAGCGTCGTGATCAGGCCGAGGAGATGCTGCGACGGATTCTCCGAGCCGCGTTGTTGCGCCAGGGTATACTGGCACTTGATGATGATATTGGAGAGGTCCTGTTGCAGCTCCGTCTCTAAGGCGGTATTCACAACCTCGATCAGATTCAATTCCAGCAGGCTGGCCATCACATGCGCAACGCGCGCCTCCGGTGCCATCAAAACCAGCGAGATCGCTTGCAGGGGAAGTTCGCCATTGGAGAGACAGAGCACTTCGATGCTCTCCTGGTTCAGACCGAGGCTGCGTACGTCCTTGCTCACCTCTGGTTGCCAGCGCGCCACTGTTGTGCGCGCTAGATGCGTTGCACCCTCGTTGGCGACCTCTTCCCATTCATCGGCCTGGCGCAGCGCTTCTAGCAGGACTGAGTCGACGTCGAGCGGCTGCATCCTGCTCTCCATTGGAACCAGTTGAATATGAAAAGCAAAACGCCCATTGACCCAGCGCATGGCATGGCTGATGGATTGGGTGACGGCAAATTCGAGACGATGCTGCATCTCAGCCGCACTCATCCAGCCCTGATCCACCAGTATTTTTAACGCAAGCTGCATATCCCCCTGTGCCATCTCACGCACACTCTGCGCACGTGGCGGATCAAGCCGACCGATCAGGCATAACATGCCAAGCAGGTCGGGCTGGGGCACACCATCTTCGTGCAGCCCCACAATCTGCCCTTTGCGCAAGCTGATAGAGAGCGTCTCCGGCCCCGAGGTCACAAATAATTTGCCGGATTTACCACTCAACGCAAGTATTTTCAGGATAGATTGGAGACCTAACGTTTGTAAGTCCCCATCCATGATGCGGTCTTGCTGCTCCATCTTCTCTAGTTCCTTTGCCAGACTAGCCTACGAACCCTATTCTCTTCAGATAAGTTGCAAGCGGTTCTATTTCCATCTTCCATAATCAACACATTAGTAGTTCTCTCTGCCCACAGTTTCTCTACACTACCACCACGCTACTTTCTAAGATCTTTACATACACTATACACATTCCTCTAATTGCGTCCAACAAACGATCGCTGTAAGATAGTTCTTCGACGAACACGACGGGACCTCCCATCAAGACAGACCACACTCCCCTCCCGAGGCAAGCGTTCAAGAGCATACTGTCTGCAAGTGTACCTCCCAAGCCGTTAGATAACCATAAAAAAACGCTATCTGGTATTAATTTTGCGTTAAATTTTTTACGCGTCGACCTGGGCGCGAAACACGTAGCCAATGCCAGGTTCGGTCAAAATATAACGCGGGTGAGAAGGCTCGACCTCTACTTTGCGTCTGAGCTGCCGTACGTAGACGCGCAGGTAGTCGGCTTCCTCACCATACTCAGGACCCCATACCGCTCGTAATAAAGAACGATGGGTCAGTACCCTCCCCGCGTATAACATCAATTGCCGCAACAATTCGAATTCCGTAGGGGTCAGGCGCACCTCGCTTTCGCCGGCGCGCACCATGCGGCGCACGACATTCATGTACAGATAGCCATCGTCGCTGCGCAGTTCCTCCGGCTCATTTCCGCTGGCGGTCTCAACCGTCTGAACACGGCGCAGGCAGACGCGTACACGGGCCTGCAACTCATCGTTGCTAAAAGGCTTGGTCAAATAATCATCCGCTCCCAGATCCAGCGCCTCCACCTTCTGTCGCTCTTCTGCGACCGCCGATAGCACAATGATCGGGAGCTGCGGCGAGAGCTGACGCACCCGCACACAGACATCGAGACCATTGAGGTCTCCCGGCAAACAGAGATCGAGCAAAACAAGGTCTGGTTGATGCAGTTGAACCATCTCTACAGCCTGGTTACCATCGGCAGCAATCAGAACTTCGTAACCGCTCGTGGTCAAGTTACGGCGTAAAATACGCTGAATGGATGGTTCGTCATCAACGACCAGGATACGCTTGCCTTTTAGTCTCATAGCTCCCCCTCCTCTGCTGGCTCGCTGCCCGTCTCTTGCATGGTAGGAGCATCTCGTTCTACTACGCGTGCATTATCTGCAGCAAAGGGTGCCTCGAAGCCGGCCTGCGCGGCAGCATGGGTATGAAGGGGCAACGTAAAGAAGAAGCAGGCGCCACCATCGGCGCCTGCCCCTACGCCGATCCGCCCCTGATGAGCCTCGATAATACCTTTGCAGATCGCCAGCCCCAGCCCATTGCCGTAGGGACGTTGCCCAGAAGAAATAGACTGAAAGATGCGCTCACGCTCTTGCTCTGGAACCCCGGAACCATGATCGACGACTTGAACGTGCAGCATCTTTTGCGCATCGTCAATCGCATCCACATTTACGACAATTTCGGTCTGCGGCGGGCTATTCCCGAGCGCATTCTCGAACAGGTGGTAAAAGACACGCCCAAGCTGCACATGATCGACGTAGATCAAGGGCAGGTGCGGCGAAAAGTGTGTATAGACGGGCCGTCCGGCGAAGGAGCGCTCCATTTTCTCCAACGTCCCATGCACGATCTCGGCCACGTCGCACCACTCTTTTTCGAGGACCAGAGCGCCCATCTCTATACGAGACAGCTCGACCAGGGCATTGACCAGCACAGTGAGGTGATCGGCCTCGACATCGATGTCCTCTAGCATCGCCTGGTAGTCGCGTTCATCCCACGCAACGTTGGCCTGAAGCAGCCCCGTTACCGCCGCCTTGATCGTAGTTAATGGAGTGCGCAGATCATGGGACACAGATGACAGCAGGGCGGAGCGATTTTTCTCGTCGCGCACCTGCTCGGTGACATCGCGCACCTGCAGCGCGTTCGCGCTGAACTGCCCTTGCTGGTCGTAGAGAGGATAACGCACAAGCTGGTAGTGATAATCAGACACTTCTTTTTTAGAGAGCAGAGAACTGCGTCCATGAACAGCTTCCTCTGGCCTTGCGTACGAATGCTCGGAGGCAAGCGCGCAGCGCAGATCCTGTCGATACGCCTTGCCCTGCGCAAAGTCTCGCAGGTACAGCGCGACCTCTTCCGCATTCCGCAGACGTGGATATAGTTTCACAAAGGCATCTTCTATCGTCATAAAAGCTGCCTGGTCAGGCGCCAACAGCCTGGGTCGGTAAGAGGAGTTGAACTCTTCCAGGTGTCTGCCACAGAGCGCCTCGGCAGCTGGATTCATATAGAGGCAGACACCCCCCAGATCAACAACAAACCAGGCGTCTCTGACACCATCGGTAGACTGCTTTAACTGAATCAGCAATTGACTGAGTTCACCAAGCATGCCGGTACGCATCAAGGCGGCTTCAGCCGTTCTCGATAGCAGCGAGAGCGTATCGGCAAGCGGATCTATGCTTTCACCCGCCACAGACGGGAGCACAGAAGATGCGTGGTATACGCTATCGAGAGACGTATCGGGAGCAGAGAAGTGCGGGGCCGAGAAGACGGCCTGCAGGTCCCTTTCACTCTGCGTCAGCAAGTGATCGCTGATGAAACGCAAAAGGCTGGTAAAACTGACACCAAAAGTGAGCTGCGTCTCCTCACGCACGTGAGCAAGCAGTTCGTATTCATCCTGCTCGTCATCCACATTATCCTGTTGAGAAGACGCGGAAAGACGTTGCCTATGCGCACGCTCTAGCCGTTCTATCGCCTCTTGAAAGCGGCTACGTTGATGCGCGGATTCGAGCAGCATACCGTTATGAATAGCTACGGTGGCCTGGTTCGCGAAGAGAGAGAGGATGTCGGCCTTCAGCGGTGTAAACCCTCCTGGCTCCGCTGAGCAGAGCAGCAACGCTCCGTAGATCGTCGTTCCGGTAACCAGGGGATAGCAGAAAATGGAGCGCATACCAAGCACCTTGAATAAGGTGCAACTGGTAGGAAAGCGATCGTCTGCAATGATATCATTCGACACAAACGGCTGCCGATGTTCTAGCGTCTGGCCGATGATGCACTGTTCGCTGATCGGGATATACGTGCCAAACGCCTGTGTCAACATCTCCTGGTCGAGTCCAGATTGTGCCTCCACGCGGAATCTCCCATCCTGTCGATCATGCATCACGATCAAGGAAGCGACGTTGAGTGCTTTGGCAATACCATTGACGATCTGCTGCAGAATCGTGGAGAGGTCCATCTTCGATGTTAAGGCGCTGGAGACATCTTTCAGCACCTGCCGCTGTCGATTTTGTATTTCAGCGCTTCCACCCAATTGGGCGCTCTCGATGGCCGAAGCCAGGACGCGCGCGACGGCGCTCACCAGGCGTTGCAAGGTCTGATCTGCATAGATGTAAGGAACCATGCTCCCAAGTTCGAGCGTTCCCAATACGCCCTCTTCGACGATCAAAGGAGCGATCAGGGTCGAGTGCAATTGATGGAAACCGCTGAGCGCGTCCCCACTCACAGCAGGCGGACCATCCAGACCAGCGGGATAATTGCTTACCCGCAGATCAGGAAATTGCAGCACGCGCGCTAGCATCGACTCTTCGCGCGGAAGCTGATGTGTATACGCACGCCACGCATCAGATTCGCGCCGACAGACTACGACACGCACCGCCTGACGGTCATGGCGCAAAAGTACTACTCCAAAGATATCAAAAGGAATAGTCTGCTCCAATTCAGCGGCCAGACGCGTGTAATCGGGCTTCGTTCCACGCACACTGGAAACGATGCGTGCAACGCGTTCAACAATAGCAGACTCTTCTAAAGTAGATGTATATGATCTTGCTTCCATGAATGCCAGTCGGTTCCTGCTCTTATGGACACAACAACTTGATGGACACAACAACCTGGTTGACCACTCGCCCCCTGTAAAGCGCTTGCAGGATAACCTGGACAATACTGTCTCGACAACACTGCCCCAGGGAACCTCTACTTCGCGTCGACTTTCTGGAGACTGATGATTCGTCTAACAAATTTGCTACATTGTACGATATTGTTACGCATAATGTCATTACGACTTTTATTGTGTAGTGCTACATGCGTACAATTTATTCTCTCTTGCGTCGCAACAAAGTATACCATACTCGTGCAGGTTTTCGTCAACACATCCGCAAGTTGGCTATGTATTTTCCAGAACCATCGTTAGTCTACCATGTTTCGCATCGCTGCACCTTCTTTGCAGCTACTTGTGCACATATTATTCTCTACAGTTGTGGGTATATTTGTCATACACAGATCAACACATAAAACAAAACAATGATATAAAGTATGTGAGGCGTGTGCAGCGGGGAAAGACAAATTTATTCGATCAACGTAGCACAGCGCCGCTTTGTGTACCATCTTTGTCTTCTACTGTCTTCTACTGTTTTCTCTATGTCTTCTGTATTGCTTCGTGCCGCTTGCCAACCATTTGCTCCGCCTGGTATTATAACGTACAATTTATCCCTAACGGGAAATCGACCCCGAGAAGGGATAGAATAAATGGTACAACTACTCGTCGGCCCTATTGTACGCGCAACAAATACGGCAAGCGTCGTTATCTGGGTCGAACTTTCTCACGCGTGCATTATTACGCTTAGAACTGCCCCATATACCGATCAAGAGAATGAAGCAGGAAGCGTTAGCGTACATACAATAACAGTGGGAGGGCGCCACTACGCTGCCCCACAATTACACGGTCTGCAACCCGCTACCTGGTATCGGTATGAACTTTTCACAGAAGACGGCACATTAACCGATCCGTCTTCTCCCTTGCTCCAGTGCTTTCGCACCCTGGATCACGTGGAAATAGATGCAGAAAGAGCGCAACAGAGAGCGTCCCTCCGGTTTATTTATGGCTCGTGCCGCAAGCTTGATCGAGCAGCGGATGACACCTTCAATGCCCTGGGCGCCTGGCTCCTGCGACACTTCGAGCAACGCGAGCAGGCGTGGCCACATTTACTCCTATTGATTGGCGATCAAATTTATGCCGATGAGCCACCTTCTCAATTTATGGAGCTACGCCAGGATATATCAGCCGACGATAGAATGACAATATTTACAGCTTTTGCACGCTTATACGAATATGTCTGGACCGCCGAAAAAGGCGTCAGGCAGGTGCTTGCGACGTTACCTACATACATGATATTTGATGACCACGAATTACTCAACAATTGGGGCGTTTTTCCTGGTTGGAAAGAGCAGATGATACGTCGCGGCTTGGAGGCTCTGCTCATAGACGCGCTAGTGGCCTACTGGATCTACCAGGGATGGGGAAATCTCTTGCAGCGAGAAAATAGTCAACACCCGTTAGTAAAGATTATGCAAGCGGCAGAAAAGAGCGGGGAAGATGCGCTTGAAGCTCTGCGCGCCTCTATCCGCGACAACTTTTATGGACGCAATGAGCTTGATTGGCATTACACACTTCCAACCATGCCCCCCCTTTTTGTCACCAATACTCGCGCAGATCGCACTTCTATCTTCGGGTCCATTAAAACTGATGCGTTTTATGCGCCAATGCATATTATGGGAGAACAACAGATGATAGCTCTGCGTAACTGGATGCAACGGCATGATACCGAAATGACGATTGTTGTTTCGTCGGTGCCTGTACTCATGCCGCCACTTATCGGACTTATCGAATATATTACTGGCGTACGGCTCTGGCAGCGCAGCAACCCACTCCTACATTGGATTGGAAAACAGCTTGCCCGGCTCCAGCTACAGGTTGTGCTGCGTGGGAGCTTTGATCATTGGCCTATCTTTGGCGCTAGCTGGAATGAGCTTATCCAAATGCTCAAAAAGCGCGAGAGGGATATTCTGCTTCTGGGGGGCGATGTGCATTTCTCTTATGCGGCTGAAGGACGAAGAGCGGGCAGATCCGCGTTCTATCAACTCGTCTCCACGCCATTCCAGAATACACTCAGTGCCCGTCAGAGGCGGCTGATAGAACGGCAGTCAATTATCACCAGCACGACATACGGCGGTTTACGCACGCGCGTACTGCCGCTGCAACGTATAGAAGAGGTGGCACAGATTCGACACCACCTCCTTTTCAACGATACTCTGGCCTATGTCAGGCTACAGCCTCAGCGCGAGCATAGATATAGCATAGAGCAAGAGTATATGGGTATTGTCGAGGGAGAGTTAACGGTTATTGCACGCACGGTATTCCCATCTACTAAAAAAATTTGATTATCTGCTATAACCCGTCAACTCCACATACCCATTGCCCGAGACGCCTTTACCTCCCTGCTGACCGTTGATGTTCACCGCGCCCTCCCAGTACGTATTGCCCGTAGAGGATGTGGCAACAAGCTCCTGATCTTTTAACTGAGGGATGATCGTCAGCGTCGTGCGTAACTGCGGATCATTCACCTCAAGACGCCAGCCGGATGGATACGTGATGCCCGTCACCGGACTGGTCCAATGGTTGAGCACACTGAGACGCAGCGAGCGTTGAGGAATAAGGTGATCCTGATCGTGCGCGTCGATGTAACTGATATAGGTGCTAGAGGTATCGCGGACGAAGTACAGCATCATCTCCGTATCGTTATTGAGCTGGACGCTGAACCAGTTCCAGCCGCCGCCGAGATTGGTGAGGAAATTGCCCCACTGGTGATCCATCCACGCCTGACCACTTACACGCAACGTCTGATTATGGTCAACGAGCGTTCCAGCGACCTCCATACGTGTACGCGAATAATAATATGAGAAACCAGACGGACCATAGGTGATCAGGCCATTGCCATTATGTAGGACGGCAGCTTTGAGGCTGGTCAGGTTCAACTGCATCGCGTAGTCTTTCATACTGGCGATCAGGTGATCATGCCCGTTCAAGCCGCGAATCGACCAGTCATCCAATCTGATATGGATGCCCTGCGCCGAGGTGCCATCGGGGATGACAGCGTTCGGCTCGATCTGGCGATGCTGATCGTAGTGGAACTCGCCGCGCGTGATATCGCTGATGGCAAAATGAGAGGCATAGATGGGTGGAAAATCGCTGCGCACGGCCTGGAACACAACCAGTTCAAAGCCGTAAGTATGCGCCTTCCCGCTGCTATCGATCGCGCTCAGATGCCCGGTATAGTACCACCACTCGTTGAGATCATTATGTGCGGCCTCATCCTGCGGGAAGCGTACAGGCGGCAGCGACGTTGCGGTCGGCGTGTTGCTGACCTGTGGCAACTGCTGCGAGGTCGAGACCACGCCTGGAAAACCGCAGGACGAGAGCAAGATCGCCAGCAAAAGTCCCATGAGACCCGGTACGCGGAACTTCCACGCAAAAACGTTGTTCATCGCTTGCCTCCCACGCTCACATCGGTATCCTGGGCAGCGGATGTGGACACCGCCAGGTCGTCTCCTCCGAGATACTCGGCGAGGGCGGGTGGATGACGCTGAACGCCGGCAAAGGGGAGCCACCAGTTCCAGTTGCCGAGCTTTTTCCCTCTTTCCACACCCTGGTTTCCATCAAAAACGCGCTTGACAAGAGGATAATTATACTTTGTGGTTGTTTGTCTGTGTCCCATGTGTACAACGCTGTTACTGTCAAAATCACTGTCAACTTTTTGACCATCCATCTCTCTGAAACAGCTTTTGAAGCTCATTGAAGATGCCCTTCTCTCGATAAGACAGAGAAAAGAGCCCGCAACATTCAGACGTAGCGTTGCAGGCTCTTTTCCTGGGTTCTTAACAGGGTTTCACGGTAATACCTGACAACGCATCTAGATAGCAACAGACTCTCGTCGTATCGAAATGGGCGTCGCTTCCTGTCCGTTTTCCTCCCGCATCTCCTACTATTTCTCTGGCAAACCCTTGATGCGAGAAGCCCGCGTGCCACGCGGGACTGGGAGATGATGCGCATCTCGATGTGCGCGCATCTCCTCGACAGCTCCAGCCCGGAGGCGTAGATCCGAGCGAGGGCACCCTGTACAGATGAGCGCGAAGCCAGCTCGCCGATCTTCTTCATAGTAGCGAACGGAAGCCGATTGATCAACGGAGCCGCTGAGCACCTTGACGGCGCAGGTGGTACACCAGCCTTGTTCGCAGAGGCTGGGTAAGGTGATCCCCGCCCGGCGTGCCGCCGCTAAAATGAACTCGTGCTCCCCGACAGCAATGGTGACGATTTGCCCAGGCAGTTCCAGGACCACCTGGTAGAGCCTCTCTCTATCAGGTGCATTACGGATTGTAGAAGCCGGCATTTTTGCTGTAGGGACCCTCACCAGGCGTCCCGCGCCGGAAGTGCCCGGACGGGCGGCTCACCCCATCTCGTTCTTTGCTGAGCAACTCGATGAACCACGCTTCGTGCTCAATCTCTTCGTTGAGGATACGCGCCGCCAGATCATAGGTTCGGGGGTCCTTAGCCACCGTGAGATCACAGATCTCGCTCCAGGTACGAATCGCACAGCGCTCGGCTTCCAGAAGCACTTCCAGGACCTGCGCCGCCGTCACATTCGTGACAAGATCGAATGGGTTGCTCATGGGTCGACGCCCATTCTGAGATCCAGGAAGATAGGCATCAGGACAGCCAGCTCGGTCAGCGAAGCTGCGGATGTCATAAGGAAGTGTTCCCCCAAGTTCATAGATACGCGGTGTAATCAACTCGAAATGGGCGCGATCCTCCAGGCGTGCATCTTCACAAATCTCTTTATAGTCCTCATGCCCTGCCAGATACATCCGCAGAATCGTGTAGTAGTAGTAGGTGGTAAATTCGGCTCCGGCCGCATCGATTAATTTCTCAACCAGTTCGCCCACATTGACGCCTCGGGCTTCCATCGCCTCGACGCCGACCCGTTGCGTAACATCGCCTGCTTTGATTTTACCCACGGCATGGGGCTTGGGAACGGTACTCATCTATTACTCCCTTCATCTGAGCAAGAACTGAATCATTCTATAAATTTTCTGAATGACCAAAAAGAGTGTAGAATACTTTCACACATTTATCAATAACCAGCCGCTTTATCAGAGGTCACAGTATCTACGCAAAGGCACCAGAAACGCAACAAGAGCAGCTTCTGAAACGGCAGAAATCCCCTTTGTTGCGTTTCTGGTGCTCTCTTTTTCCATCCATTCTTCACGTTGCATTCTTCCTGCGCAACCATCTCAAGTAACGTGACTCCCTGCTTAAGGATTGGGCAGGCGTGCAAGGATCTGAGTAAGAAGCGTTGTGTGTTCATCGAACTTTGTTTCCAGTCGATCAAGGCGTTGATT
>DAOTTD010000003.1:0-10539 GCA_034438015.1 Ktedonobacteraceae bacterium | reverse complement strand
GTGATTTCGCCGTTGCTGGCAAATATCGCTCTGCATGGCATGGAACAAGCCGTGAGAGAAGGCGACAAGAAACGTGGGGAACAACTCCACCTAGTACGGTATGCCGACGACCTGGTGATACTCCATTCCGACAAAGAGAGGATACAGAAAGCCGCAGTAACGCTTGAACAATGGCTTCATGGGATGGGATTGCACCTGCACCCAGTCAAGACGAAAATCACCCATACACTTACTCCGGTCGATGGGCAAGTGGGATTTGACTTCTTAGGCTACACAGTCAGACAATTCCAGGTAGGAAAGACCCATACGGGAAAAGACCCACAAGGCAAACCGCTAGGATTTAAGACCATCATCAAACCCAGCAAGCAAGCCGTCAAACGACACACGCTGGAACTCAAGAAACGCATTCGGGAGCTCCAATCAGTGTCACAAGAAGCAGTGATTAAAGCACTCAACCCCATGATTTGGGGATGGGCCAATTACTACAAACCCGTGGCTTGCACAAAGGCATTCCAGACATGCGATTACATTCTCCATTTCCAATTACGGCGATGGGGAAAGAAAAGACACCCGAAAATTCATAGCCAGGAGGTCATAGATAGTAAATACTGGCGAGCAATTGAAGGGCGCACCTGGGTGTTTGCGACGGCGAATGGAACGAACATGCGAACACACACGATGACACACCAACAAAAGCATGTGAAGGTCAAGGGTGAGGCAAGTCCGTATGATGGAAAGCTGGTCTACTGGTCAAAACGACTCAAAGAGCATCCACTGGTGCATACAGAAAAAGGCAAGCTCCTCAAGGAGCAAAACGGACGATGCGCATGGTGCGATCTGTATTTTGTGGACCGAGATGAGGACCTCTTGGAAGTTGACCATATCATTCCAAGGGCATTAGGAGGGACCAATGAACTGTCGAACAAGAGAATCTATCATCGCCATTGCCATGATGCAAAAACAGTACGGGACCTTTCTGACATCAGAGAGCGAAAGACTGCTGGTATCGTAAACACATGACCATACACTGAGGAGCCGGATGTCGTGAAAATGACCTGTCCGGTTCTGGATTGGCGGTGGGGGGAGTAATCCCCTCGCCGACCATACGAAGAAACGCTGCGCCGGGCGATTGTTGCCCTGGTAGACTATCATCACAGCCTGCCGCTGAGTTCCGCCTTTGGTCCAGGAACAGCCGCCATGTCTGATGGCATTCGCTTTGAAGTCGGCGCACGATCCTTACATGCCCAGTATCATGCGCGTTACTTTGGTCCCCGCCGGGGCGTTACCCTCCACGATATGATCAGCGATCAGTACTCTCATCCCTACATTCAGATCATCTCCCCCCACATGCGCGAAGCTCATGCGGCACTTGACGCCATCTTACATCACGAAACTGAGTTACCCATTCATGAGATGATGGTAGACACCGCAGGGTTTACCGAGCTGATGTATGCGCTTTACGATTTGCAAGGCTTGAAGCTATCGCCTCGCATTCGCGATCTCTCTGATCAGCGGCTCTACCCAGTGGAGGGCGTGGGCGAGTATGGAGTCTTAAAGCCGCTCTTTCGCGGGCAAGCGATCCAGCGGGATTTAATCGTCCGCTGTTGGGATGATATGCATCGCATTTCCGCGTCTCTCAAAGACGGCACCGTGACATCTGTCCTCCTCGTGGCCAAATTGCAGGCCCTCGACAACAAGAATCTTATCCATCGTGGCCTGGAGGAATATGGACGCTTGCTCAAGACCATCGATATCCTGACGTTCCTTTCCGACAAACCCTATCGACGCCGGATAGGACGCATGCTCAACAAGGGAGAAGCGGTGCATAGCCTGGCGCGTCTTGTCGCTTATGGGCAGCTGGGGATCCTGACCGACCGCGATCTCACCAGTCAGCTCAACCGCGCAACCTGCCTGAGCCTCCTACTGAACGTGATTGCCGTCTGGAATACCCGATACATGCAAGCTGCCCTCGATCATTTACGTGCAACGGAATATCCTGTACTGGAGAGCGACCTGGAGCATCTTTCTCCGATCCTCTCTGGCCATATCAATCTGCATGGATCGCACCACTTCGACTTGCAGGCACCCAAGAAGCGTCAAGGGCAACTGCGCCCTCTGCGGACGACGGAACCACTCTTCTGACACCTACCTTACCGTTGTTCACCGTACTCTCTCATCTGCGGTTCAAACCTCGCCACGGATGGTTGACACATCCTGGCAGTGAGGATGACCGATAGCCTCAAATAAGCTCTACCTTTTGTCTCACTTACTCATTTCACATGAAGGAAATTTTGACACGAGTTTTGAGATAGCTCAACCATTCGTGCTGTGTTTGCCCTGCTGATGCGCCCTAAATGCTTCCAGGTTGGACTTGCGGAATCACTCTCTCGGAGTATACCTGTCATCTAATCCCGAGTTATAGCAGGAAGTATTCATTCCGCAACTATTCGCTGGAAGCATTTAGTTCTCTCGAACCTGAGCCGTTTGTCGCAAGAAATGGCCTTTTCTGACACTCCCTCAACTCTCCTTTCAGCGCACTCTCGATCAGGGCGTATAGAGACGAGAGACGGAATCGCCTTTCGTCGCGTGTTTTCTTTTTCCTCCAAAGACATCGTCAGCTGAGAAAGGCTTCTCCCAGGACATTGTCCTCTTTCAGGTGGGACATGATGTCCCACCTGAAAGAGATAGGGCTGGGACAATTCTTCTCAGGAAAGTCAGGACACCAGTCCCATCACAAACGTCTCTGCAAGAGCTATACTTGTGACAGTGTACGTGCAAGCAGTGGTGCGAGATAGGCAGGGAAGAAGCCAGCCCTGGCCGGATATCCTTGCCATAACTCCACCAAGCGAACGGCAGCTCGCTCTTGTTGTGCAGCAGCAGTTGATTGCCAAAGATCCTGAACCGTGCTTTCAGGAAACGAAAGGAGTTCTCGCACATGTTAACCAATTCTCCCATCTATCCATCCCTGCCAGCAGCGGATCTGGAACGAGCCAGGCGTTTCTACGCCGAAAAGTTGGGGCTGACCCCAGAGAGCGAATTAGAAGGAGGTCTTTTCTACCGCTGTGGCAAAGACACCAGATTCTCCCTATTCACCTCTCAAGGTGAGGCCAGCGGGACCCACACCCAGGCGATGTGGCTGGTGGAGGATGTCGAGTCGGAAGTCGCCGCTCTCAAAGCTCGCGGGGTCGTCTTTGAAGAGTACGATGTGCCCTCACTCAAGACCGTCAACAGTATCGCGACGGTAGGGCCAGGCAAAGGAGCCTGGTTTCAAGATAGCGAAGGCAATCTCCTCTCTTTGGCTCAGTTTGACTAGGCAAGAGAGCAGGAGGACACCATGGGGAAGTGTCGAAGAACTGGTTTCTCGAACCCGTCTGGTTATGGGGAGCTATGTGAGAGGATGAGGAGGCAAGCAGAGGCGTCTTCGCCTTCTCCTTGCCCACTCCAAGGGGCACAGCCGGTGAGTTCGCAAGACGGATGTTTAGGAAAGTAGATGATCAATGAGAAGGAGAGGACGCGATGCTCAGCAACTATCCGATCGATGTCGTGCTGCTCGCGATGGACCTAGCGGTTGCCAAAGACTTCTACGCAGATAAAATTGGCTTGCCGGTGCTCAGTGAGAGCCCAGGCGGGGTGACGTTTCAATGTGGGGGCGACAGCCAGTTAGTGGTCACCAAGAGCAGCGTGGGGACCAGGGACGAGCAGACGCAAGCAACCTTCCGCGTCGCCGACGTGCGCGCCGAGGTCAGTGAACTGCGCCGACGCGGCGTGCAGATCGAAGACTACGACCTGCCAGGACTAAAAACCGAAGACGGCATCGCCGATATCGGCTTCGCCTGGATGGCCTGGTTCCTCGACCCGGGCAAGAACTGCGTGGGCCTGATCCAGCTCAAGAACCCCTAGCACCTGATCAGCACGCCACCAAACACGTTCATGCAACCACCCGAATGGCGTCAAAATGATCGGCGTTTGCATGGTGTTGAAGCAGAGACCCCGCCTGAGACATGGTTAAGTGCTGCCAGATCAAGTTCTCAGATAGGATTGATACTCCATGACATCCTGTTAGCTCCCTTTGCAGGCTGATTTACAGCAAGCAAACGAGAAAGTGATGAGTCGGAAAAACGAAAAGGTATGGGAAAAACAACAACGAGGTTGCTCGTCTGCGGCGCATCATCTTGAAGCAACTCACAAAGGGGCTAATCTAGGCATTGGCGCGAAGCGGTGAATCGTATCCCGTTGCTACTTCGGTTCCACTGTGATGCGAGAAGTCTACATACACGTCTAGACAAGGAGAAAGAAAGTATGTCTTCTACAACATTGTCTCGTTTGAGTGGCATCCCCTTGCTGCTGGGTGCTGTTGTCAGTGTCATCGCAGGCCTCATGACGCTCTTCTTCGATAGCAGTCTCAGCGCTTCACCCAGCACCATCCAAAGCCCGCTGTGGTCACCCTACTGGAGTCTGATCTTCGTCGCCCTGGTCCTGGTTCTGATGGGTCTTCCTGCTTTCTCCCTGCGACAGACTGGAGGACGCGGAGGTGTGTTGGGACTCATCGGTGTCTTCCTCGTGGTCCTGGGCAGCTTTCTGGGCATGGCAATGGTTGCCTACTTCGTCTCTATCATGCCATTGCTGGCTGCAAGAGCCCCACATCTCATCAACGCTGGGTTTTATGAAACCGGTTTCGGTGTCTTCGGCCTGGGTTCAGCAGCGTTGGGTGTCATCGGGCCTCTTGTGCTGGGGATCGCTGTCATACGGGCGAAGGTCTTTCCACCGTTGGTCGGTGTCCTCCTCATGGTTGCGGGAATCCTCAGCCCATCGACAGAATTCTCAGGCCTGCTGTTCACGCTCCTGGGTCTGGTAGGGACCATTGCCGCCGCGATTGCCTACGGTGGGGTTGGCATCATCTTGACGAAACAGCCGCAGGCGAGTGGAGCAGAAGCTTCCTCTCCTCCTCAGGCAGTGCTACGCTGAGCCAGTGCGCGTGTGCGCATGGAAATGTTGAGATTTGACGAGGCACTTTTTGGCGAATGATCTCACGTCTCACGCTCGTAACGTTGCGTGAGACTCTAGCCGGAGAGTCTCCTGGCCTGCCACAGTCCATGGCTCCCGTTTCTTCTATTTGCTTTTTAGTTCATCGTTGTGTATGCTCTTTTTGAGGGAAAAGTGTTCTCTGTCAGAGTATTCAGCGGCTTTTCTTCTCGCGGAGTCGAAATAGGAAGAGATGATGCACCTCAATCAGGCACAAGGGCTGCAGGAGGCTTCCTCAGCCAGTGGGAAACAGAGAGGGAGAACCGAGAGGCGAGTGCCGAGGCTTCGCCTTGTCATCGCGCGAGCACTTTGGCTGCTGATAGCACTGTTCGAGGTCGGCGTGCTCCTGGTCAATCTCCCGGTATTCATTCGCGTGCTTCATACGGCCTGTAGTGATCCGACAGGAGTGAGCTGCAACTACTTGCAGCTCCGTTCCTCGCAACTGCCTGCCCTCGCTCATTACGGTTTTTCCCTGGATGCCTATGCGCTCTCTGTGCTCTTCTGTGATCTGATCGTGACCCTGCTGTTCTTGAGCGTGGGAACACTGATCTTCTGGCGCAAATCGGCGGAGTACATGGGACTCTTCGTCTCGCTGCTCTTGCTCACCTTTGGTTGCTTTGGCATTTCGGAAGTGCATCTGGTGATTGACCCCCCTTTCGAAGGGAATCCCATCGTGGGGTTGCTAGCCATCCTGCAATGGCCGGCTTTGGGCATCCTGTTCTACACCTTCCCGGATGGGCGCTTTGTGCCCCGCTGGTCCTGGATGTTGGCCTCTCTTTTCCTGATCCAGGAGGGCTTCTTTGCCTTGCCCTATCCCTACAATATCGACAACTGGCCCCCGCTGCTGGGCATGCTTGAAACGCTTGTTGTCTATGGCAGCGCGGTTGGTACACAGCTCTATCGCTACCGTCGGGTCGCTTCCCCTCTCCAACGCTTGCAAATCAAATGGTTGGCCTTTGGCTTTGCGATGACCTTGGCGTTCTACATAGCCTGGAGTCTGCTGCCCCTGGTTATCCCTGCCCTCACCCATGCGGATTCCTGGTATCCCCTTTTTGGATCCGCCGTTCTACTGCTTTCTTTCGTCCCCATTCCTCTGGGCATCGGCATCGCTCTGCTCCGGCACCGGCTCTGGGACATCGATATCCTCATCAACCGCACGCTGGTCTATGGTGGGCTTTCGGCCAGCACGCTGGGTGTGTATGTGCTGGTCGTCTTTGGGGCCAGCAGCCTCTTGCGTGCTCAGAATGATGTGTTCTTCTCGTTGCTGGCAACGGCGCTCATTGCCGTGCTGTTTCAACCTTTGCGCCAA
Source organism: Ktedonobacteraceae bacterium (assembly GCA_034438015.1). Taxonomy (GTDB): domain Bacteria; phylum Chloroflexota; class Ktedonobacteria; order Ktedonobacterales; family Ktedonobacteraceae; genus JACDAE01. The sequence continues at coordinate 4,208 of DAOTTD010000003.1, read as the reverse complement.
GGGTTGCAGCACGGGGTGAACCGCGTGATGTTCGGGGACCGCAACGAGCCCTATCAGGTGCTCTCGCGCTTAGGGCAGCGATTAGAGGAGACCTTGCCCACTGAGAGCGTCCTGCCCACGATTGTGGAGACGGTGGCCCATGCCCTCAAGCTTCCCTACGTCGCCATTGTCTGGAAGCGGGAGCAGATCCCGCCTAGCACGGAGCCACCACTGCTGGCGGCTGCCTTTGGCACCAGCCGAGGGGGTACAGCAGACACACGAGTGCCTCTGGTGCATCAAGGCAAGCATCTGGGTGAACTGATCCTTTCCCCACGCCAACGCGAGGAGGCACTGACGCCTGCTGACCTACGGCTCGTGCGCGATCTGGCTCCCCAAATTGGTATGGCGCTGCATTCGGCCCTCCTGCTGAGGAACCTCCACCACTTGACGGCTGATCTGCAACGCTCGCGCGAGCGCCTGGTGACCGCACGGGAGGAGGAACGGCGGCGCTTGCGTCGGGACCTGCATGATGGCCTGGGTCCGCAACTTTCGAGCCAGACCTTGACACTCTCGGCCATCAAGAAGCTCCTGCGTCAGGACCCCGAGACGGCAGAACACCTGCTGACCGATGCGATCACTCACGCCCAGGAGGCGATTGCCGATATTCGTCGCCTCGTGTATGCCCTCCGTCCGCCAGCCCTCGACGATCTGGGCTTGCTGGCGGCCTTGCAGGAGCAGATCCATCAGTATCGTGCCAGCGGCATCGTGTTGATGCTCGATGCCCCAGAGGCGCTTCCCCTGCTGCCTGCCGCCATTGAGATGGCCTGTTATCGGATTGTGCAGGAGGCGCTGGCCAATGTCGTGCGTCATGCCCATGCCACCGAAGCCTCCGTCCAGCTTCGTGTGCAGGAAGTCCTGGTAGTGGAGGTGAGAGATAACGGGCAGGGACTGCCACCAGGAGTACGCAGTGGTGTTGGCCTCGGCTCCATGCGTGAGCGGGCAGAGGAACTGGGGGGCACGTGCCTCGTAGAAGCTCTGGCAAAGGGTGGAACGCGCGTGTATGCGCGGCTCCCGCTCCTGGTCAGACAATCCGACGAGAACGAGGCTGCGCAGCAAGAGGAGGGAGCGTGATGAGCCGCATTCGTCTGCTGATTGCCGATGATCATCCGGTGTTCCGCTATGGCCTGCGGGCTCTCTTGATGACGGAGGCAACGCTGATGGAGGTGGTAGGAGAGGCCACCACGGGCTCGGAGGCGGTCGCCTTAGCAGCCCAGTATCTGCCAGATGTGATCCTGATGGATGTGAACATGCCAGGACTCAACGGGATTGAAGCCACGCGCCGCATTCTGGCGGCAACGCCCCAGGTCGGGATCCTGATGTTGACCATGTTCGACGACGATGAGTCCGTCTTTGCGGCGATGCGTGCAGGCGCACGTGGCTATCTGCTCAAGGGAGCTGAGGGCGAGGAGGCGATACGAGCGATTACCGCGGTGAGCAAAGGGGAAGCGATCTTCAGCCCGGCGATTGCGCACCGCTTGATCGGCTATTTTGCAAGGCCGCGCAAGAGCCTTCCACCTGCTCACGTTTTTCCCGAATTAAGCGAGCGCGAACGGGAGGTCCTGACCCTCATCGCGCAGGGCTACACCAACCCGGCCATTGCTGAACAGCTCGTCCTGAGTCCCAAGACGGTGCGCAACCATGTCTCCAGCATTTTCAGCAAACTGCAAGTGGCCGGGCGGGCGGAGGCCATTATTCGGGCCAGGGATGCCGGGCTGACGAAGGAAACGCCATGAAAGGGTGCTAATCCCGCCAGAGGATGCCGGAGCAATGTGAGGAGTGAACAAGGCACTCCTCGCTTGCCAAGAACAGCTCTCTCATAGAGCACGGTTGCTAGCTATCTGGCGTTCACCAGGAGACGATCATGACAGTTGCTCTCGATACGTTCGTGCAGGAGGCATCAAACAAGCCCTCTCGTTCCCGCGCCGCCTGGCTCATGCTTGCTGGCTTTCTCATCTATACGCTCCTTATTCTGCTTGGCCATCTTGTGGGGTTCCCGCTGGGCTACGCCTACTTGCACACCGTCTGCCCCAGTGGGTGCTCACTCACGCCGGGGAATGTGCATGCCCTGGAGCATCTTGGCCTCTCCATCGCGTTCTATGCCAATCTCTATACGGTGATCCAGGTGCTCTATATCCTGGTCTGCGTGGGGATCGCGCTGCTCATTGTCTTCAAGAAGCCCGGCCAGTGGGTGCCATTGGGCATGAGCGCTTTTCTCGTGGGCTTATCCGCCTATGAGGGCATCGACTATCCAGCCCTTGCCACTGCTTATCCGATCCTCAATGCGCCCACGCAACTCTTGATCGGCCTGGGAATGGGTCTGCTGGGCATGTATGCGCTCCTCACCTTTCCCAATGGCCAATTTGGCTCTCGTTGGGTGCTCGGATTTTATCTGGTCAATGGCCTGGCAGTCGTGCTCTTCGCCTTCCTCACGACTCCTGTCTTTGTCCTGCTCAACACGGTGTTCAGTCTGCTCAGCTTTCCGATGATCGTCGGGATCTTGATCTATCGCTCTCGCCGTCTCTTGAACCCAAAAGAGCGAGCTGCCACCAAATGGATTATTGTGAGTTTGAGCCTCTTCATCCTGATCATTCTCCTGGTGTTTCTCCTCGTCCCTGCTCTCGCCCCGGCAGACTCGTTTGCCTTGCTCATCGTCAATCTCGCGGGGTTCTTTGGCTGTGGCATCAATATCGCAGGCTTCCTGATGGCAGTCCTGTATGCCAATGCTTTCGACATCGATGTGTTTGTCAGACGTACACTGGTCTATACCCTGCTCACCGCTACCCTGGCCATAGTGTATGTCGGGCTAGTCCTTGGCTCGCAGTTTGTCTTCGCGGCCTTCAGCTCGCAGGCGGCGCAGTCTCCGCTCATCCTGGTCGGCTCGACCCTGATCATTTATGCCCTCTTCCAGCCGCTGCGCCATCGCATTCAGCAGAGCATTGACCGGCGTTTCTATCGCAACAGGTATGATGCGGCCAAGACTATCGCAGCCTTTAGCGCGAACCTGCGCCAGGAGGTGGACCTGGACCAGTTGCGCGAGCAGTTGCTGGCAGTGGTGCAGGAGACGATGCAACCTGCTTCTCTCTCCCTGTGGATTCGCCCAGTGAAGCACGAGATCGCCTCGGAGGGGACTGTGGGAGAAGTTCACTCACGTCTAAAAGGATCTGAAGAAGCAGTCTGAGCCTCCCTGCTATGCTAGAATGCAATGGCTCTGCGTGGACGTTTTAGTTTTCCCTGAAGTCAGGCTTCGTTCAAGGTATCTGTCCTTGTCGTCATCTCGAAGGAGGGAACCATGAGCAGCACCAAAAATACCACCATCCTCATTTCAGGAGCCAGTATTGCTGGGCCCACCCTGGCGTATTGGCTCAAGCGCTCTGGGTTCACCCCGACCGTGATCGAGCGTGCGCCCCAGCTGCGAGAAGGCGGGTACCCGATTGACGTTCGCGATGAGGCCGTGCCGATTGCCAAGCTCATGGGGATCTGGGAGGCAATACAACAAGAAAAGACGACCACAGGCTCGATCTCGTTTGTCAACGAGCGCAATGAGCGCATCGGCAGAGTCAACATACAAGCTGTGCGCAAGGCCTTCGACCTGGATGTGGTGGAGATCATGCGGGGTGATCTCGCCAGGACGCTCTACGAGCTGACGAAGGACGAGGTGGAATACTGCTTCGGGGACTCCATCCAAGCGATCAAGCAGGACGAGGCAGGAGTCGACGTGACCTTGGAGCGGGGCGGCTCCCGCCGCTTCGACCTGCTGGTGGGTGCGGACGGGTTGCATTCCATCGTACGCACTCTGGTGTTTGGAGACGAAGCGCAATGTGAGCGCTACTGTGGCTATCACTTCGGGGTCTTCACCACTGACAACTATCTGGGACTCGACGAGACCTGCGTGCAGATGTATAGTGTCCCTGGAAAACGGGTCGCGCTACGCAGCGCACGAGGAAACCAGGCACTGGTCGCGTTTTTCCTGTTCAAGCAGCCCACGCCGTTACGCTATGATTACCATGATCTGGAGTGGCAAAAGCAACTGTTAGCTTCGGTGTTTGCGAGTGAAGCCTGGGAAGTGCCCCGACTCCTGGAGAAAATGCAAATGGCCCCCGACCTGTACTTTGATGCCGTGAGTCAGATCCGCATGGAGAGGTGGTCCCACGGACGAGCGGTGCTGCTGG
>DAOTTD010000002.1:0-23686 GCA_034438015.1 Ktedonobacteraceae bacterium | reverse complement strand
TACCAAAAACGGAGCAGAGATACTGAGAATAGTCGCCATTCTCAGTATCTCTGCTGCACGATGAGTATCGCTTTCACAAGTATAACCCGTTTTTGCAAAAAACGCAAGCGAATGTCGTAACATTGTTTTTATTGCTACACGACATACCTGTATTTGTCACACGACAAATGTTAAATTCATCGTGTACAGATGATAAATCGGCCTCCGGCTCTTCTCAAAAATAGGGACTCTGTACCTTATTTTTGATGGTACAGCAGGATCTGTCGCAACTTGCTCAGTTTCTTGTCGAAATTTGTACTCGGCAATGTTATGGCAGGGGCATCTGGTATACTACCCCATGGTCTGGCCTTCACTGCCGCGCTGAACTTCCCAGTCTCGCCGTTCACAAACTTCAGACAGAATAGCTCTGTACGATAGGGAACCTCCTGCTCGTCGAAAACAACCGTGTCCTCAAGCGGGATGGTCGTGGCAGTGAAGATTGTGGGATACCCATATATCTCGTGTATATCCCTATGAATCAAGGGATTAAAAACGTTGACATCGCTTTCAAAGATCGCTAAGAAGCGCGCCGTGCAAAAGATAAATGTATAGACATTGATGCTGAAGCGCTGGCGACCGTCTTTTCCGTGTTTCATCAAAACTTCTTCATGCAGATAGTCATGCGCTGTCAATGAGCCAGGCAAGACGTAGCTGCGTATCGTCAGCACTTGATCTTGATTGTGCAATTGAATGTCGAGCGTATCCAGACCCCTCGCATACAACTTGCGGGCCAGGCTTCCTACCCACGCGTCGTAGCTCTCGTCGTCGGGATGCGACTTGATCCGCCGGTAAATGATGATCCCAAATATGGCTACGATGATCGGGCCAGCTACAGAGAGAAGAATAGAGTGTAGGAAGATGCCCACGGGGATAAGCGCTACACCGAAGACGATCGCGCCAATATTCCACTTAGGCGTTGGGCGTGGGTAGAAGTAGTTATACACCTCCTGCGCGGATAGCTCCCGTACAGCGCGCTGGTTTTGTCCCTGCTGGCTCATACTCATGCTGTCCATCCTCCGCTTATAGATCTCTTATACCAGACTGCATTCAAAAACGCTGCATTCGCAGCTAGTGCTTCGCACTCATTTGAATGTAAGGAGGTCTTACTAGCGCATATAAACTGGAAAAGCCTTCACTTTTGTATTCTTTTTTTCTCGTCGGTCAATGGCGTGCGAGTGTCTCCCCTCTCTCGTGCCATCTACTCTAAATGACGATTTCGGCCCCTTTGCGTAAAATGTCCACTGATACCGAAAAGCCCTACAATTTGGGCAGCAAAAAATCAACCTGCATGAGCATGGCAAAGAATTTGAACCCAGAGCCCTCAAACCAGTTCCGAGTTCAGCAGACGTTTGCTTCCTCACAGCCATCCCTTTAGAGCAAGTAATTGCTCATCTGCAAGCAAACTCTGTCACTATCGAAGAAGGACCAGTGGAAAGAAGCGGAGCGACCGGGACCATAACTTCGATCTACGTACGTGACCCCCATGGCAATCTCATCGAGATAGCAAATGCAGTTGCTTAGGTATGCTATCTTGTCTCTTAAAAACCGCCCGGATTTTACTGATAGATTTTGTCCTTGCCTTACCCACAAATTCGGCCTTATACCAGCGCCACCGCAGGTCATCGATCTCCAACTCATTTTTCAGCCTGGATAGCTCCAGGACGGTGAGATGTTCCTCTGCCTGATAACAGTGCTGCCCCACTTCGCACATTCTTCTGGGGATACGGAATGCTTCAAAAAGAGATAAGGTTCCTTCGATACGCCGCATGTCGGCGATGTCTTGTGTCAATATAGACTTCCAGGTTGCAAACGCTTTCACGTTCTTCTCACTCCTACAAGGAAATAAACACCAGTTACTCTCTTATTACAGTAGCAAATATTGCTGAGCAATGTCCACCCTGCCTGTCTAGAGTACATCAGGTAGAAAATATATGCCTGCTTGTACTCACGTCATACGAATGAGAATGTAAGGGCAGCAGCAGATGATGCCCTGGCCGAAATTCTCTCCCTCGAAGCAGATGCAGCTATTGAAGACGATGAATAAGCTGATAACCGATAAATGATGTCCTATAACTGTTATAAATCTGCTTGCTTCTCTATACCTTGCACTCTCCTCTCCATTCACGTACAATACTCATACATGCGAAACATCGTCCCCTTATCCCACATTACCCTTGCCAGTAAGAAGCGTGAACAGCCAGATAAGGAGCATCAATGGTGATCTTCCTCCCTGTTTTTCCCTCGCTTGCTATCCCTGTTCGCTTCTCGTATAGTGCCATAGGACGGCGAGGCACGTTTCCAGCAGCGAGTATTGAAAGGATGTAGTTTCATGCTCCATTTCTCCCCGACGGAAGAGCAGGAAGAGATACGTTCCCTGGCCCACAGCCTGGCGACCGAACAGTTGCGCCCGCAGGGACGTTCCTCCGAGAAGGACGGCGACATCTCTCTCTCTCTGATGCAGACGCTCACTCGGACAGGCCTGACCGCGCCCTTTCCAGAGATCTACGGCGGCTCAGGCCCTATCGAGGCGATCACCTATGCCATGATCGCTGAGGAGCTCGCCTACGGCGATGGCGCCCTGGCGACCAATATCATCGGCTCCATGATGGGTCCGCTAACCGTCGCATTGGCCGGAAGCGTCGAGCAGCAGGAGCGCGCCATTCCACCCTTCTGCGATCCCCAGACGGCTCCCACCCGGCGTGGCAGCCTGGCCTTCGCCGAACATACCGGCGGCTACTCGCTCTCTGAGATCAGCGCGATGGCCCGGCGCGACGGGGATACGTACATCCTCAATGGCAGCAAGCGCAACGTCATCCACGGCACGCAGTCCGCTCCCAGCGTCGTCCTGCTGCGTAGGAATGGGAGCGAGGGGTCGCAGGGTCTCCTCGCCTTTATCCTCCCCGCGCAGTTAGCAGGCTTGCGCATCAGGCCCGACGTGGAGAAGCTCGGCCTGATCGCTGCCCCGAGCGCCTCCTACACCTTCGAGCAGACCGTTGTTCCCGCCTCATGTATGCTGAGCGATCAGAACGGAGTGATCCGCGCGGCGACGCTCTACGCCATACTGCGCGCCGGCATCGCCTGCGGAACGGCCCGCGCCGCCCTTGAGTACGCCAGCGACTACGCAAAGGAGCGCATAGCCTTTGGCCGCCCCATCGTCTCCTACCAGGGCATCGCCTTCATCATCGCAGAGACCGCCATGAAGCTTGACGCGGCCCGCCTCCTGCTCTGGAACGCGGCGAGCAACTGGGATAAGGGCGTTGATCATGAGACGCTCATACGCGATGCCGAGGCGGCGCAGAACCAGGCGCTCAAAATTGGCAAAGCGGCGACGATAGATGCGATTCAGATCATGGGTGGCGCTGGCTTTATACAGGACCACCCGGCAGAGATGTGGATGCGCAACGCAGCAGCGATGGAGTAGCAGCAATGATAAATTTCACACTTAGCAAAGCGCAGGAAGCCTTTCGCGATTATGCTCACCAGGTCGCCGTCGAAGAGATGCGACCGATCTCGTTAGAGTGCGATCGCAGCGAGATGATCCCCGAATCGTTCTTCTGGAACATGCAGAAACGCTTCCAATCCGACTCCGCCTCTCAGGCGCGTCTGCGACAGGAAGAGGATCGGCAGCAGAATGTCCTCTTCATGCTCTCGCAGGAGGAGATGGCCTGGGGCGATGCGGCCCTCTCAACCGCTATTCCAGGTCCAGGACTGGCCGCGCCACCGATCCTCGCGCAAGGTACAGCGGAGCAGCAGCAGAAGTTCCTCTCGATCTTCAGGGACGGCCAATTGCACTGGGGCGCGCTGGCGCTGACCGAACCCGGCATCGGTTCCGACGTTGCAGGTATGTCGACCACCGCCGTGCTGGATGGCGGCGAATGGGTCATCAACGGGCGCAAGCACTATATCACCAACGGCGCCCGCGCCGACCTGATCATCACCTTTGCCACCGTCGATAAAAACCTTGGGCGCGAGGGTATTCGCCCGTTCGTTGTGCCAGGGGGAACGCCCGGCCTGAGCGTGGGACGCATCGAGGAGAAGATGGGCCTGCGCGCCTCGCAGACCGCCGAGCTACTCTACGATAACTGTCGCATCCCCAGGGAGAATCTGCTGGCCGGTCGCGAGCAGAGCAAGAAGGCCGGCTTCAAAGCCGCTATGGGCACGCTCGACGCCACGCGCCCCATGGTCGGCGCGCTCGCCATCGGCATTGCCCGCGCCGCCTACGAAGCAACGGCGCAGTGGGTCAGCGAGGAGCTATCGGAGGGTTATCCCTCCTTCAAGCGCCGCGAGATCGAGGCCGAACTGGAAGAGATCAGGCAGGAGATCCAGATGGCCCGTTTCCTGGTCTGGCGCGCGGCCTGGATGGCCGATAACCGCATTCCTAACTCGAAGGAGGCATCGATGAGCAAGGCGTACGCTGGTGGGCTGGTGATGAAGACCACCGCCGCAGCGGTGCGCATCACGGCCCCTGGCGAGAACTCGGAGGCGCGACAACTCATTCAGAAGTGGTTTCGCGACTCCAAGGTCTTCGATATCTTCGAGGGAACCGCGCAGATACAGCGCCTGATCATCGCCCGCCGCCTGTTTCCAAAGGTGGAGATCCCCTGAAAACCGTCGCGCGGCAGGTTTACCCCGGGTAGGGACGCATAACGCGTCCCTACTTTTTGTTTGATGTCTCGACCTTCTCTTCCTCGACAAGCTCAATGGTCTCGTCCTCCAACTCGTCCAGCCATGTCGCTGTCCGGCTGTCGCGCCGGGAGGTGGGACGTTTACGCTCGATCAGCTCACGTTTGAACGTTTCGCGTTTGTTCGTTGCGCGTTTGTCTCGCAGCTTTCCTCTCATATTTTCACCTCCTCTCCGTTGAGGTGATGGGGTCCGCTTCTGAGCACACAGAAGTAGCGGGTTGCAAGCTTTTTAACGCCTTTCTCTTGCGATGCATATGGTTGTACGCACGCTTTTCTGTAGGAACAGAGTCTTGTTCTTGCAAGACACAACAGATGGGTACTTCATGCTGCCTTCTCTATAGGTGAAGTGTGAACATTTATGTCAAGACGGGGAATGCACGAGGAGAATTGGAGGCTAAAAACGACATCCAGACACGTCCAGATCTGGACGGACGCAAGGATGCTCTCAACTATGCTATGTAGGATAGATGAGTTCCGCCGCTCCGCATGCAATGTCTTTGTACTTTCGCTTTTTGCTGCATAGGACTCACCTCCTTGAAATAGAAATATTCGTATGCTCATCTTCGCTATTAACCAACCAACGAAATGTTTGCCAACTGCTAGTGAGTGTACTCGCTGGTGTTTGAAAAGTCAAGCACTTTTGGATCAATATTCATGGGTTTTTAAAAATACTAGCAGAGGCGCGGATCACGTCAGTGACGGTCACCACGCCTGAGCGGCGTTCGTACGATCCACTCTACGAATAGTCGTTATATCTTGTGATAGTTACCTGGCTGTGTCAGGAAGACCTTGACCAGACCCCATACGATAACCGATGCAGTCCCGACCGCCACGACGACGAGCGTGATCCAGATCCAGCTCAGATTGATGCCTGCAAGGCGGGCCGCCGACTGCGGATCGAGCGACGTAGCAAGCAGTGGGACCAGAATCATCAGAGGGACGGCGAACAAGATAACGCAGAAGGCGATGACGACGATCGGTAAAATAATACGCCAGAGGCCGGAGTCGCGCAGATCCTCTGTTTTTGCCGTGCCATACGCCTTTTTCTGCTCCGTCGCCTGGACCGGCGGGACCGCGCTGTGTACCGCTGCCTGCCTGTTTTCAGAGGCTGCGACGCGGGCATTTCCACCGGCTTCAGTCGATGCTTGAGTGCTTACTGTTTTATCGTCCATAAAGTTTCTCCTGAAAAGTATCCTATGATAACCATTTTCAGTATATCATATATATGCGCTTTCTAGAACGCTCTATTCGAGGAGAACCTCACAGTTGCGTTACAATTTTTCGTTGATTGGCTTAAAGGTGTGTCGCCTGTGCACCGAAAAGGCGTTAAGGTGTCAAAAAAGTGCTTGACAATCCCTCCTACTGGTGCTATAGTTGCCCCAGTTACGGAAGGGCGCTTAGCTCAGTGGGAGAGCGCTTCGTTCACACCGAAGAGGTCACTGGTTCGAAACCAGTAGCGCCCATTAGCCAGTCTTTCGAGGGATGCCACACAGGCGTCCCTCGAATTTTATAGGCGGGTATCATATAATTATAATTGAACCGATAGCAAAAGTTCGCCCTTGCTTTTTATCTTCGTATTTTTCATCTTTGTATAATCAAACAGTGTATGTCCGTTCAAACTCACAAGAATAAGTAGTCTGTCTATGGCTCCCGATCTCGCAATACAACGCCAACGGTTGCTCGCTGAGCTGCAAAGGGCGGGCATACATGATGAACGCGTGCTGACCGCAATGACCAGCGTTCCGCGCGAACATTTCGTTTCCGCGCAGCTCCAGAAGCTGGCGTACTCCAATCGCGCCTTGCCAACATGCATGGGGCAGACCATCTCGCAGCCGCTTATGGTCGCCGTTATGACGCAGGCGCTTTCACTGCATGGCAGCGAGCGCGTGCTGGAGATCGGCACAGGGTCTGGCTATCAGACTGCCATCCTCGCCCGCCTGGCCTCTCACGTGTATAGCATCGAACGCTACCAGCAGCTCGCTATCCTCGCCGCACTTCGCCTGGCGCAACTCGATGTCCAGAATGTCTCGCTCTACGTTGCCGATGGCTCCCTCGGCTGGTCCGCAGGAGCTCCATACGATCGTATTCTGGTGACGGCGGCGGCTCCGACTGTCCCCTCTCACCTCCTGGAGCAGTTGACGATGGGTGGGATGCTGGTGCTGCCAGTGGGGAGCCAGGAACGGCAGGATCTGCAGCTCATTCAGCGCGTACCGGAGGGAACGCACGTGCAGATATTGGGCCAGTGCGTCTTCGTTCCTTTGATAGGAGAGGAGGGCTGGCGCGAGTACAAATGACCTATGGGTCGGGAATCTCATTGCATGAAAATGCTTTGTTAGCGTATAATAACTGGTAATATGAATTACATTCCCAGGCTTGATGCGAGCAGATCTCGCGGTGTTTCTGGTGAGGAGTTGTAGCATGCCAGGTATATTGCATACTATGCACGTGACGAACGTTCCGGGTTTACTTTTTCTCCTGGTTGTGTGGATTGTCCTTTGCAGGTGTACCCATCTTGCGATCACTCTGCTGCGCCATGAGCCGCTCGTTGGCTGGGCGATTGGCCCTTTCGGCGTGACCGTTATGTTTGTTCACGAGCCTTCCACTTTGCTTATCTGGCTAAGTGTGATCGGACCCGCCTTTGTGTCGGGGGGGGTCCTATATATCGGCTTCTTTACCCGCCTGAGCCCCGTCCCTCTCTCGCATAATTTTCTTGTGGAGATTGTGCTTGTGGCCTGTGGCGTCCTTCTTACCGGCATCGGGGATATCTTCAATGCCTTTCAGGATCTGCGTCATCCGCTATGGGGAGAGGCACGTATCCTACGCAGCATGCAATGGCTGCGCGCGACCTGGGCGAAGATTCACTTCACGCCTTTCGGCTACTCTTACCTGAATGATCACTTTGGCTCCAATCCAAACGATCTCTTGCAAGCATTCTGAACTCAGAGGATTTTATCCAAGCGGAATTGTGCGCGGTCTGCGTGGGAGTGTGAAGTGAAAGGTGCTGCCACTATTCTGGTTATTGCTGAACCAGATGCGTCCACCGTGCCGATCGATAATCGCCTTTGCCACGTATAGGCCCAGGCCAATCCCTGAATATTGTTGGCTGGCGGTGTTGTGGACGCGGTAGAAGCGCTCGAAGATGTGATCGAAGTGCTCCGTGCTGACGCCGATGCCCTCGTCGATGATATTGACCAGGAACTCCTTGCCCAGGCCCTCCAGCCGTACCGTAACCTTGCCACCGTGGGGCGAATATTTGATGGCATTGTCCAGGATGTTGCCAATAACCTGGGCCACGCGCAGGCGATCGGCCAGGATGCTGGTGTCTTGCGCCTGAATATCGAGGTAGAGCGTGTGCAACTCGGCGCTCGCCTGGATCGAACGAACCGTTTCAGCCAGCACATCGGCCAGGTAGAAGTGTTCATAGTGCAGGTCCAGTTTGCCCCATTGCACCTGTGAGAGATCGAGCAGGTCGTTGACCAGCCGCTCCAGGTGCTCGGTCTGGCCCTGGATAATGCTAAGGCTACGCAGATCGTAGCTCTCGGGCAACTCATTTACTGGAACGTTGTTCTCCGGCGTGTTCCGCACTTTGCGGATACGCCGCTCGATGCGGCGCGCGAGATGTTGCGTGTACCCCTTGATCGCCGTCAGCGGCGTGCGCAATTCGTGCGAGACCACCGAGACGAATTCATCTTTGAGCCGCTCCACCTGCTTGCTGGAGGTGACGTCGTTCAACACCGCTACGACGCCGATGGGACGCGTGGAGACACTATCCCCTTCGTGCAGCGGGGCCGCGCTAATATTTAGTGTAAGCGGGACCGTTTCGCTGCCCTCCCCGATCACAAGCTCCTGGTTGGTCGCTACCTCGCCTGAAAGCGCCTGGTCGACGATCTCGGCAAGCCGGGGCAGCCATTCCACGTCACTTGTCTCGGCAAGCTTACGCAGCGGTACCTCGCGCTGGAAATTGGTCGGCGCGAGGTACCGCTGCGCTGATTGATTGAGGGAGATGATGGCCCCATGTGCGTCGGTGATCAGCAGACCTTCGGCCATGCTTCTGAGTATCAGTTCCAGCCGCTGCCGCTCGAAATCTGCTTGACGCCAGAGCGCGTTCTCGCGTTCGCGCAGGCGCACGTTCTCCAGGGCGACGGCGGCATAGTCGGCGATCATGGTCGTCAGTTGCAGCAGGTTGGTATCAAATGTGCTCGCCTTTTCGTCGAAGAGGCTGAGCAGTCCGATGATGCGGTTTTCGACGGTCAGTGGAATATTCAGACCGGACCTGATCTCGCCGTCACCTATCTTCTCCTGTTTCTGACTGCCGGGCAGCGCCAACTCATCGGGCGCGTCGAGGTACGCTGTTTTTGCTAGTTGCCTGGGATCTATATCGAGAAAATCGAGCGCGCTGGCGGCGCTGGCGATGCGCTGAACCATGGCTTCTAGAAAGGAAGCGCTCAATGGATAGCTGGGGATAATGAATAGTTCGAAAGGATCTCCCTTGAGAAGGATACAGCAAGCCGAAAAGCTGTACTGGTCGCGTAGTGCAGCCAGCAGAGCACGGTGGACCTGGAAGCGATCGATTGCGGCGACGAAGCGCTTTCCGATCGTATTAAGGTACTCCATCTCCTGGAGAATAGCTGTTAAACGCTCTTCATGTGGTTCTGAAGAGCTAAACGTGCTACTCTCAACATCCTCGACCTGTGGCTCTGACTGCACACTGCTCTCCATGATAATCCCTTATTGTATTTGTCTCAACTGATGATCAACTTCATCGTGAAGCGGGGGCGCGATCAGGTCGCCCGTTAGCTCTCGTAGGCCCGCGAAGCACTCATCCAGTAATGCATGTAATCCTGCTGCCAGTTCTGTCGAGGTAACGCCTGAGAGTTGCTCCTGGATAACGGATGGTACGATATCGGTATAAGGACGTGTGACGAGAAAATGCAGAAATGGATATTCATTCATGACTCGCCTGGCAGCACCCTGGACAAGAACACGCGTGGTTATTTTGCCCAGGAGGGGTGCTACTCGCTCATCAATCAACCCTATGGCCTTCAGGTACGCCTCTGTAACTTGCTCACGGGAGACGGAAGAGGAGTTGTCATGCATGGGTGACATTGTGTTCTCCCTTCAGCTCTTGATATACTCTCCAACATTTATTATAGCATAGGTGCCTATATTTTGTAAGTAGCTAGTACTCACATTGTTAATACTACGTTATCACTATTGTGCACGGTCTTTTCATGCATCATCGTCAATTGCAGAGTTTTATTCACTGGCAAGAGAGGGCGCGCAAGTGTCCCCGCTCGCGTACCCTCTTATTTCGCAATACACCAGTTTTTCGTTTATATGAGGCGGAAGAAACGTGCCAGCCAGAGACGGAAGCCTCTCAACGGCGGTTTCTCCGCCTGCTGCTGATCGAGGCCGGATGCCATCTCTAGCAGGCGCTGGCGACCGCGCTCCTGGCGCTCTCTCCCCGCTTCGGCCTCCTCCTGTGCCGAGTAGCGTTCGCGCTGCTCTTCGATCGCTTGCGCGAAGTGCTCGGCGCGGATCAGGAAGCGCGTTGATGGTGTCGGGGGAACGTCATCCAGATTCGGTAGGGGGGCCGTGGTTCCCTTTGGTCTCGGCGGGATTGGCTCAGCGTCATCGGTTGCTTCAGTGACCTGCACGTGTCCCAGGACGAGTTTGGGGGCGATCCACTCGCGCAGGGCCAGCAGGGAGGCACGGCGGCAGATGGCTTCGATATCTGCCCCGCTGCGTCCCGGCGTGAGCCGCGCCAGTTCCTCGGCGGTAACATCGGGCGCCAGGGGCCTGTCGCGCAGGTGGACTGCGAAGATAGCGCGTCGTCCCTCTTCGTCCGGTTGTTGCAATTCAACGATCAGGTCGAAGCGTCCGGGCCGCAGCAGCGCGGGATCGATCAGTTCTGGCCGGTTGGTCGCTGCCAGGACGATGACGCCCTCGCGCCCTTCGATGCCGTCCATCTCGGTGAGGAGCTGGGCGATGACGCGGTCCCCGACGTTGCCATCGTTGCCACCGCCGCGCCTGGGCGCCATAGAATCCAGTTCGTCAAAGAAGACGATGCAGGGCGCGGCCTGTTTCGCACGTCTGAAGATCTCGCGTACGCCTTTCTCCGACTCGCCTACCCATTTGGAGAGCAGCTCGGGTCCCTTGATGGAGATGAAGCTGGCCTCGCATTGATTCGCCAGCGCGCGCGCGATCAGCGTCTTGCCCGATCCCGGAGGTCCGGCGAGCAGAACGCCCCGTGGTGCCTCTACCTTTGCGTTTGCGTAGATCTCTGGATAGCGCAGCGGCCACTCCACGCCTTCGGTGAGCGTGTTTTTGGCGGACTCCAATCCGCCGATGTCGTCCCACGAGGTCTCGCTGACCTCGACGTAGACTTCGCGCGTCGTCGATGGTTCGATCTCGCGCAGCGCCGCCTGGAAGTCGGCCATGGTGATATTGAGATTGACGAGCGTCTCGTAGGGGATGTAGCCGCGCTGATAGTCGATATGCGGCAGCACGCGCCGGAGGGCGATCATGGCGGCCTCCCGGCACAGCGCTTCGAGGTCCGCGCCAACAAAGCCCGGCGTTAACTGCGCCAGGCGCGCGAAGTCGATATCGTTGGCTAGCGACGCGTCGCGGCTATGGATGCGCAGGATCTCGGTGCGCCCACGCACATCGGGGACGCGCAGCGAGATCTCGCGGTCGAAGCGCCCCGGTCGGCGAATCGCGGAATCGAGCGCGTTGGGCTGGTTTGTGGCGCCGATGAGGACGATCTGCCCGCGCGAGGCCAGGCCGTCCATCAGGGCGAGCAATTGTCCTACGATACGCCGCTCGACCTCCCCGCCCGTTTCGGCCCGTTTCGGGGCCAGGGCGTCCAGTTCGTCGATGAAGATGATGCTGGGTGCGCGTCGCTGGGCCTCCTGGAAGACTCCGCGCAGCCGCGATTCGCTCTCGCCATAGAATTTATTGATGATCTCGGGTCCGTTGATGACGAAAAAGGCCGCGTTGGTCTCCGCCGCTACGACGCGGGCGATCAGTGTTTTACCGGTGCCGGGCGGTCCGTAGAGCAAGACTCCCTTGGGCGGCTCGACGCCCAGGCGGTCAAAGACGGCTGGATATTTCAGTGGCAGCTCGATCATCTCGCGGATGCGCTGTACCTCTTTGCCCAGTCCGCCGATATCTTCGTACCCGACGCGTCCCGGTGTTCCGCTGGCGGCCCCGCGCGCCTGCGCCCTGATAAGTGTCCCCGGCTGCACCAGCACCGCTTCGACGTCGGTCTTTGGCTCGGGCGGCTGTTCGATGGGCAGTTCGCCTGTGACGTGCTTATGGATGGTATAGTTTGGCGTGGCAGGCGCGGTGCCGATGATGAGAAATTCTCGGGGTGCCGTGCCGGGCGTTCCGACGCGCAGCAGGTCCCCGATGACGACCGGCAGCCCGACAAGGTAGCGGGCGATGTATTGCAGGTCGGTCTCTTGAATCGGCGCTCCTCCGCTCAGTGGCAGGAGCGTGACCTTCTCGGCGGTGCGCACCTTCGCTTTGCGTACGGTGATGGATTCTCCCAGGCCGGATGCGCTGTTCTGGCGCACCTGGCTGTCCATTTGTATCGTCTGTCGCCCACGGTCGGTTAACGGGCTGGGGACGACCTTTGCCGCCGTAGTACGTCCGCCCGTTACCATCACGATGTCACCCGGCTGACATCCCAGGCGTGCCATCTCGCTGGCATCAATGCGAGCGATGCCGCGTCCGATCTGAAAGCCCTCGATGACGGTGAGCTTTACGCTCTCGACCGTCTGCACGGTCTCAGGCTGTGGACTCGGCTGTGGTTCATTGCTCGTGGTAGTATTCGCTGTGCTCTCCGGTGGGAGTTTGGTGGTGACTGTTATCGTCTGTTCCTCGTCGCCGGTTGCGTTGCGTGGCTCCTCCATCGTGCACCTCTCCTCTACAGGCATATAGAGTTATTAGTTCTTCGTAAGCTTATCATATGTACGATGCAGATAGGGAAAAGTTGAACCCCCTCTCAGCTATATTGGTCATTATCTGTTTATAGGCTGGATATAGTAATCGTGTTAAGAATGTTCGTGGCAGTGCTTCTATTGTAGGTCGATGAGAGAGTTCTTGAGCTTATCTGGCTGTCCGGTGTAGGGGTTTCGGTATGAAGGATGATTGTAAAGACGCAATGAACGCCTGGTCTCCTTGCGTGCTTCCATAGTGCTGAATTGATAAACCTGCACCATGGAATTGCATGTGCAAATGGACAAAGACACGTGAGGCCATTTGCCAAAACTATTTGTAAGCTTCATGCCTTTTTGTATCCTTTCATTCGTCTCATACAGACTCCATTCAAAAACGCTGCATTCGCAGCTAGTGCTTCGCACTCATTTGAATGCAAGGAGGTCTCACACACATGGCCAGGACAGCACGCAAAGGCTCTCCTAGTAATTGAGTGTCGTAAAACAGAATGCAATTGCCTGAGAGATTCAGGTATGCAGGAAAGCAATTATAAGAAAGGAAAACCTGACCATGCGTATGTGTACAAGCCGTCTCCTCAGGCTCTGCGCAAGCCTGGCCTTGATGGGATCTCTGACGTTGGTTCTCGCTCATTTTAGCAGTATGGCGGCCTTTGCCTGTGTCCCGAGTTCGAACACTGCCTCGTGCACTGATTCAGGTGTCTCTCTGTCCGGTGATGGTGCTGGAACCTATTCAGATGGAACGCCTACTGGTAGTCTGACGGTTCCACCTTTGAATGGTACCGCGCAGCCGGGTGGTGGCACCATCGGACTCACTGTGGCTCTCTCCGATTTCCGCTCTACTGCGGGTACAAGTGCTCCTAACTGGGAAGTAAGCCTGAGTTCAACTGGTATCACGGTTCCAACCATTAGTGGTACCTCCACCACCGAGGCGATTACTCTGGCGACCGCTGCTGGTACTTGTGCTACCACTGATGCCTGTTCAGGCGCTGCTGTGGTCGACAAAACTAACGGCTCACTGGCGTTGAATGATACCGCCGCTCCTGTTATAGCATCTGATGCCAATGGTGACTTTGGCCCCTGGAACCTGACGATTCCTGGGAAATTTGATATCCCTGCTGGTGCAGTAGGTGGCACTTACACTGGTTCCGTGAACATTACTCTCTCCACGCCTGTATAACAGAGCCATGCTGGCAACTGGCAGACTTTTGTCGCCAGCATATGCAGAGAAGAGAGTCTGTGCCAACAGCTCTCTTCTCCTTGTCTTGTCGCAGCAAAACGGCTGTTGCCGCAATCTGTTAGAAGAGGGGATATCCCGATGCAGAAAGTATCACGCTGTCGGTTTTATACGATTTTCTTATGTGTCGGCGTAGAGGCATTTCTGATGGCTATGATGCTGGCAGGTATATTCATGGGAACTATTGTGCACGCAGCTAACGGTACTGCCAGTTTTAGTCTGCTGCCTGTGAAATTCGATCCCGCAAATCCGATCACGAAGTCGTACTTTGTTTTTAATGTAGGTTCATCTCCCGACCTGAACAATAGTGTCCGGTTGATAAATTCTGGCAATGTTCGCGGTACCGTTGATCTCTATCCTGTAGATACGACAACCAATCAATATAGTGGCGTGGCTTACTTTGGGCGTAATGCACCTCGGGTTGATGTTGCCTCCTGGATCCATCTGTCTATTCGACGTATCACATTGGCTCCCAATCAGAGTCAGGATATTCCGTTTTATCTCACTATTCCTCGTGGAGTACGCTCTGGTCAACATGTGGGCGGCATCGTCGCTGAGAACGTGAATCTGCAAAATATTGCTGCTGGTAAAAGCAAGGGCCTTCTTACTGTAACGAGAGATACGATTATCCCTGTGGTTGCGAATCTCCCTGGTCCGCATATCGAAAGTCTCGTGACGACTGGCATAAGATTTGATGGCACCAATTCTTTTCAACGCTTATTAATTGGACTTTACAATACTGGTAATATGCTGCTTAAGCCTGTCGGGAGCCTCGTTGTGACGAATCAGAGAGGAAATGTGGTACAGAAAAATGCGCTTAATCTCGATGCGCTTCTACCACAGACCAGCATTCAGTATCCCATCAATATTCGCAAGATAGCCCTTCCGGTCGGAATATATAGAGCCCGGCTCCAACTAACCTATGGCAAATATACCAGGCGGACGATAAACATTGCATCCCTGTTTTTTATCAGAAGATCTGGTAAGCCGCTGATGAATGTCGTTGTCCACGCTGCTCCTGAACAGCCGATTAGCGGTATTTTCAGTCAGTTGTCCCTCTGGCAGTACCTGGTGGGTGGTGCCCTATTGCTTATTACAGGCAGCGCCATGCTTTTCTGGATACAAAGGTTTTGTGGGCTAGTTGTTAGTTTTCAACATAAAAGGAGGAGTCAGAGCTCATAAAAAATACTGAAGAGTTACCGGGATGACTTATGCTCTTCTTAACCGTAGCTGCCTGGCAGGATGCCGGGAACATATGTCCTTGCGCGCCTGCCAACAGCGTCCTGGTATGCGATCCTATCGCCGCGCGTTCCACAGTGTTGTCCGCGCATCCCTGCTCGACGTGTGCCCGGCTTCGATCATTGTGCGTCGCAGGAAGTAGCCGCCGACTAATACCAGCAGGGAGACGAAGACGCCGCTCCTGGTGTGCCTGCTCTCTCTCCGTCCAAATAGCGCGAGCGTCTGCAGAAGCCACGGCAATACCAATCCTCCGCCGATCATGAAACGCCAGAAGGTCATGCCATGCTCACCCGGCGACGTACCAACCAGCGGACGTGCCGCTCGCCCACTGCCACGCAGGAACATCAGGAGCCCGCTTAGCTCGATGAGCATCGACATCCATTCCATGTTCTCCAGTTTATGCAGTACGTGGTTCGGCGCTCCCGCTATCCTCAATACGGCTGAGATCAGGGCTGTGCTGGTAGAAAAGGCCGAGGAGATGAAGACGCCGCCCAGCAGCTTGCTGCGCGACCACAGGGGGACGCTGGTGGCTGTGAGCAGGACGCCCGTGTAACCGCCAAGGAATACTCCGTAGGCGCTTCCTGGCAGCGCGATCAGCTTCTGTGGCAGTGCTGCGAGCAGGCGTGCTCCCCACCATCTGCCTAACAGTCCATCTTTTGCTGCTTGTATCGTTGCGGTGACGCCGCTGAAGAACGAGAAGCCGAGCAGCCCCCACACACCCATCGACATTGGCGACTTGACCTTGAACATCCGCATCATGTTCAGGAAGCGTTCAGGTCTGCCCAGGTCTTTGATCAATAGCGGCGGGCAGGGCAACAGAGCCAATAGCGAGAGATAGTAGCCCGTGCGCGCTACAATGTGGTCCTCCTTCGATCCGAACAGCGAGGCGATCGTTGCGATAACGTACGTCCCCGCCGCCAGCCCTCCAAAGAAGAAATACCAGATGATTTCCCAGCGCCAGAATGGCTGCTTCAGGACCGGGTAGTCGTAGTATGCTGGCTCTTGCATCTCCCGCTCGGGGTCGGGACGATAGCCCGTTGCCAGTACTGCGAGCTGCTCAAGCAGAGGCTGGCTACCTGGCGCTCTGTTTACCACGTCGCGTACAGGCTGGATCAGCGGCTGCACGGCGTCCGGGAAGTGAATCTTTGACATAACGCTACTCCCTGAAGAATAATATCCCCATCAGACCCAGGATCGCGGCGGCAACGATAGTCCAGAACGAGGCCGGGGCGACGTTGTTGGAGGGCCGCAGCGGATTTTGCGGCAGGTTGTAGACCTCCGGTTCATCCAGCAGCAGGAAGAAGGAGTTCAGGCCACCCTCCAGTATTGTGTCATCGGCCCCGTACAGCCGGGCCTCGCTCACTCCCCGCTCATGTAACAGGCCGACGCGCTCCTGAGCATGTGCCTTGAGCTTCTCGACCTCGCCAAAGAGGATCGAATCAGTGGGACACGCTTTGGCGCACGCGGGCTCTATGCCATCCTTGAGCCGATCGTAGCACAGTGTGCACTTGTGCGCATGGTGGTCGCCATGATCGTCGCGTGCGATGACGCCAAAGGGACAGGCCACGATGCAGTAGCCACAGCCGTTGCAGATATCCTGCTGCACGTACACGGTGTCGAACTCGGTGCGAATGATGGCTCCCGTCGGACAGGCTTCGTGACAGGGGGCGTTTGCACAGTGCTTGCATACGTCACTGTGCATTAGCCAGCGATCGCTGTTGAAGAAAGGGAGCGCCGTGCCCGGTGGCGTCTCTGCTGGCGCATCCTTCGCTGCGACCGGCTGTGCGTCGAGAAGTGGCAGCACGGGCTTATAGGACTCGCTGCGTGCAGGCTGTCCGCGTCCGATCTGCTCGATGAACTGCACATGTCGCCACGTTGTCGCGCCCAGTTGCTGCGTATTGTCGTAGCTCGCCCCGCTCCAGAAGGGTTGCGTGGCGGGGAGCTGATTCCACTGCTTGCAAGCGATCTCGCAGGCTTTACACCCGATACAGAGACTGGTGTCGGTGAAGAAGCCCAGCGCTGGCTGCGGCGGCGCTGGTGGCTCTTTGCGCAGAGACGACACCGCCCCCTTCACAAATGCTACGCCGTTCTGTAGAGGCTTCCTTGATTCTACCGCCATACTCGACTCCTTATCCGTGCTCAACCCGGCCTGGACGTACGTTGCAGGTGAACGCCTTGGCCTCTTCAATGCTGACGTTTGGCTCCAGAACCATGTGTGTGAGGTCATTGGTGATGCTGCCCCTGCTCCTGCCCTGGAAACCCCAGTGGAAGGGCAGCCCGATCTGGTGCACGGTCTTGCCGGCAAGGTGCAAAGGTTGCAGGCGTCGCGTCACCATGGCGCGCGCCTCGATCTCTCCACGTGGCGTGCTGACGACCATCCACTCCCCATGCTTGATGCCGCGCTCTGCTGCCAGCTCTGGGCTGAGCTCAGCGAAGAGCGCCGGTTGCAGCGCATTCAGCCAGGGCATCCAGCGCGTCATTGGGCCGCTGACATGGTGCTCGGTCAGCCTGTACGTTGTGACGACGATCGGATAGCGCTCGTCGCCGACGGCTGCCAGGCGGTTGTCCTTCCTGTCCTTGAAGAACTTGGCCGTCGGGTTGCTCTGTTGCTTGTAGAGCGCGTTGTGTACGGGCGACTCCGCCGCTTCGTAATGGGTGGGCAGCGGCCCATCCTTGAGTCCTGTGGGTGCGAAGAGCCAGCCCCGGCCATCGGGCTTCAAGATAAAAGGATCGCTGCCCGAGATCGCGTCCATGCCCACCGCGCCGGGCGCTGGCCTGTAGTCAGGCGCCTTGTTCACCGGGAAGTCCGGTATATCGTAGCCCGTCCACTGTTTCTGCTCCTCGTCCCACCAGATGTACTTCTTCCGCTCGGACCACGGCTTCCCTTCGGGATCTGCCGAGGCCCGGTTGTAGAGGATGCGTCGGTTGGCGGGCCAGGCAAAGCCCCACTGCAAATTGATATAGTCGTCGGCCACGCGTGATGCAGCCCGGTTGTTGCCCGGTTCGGGATACACGCCGCTGTAGATCCACGATCCACATGCCGTGCTGCCGTCGTCTTTCAACGCCGTAAAGCTCGACACGTGCGCGGCATCCCGCAGCGACTGTCGCCTGCCCGATTGGTTGTCTCCAGGCCCATCGGCCTGCGCATACACATAGTACCCATTGATCTCTTTGAGCACGAGCAGCGCGTCCGGTTCGTCGAGGATGCGCGAACCGGGCTCAGGCTCGTCCCGCTCGTAGTCCCATGTTAGCGCCTTGAGCGGTCGATCCTTTGGGGCTGTGCTCTCCGCGTACAGCTCTTTGAGCCGCCTGCCCAGGTGGTAGACGAACCAGAGATCCGAACGTGCATCGCCCGGTGGATCGACGGCCTTGTCGCGCCACTGCAAGAGCCGCTGCGTATTGGTGAAGCTGCCCTCTTTCTCCGTGGAGGCCGCTGCCGGTAGCAGGAAGACCTCTGTCTTGATCTGGCTGGGGTCAACCGGCTCTGGCCCCTTGTACCAGAACGCCGCCGACTCGACCTCGTAGAGGTCGCGCACAACCATCCAGTCCAGTTGCTCCAACGCCTTGCGCTGCATGCGCGCATTGGTGCTGCCCGCCGCCGGATTCTGCCCGAAGAGAAGATAGCCCTTCACCTTGCCATCCAGCATCAAGTAGCTGGTGACCAGGTGCGAATGGTCGCCGGTTATCTTCGGCAGCCAGTGATAGCCACGGTCGTTCTCATCCTCTGTACTGGCCTCTCCGTACCACGCTGTGAGTAGGCTGACGATGTAGGAGGGCATGTTGGACCACCAGCCGAGCCGCTGGCCCGCTGTGTCAATGTACTCCGCCAGTGTCTGCTGCGAGAGGACATTCGTCTTCTTGTCAACCCTCTTTCCCCAGGGAGTTGCGCCTACTGGCTCTTCGCTCTGAGGTTGAGATGTGATAGGCGCGCTCGGCTGGGGCATGTAGCCGGAGAGGAGATCGTACAGCGTCGGAATATCGGTCGAGCCCTGGATCGAGGCGTGCCCGCGCAAAGCCATAACTCCCCCACCCGGACGCCCGATATTGCCCAGCAGCAGTTGCAGAATTGCCGCAGCACGGATGATCTGCACGCCCTTCGATTGCTGTGTCCAGCCGACTGCATAACATAGCGCCGTGGTGCGTTCGCGCCCGGAGTTTGCTACCAGGGTTTGCACGACCTGCATCCACTGCTCCCTCGATACACCACACACGCTCTCGACCATCTGCGGCGTGTAGCGCGCGAAATGGCGGCGCATGATCTGAAATACGCAGCGTGGGTCTTGCAGCGTCACATCCATCAGTGGTCGTCCGTGCTCGTCGCGCTGGTAGTCCCAGCTATCCTGGTTCTCGTACATATTGGTATCGGGGTTGTAGCCGGAGAAGAGGCCATCCGCCTCCTCGGCATCCTGGTAATCTGCGCGCACAAGCATCGGCGCATTGGTATAATGCAGCACGTAATCGTGGAAGTACGTATGTGTCTCCAGCAGGTAGCGAATGATCGCGCCTAAAAACACGATATCGCTGCCGGCACGTGTCGATACAAACAGGTTTGCCAGTGCGGATGTACGCGAGAAATGCGGATCGATGTGAATGACCTGCGCGCCTCGCTCTTTTGCTTTGACCACATTGGCGAACGCAACCGGGTGTGCCTCTGCCATGTTGCTGCCCATGATCAAGATGCAGTCGCTAGTGACAAGGTCCTGCGGAAATGTGGTGGCCCCGCCACGCCCGAGTGTGGTGCCCAGACCGGGCACTGTCGAGCTGTGTCAAATACGGGCCTGGTTCTCGATCGAGACGATGCCTAAGCCGCCGCCGAGCAGCTTCTTCATCAGGTAGTTCTCTTCGATGTCCAGCGTGGCCCCGCCCAGTGATGCTATACCGAGCATGTGGTTGACCTCTCGCCCATCGTCCAGGCGTTCCACGAAGGTCTCGTCGCGTGTCTTCTTGACGCGTTGGGCGATCTGCTCCATAGCCCAGTCCAGCGTCTTGATCTCCCAGTGATTGCTGTAGGGTGCCCGGTACAGCACCTGCGTGACGCGGCTGGAGTTGATCGTATATTGGAAGGTTGCCGATCCTTTGGGGCAGAGTGTGCCGTGATTGATAGGACTATCGGGGTCGCCCTCGATATCGATGACCTTGCCGTTTTTCACATAGACATTCAGGCTGCATCCAACAGCGCAATAGGGGCAGACGCTGTGCACCTTCTTCGCGTTGCGGATGCGTGGCGCTTTCTCCGAACTCTCCTTGCTGAAGGGCTGTACTCCTGAGCCGACCTCTAATGCCTCGGAGATTGCGGTCTGCACTGGCTGGAGGATAAATGAATACTCTTGCATCGCTATTTCCTCTTCATAAGGGAGATCGCCTGCGCGATCTCCTTCTTAGCGCGGCAATTTCCTCGCTTGACGGGCTGTTTCTCATATTGTACCACGTTATGTACGGTCAGGGATAACATATGCTCAGCCTATCATTTGCTAAGAATTCTAATCTTTCTTAGCCTACTCTTAATATTGCTAAACGGATTCCAATGCGTTATACTTCCTCAAGCGATGCTATAAGGCATAAAGATACGCGATGGCGTGGTATAGAACGCTGGCACCGTAGAACGTAGAACTTGGAATATTAGAGAGGGTCTGACGGTACGCATGGAAATGTCCCCAAAAGATGACCAGGAAAGCAGGAAGTCGAACTCACAGGGTCCTTCGCGGAAGCAGACGAAGCGAAAGAGCGTCATTGCTCGTTACCGCATCCCCGCCGCGTTAGTGGTAGTAGGTATGGCGCTCGTCATATTCGCGGCGGTGCGCCTGATCAACATCACTGTAGGCGCATCTGTTGCCCAGGAAAGACCGATCAGTAGCGTGCTGAACATGGCGGATCAGCACAAGCTCAGGTTGGTGACATTGAACGGCGATGACGTGCTGGCTACGGGCACAAATGGGCAGCAGTATCGTGCGACGAAAGAAGGTGGGCAGTCGGTTACAGAGATATTTCGACACGATGGCGTGGTAGTAAATATCGATGACGCGCAACAGGGGCAGTGGTCGCAGGGTGTTCTGGATCTGATGTTGATTCTGCTTGTCGTCGTCGGCATGTATTTCTTGATCCGACATGGAGGCATTGGCGGTCAGGCCATGCCTTTTGCGCGCTCGAAGGCGAAGCGCTTTAACGAATCTCGCCCCTCCATTCTCTTCAAGGATGTGGCTGGCGTTGAAGAGGCCAAAATGGAGTTGCAGGAGATCGTTGAATTTTTGAAGTACCCCGAGCGCTTTACCGCCATGGGTGCGCGTACGCCGAAGGGCGTCCTGCTCGTCGGCGCGCCCGGCACCGGCAAGACGCTGATCTCGCGGGCCGTCGCCGGTGAGGCGAACGTGGCATTCTACAGTGTCAGCGGCTCCGAGTTCGTGGAGATGTTTGTGGGCGTCGGCGCAGCGCGTGTGCGTGACCTGTTCAAGGAGGCCAAAGAGCACGCGCCTTGCATTCTCTTTATCGATGAGATCGATGCCGTTGGTCGTCAGCGTACGAACTCCGGTACC
Organism: Ktedonobacteraceae bacterium; assembly: GCA_034438015.1. Classification (GTDB taxonomy): domain Bacteria; phylum Chloroflexota; class Ktedonobacteria; order Ktedonobacterales; family Ktedonobacteraceae; genus JACDAE01. The sequence continues at coordinate 2,000 of DAOTTD010000002.1, read as the reverse complement.
GGTGGCAACGATGAGCGCGAGCAGACGCTAAACCAGCTCCTCGTCGAGATGGATGGTTTTGATAGACAGACGAATGTAGTGGTTATCGCTGCTACCAACCGTCCCGATGTGCTCGATCAGGCGCTACTGCGTCCGGGCCGTTTCGATCGTCGTGTCATGCTGGACAAGCCTGATATCCGTGGACGCCTGGCGATTCTGGAGGTGCACGCCAGAGATAAGCCGTTCGCCGAGGATGTGGAGCTGCACGACCTGGCGCGCCAGACCGCCGGCTTCTCCGGCGCCGACCTGGCAAACCTACTGAACGAGGCCGCGCTGCTGGCGGCGCGTAACGGGCAGACGGTTATCTGCAAACCGCAACTCGATGAGTCCATCCTGCGCGTCATGGCGGGACCGGAGCGCAAGAGCCGCCTCGTCAGCGAGGCCGAGAAGGCCATCATCGCGTACCACGAGGTCGGCCATGCGATCGTCATGCGCTCCATCCCTGGCGCCGATCCGGTGCAGAAGGTCTCGGCTATCGCGCGCGGCATGGCATTGGGCATCACCGTGCAGGCGCCAGCCGAGGATCGCTACCTGATGCGCCGCTCGGAACTGCTCGCGAAGATGGCCGGCGCTATGGGTGGTCGTGCCGCCGAGGAGATCATCTTCAGCGATATCACGACGGGTGCCAGCCAGGACTTCGAGTATGTCACGAATATCGCCCGTCGCATGGTCTGCGAGTTCGGCATGACTGCGCTCGGTAATATCGCTATCAAGCCGGACCCGGACGGCAATACGCCGGTCAGCGCCGAGACCGCTGCAAAGATCGATGCCGAGGTCTCTGCCTTGATTGAGCAGTCTTACAAGACCGCGCTTACTATTCTGCGCGAGAAGAAGGAAAAGCTCATTGCCATCTCTGAGCACCTGATCCAGGTCGAGACGATAGATGGCGTTGAGCTGGATGCGATGTTGTTTGCAGCATGACGAGGACGTTTATTGCGCTGGAAATGAATGAAGCCATGCAACGCCATCTGGCCGGAGTCATCCGCCAGGTGGTGCAGGTGTTACCACGGGTGCGCTGGGTCGATCCCTCCGGCATCCACCTGACCCTGTCCTTCCTCGGCGAGCTGGACGATGCCCAATTGGAGCGGGCTATAGAGGCGACTAACCTTGCTGCCCGCCAGGTCCAGCCGTTCACTTACCGCCTCACGCGCCTCGATATCTTCGGCTCGCCCCGTCAGCCACGCATCGTCTGGATGGGCATCGAAGAAAGCTCCGGCTCACTTGCACGCCTGCACTCTATCCTGCAATACGAGCTCGCGCGCTCCGGCTTCGAGACTGATAAGCACCCCTTCTCGCCACACCTCACCCTTGCTCGCATCAAGGCACCCCTCCCGTCCGACGATCTGCAACGCCTGCAAGAGATCCTCGCGGGAAACCAGCCAGGTATCATTTCATCTGACAAGTATACTGTACAGTATGTGAATGTGATGAAGAGCGAGATGCTGCGGTCCGGTGCGCATTACGCGTGCCTGCGGGCGTGCCCTTTGCAGGCCGTCTGAGAGCGCGTTTGTAATGCTTGACCGTAGTGTTGTTACCTGTTACGCTATTCACATAGCAGAATCGTTGTTTTTGTCATGAACCGCCAGGGTGAAAAACCCTGCGGCTTGCAGTAGTCCTTAACCGACCAGCCGATTGTTCCGGCTGGTCTCCGACCCTACAATAGGCCGCATGACGGCAGCCCTGGAAATATTGATGGCGGCATTCCGATCAGCGTTCTCGGTATGGCTGCAGTTCTTGCACACAAAGCAGGCCTGGCTCTTGCGATTGGCTTTCTCGCAATGCTTGCAGACATGGCAGGTCCGCGAGGTATTGCGTGGGTCTACCGTATGCAAGGGAACGCCAGCAAGAGTCGCCTTGTACTGAAGAAAGAAACGAAGTTGCCAGAAGGACCAGGAGGAATGGCGAGCACGCTGAGACTTTCTTAACCGTGCCTCCGTACGCGTACGGATGTGCCTTAAGTC
>DAOTTD010000001.1:0-39113 GCA_034438015.1 Ktedonobacteraceae bacterium | reverse complement strand
CCTGATCTGCCTTATGTGCGTCCTGCCAAACGAACCGTTCGGAAAAAGCCTCGTCATCCTCGACGCACTGATCCCTTTGATTTCCGGTTTTTCCCTCTTCTTTTAATTTAATTGTCGCGGATAGCTGAAAGCTGGTCCCTACCTCAAAAAATCTCTCTTCTCTTCTCAAATATGTCGGTACTGAATAGATACTCAAAGCGATTATACACTACTGGTAAGGAAACGCATATGGTTATTAGTACTGAGGATATAACAATGATGAGCTACATGGAAGGATCATCATAAATAAGGAGGGTCCCAGCAGAGAGCATGCTGAGACCCTTGTTCTTTCACCTGATGCAGGTGTTTCTCTAGCCGTCGAGCGTGCTGATATCGCCGATGGGCTCTCCCAGCTCCTTGGCGCGGATGACGCGGCGCATGATCTTGCCCGAGCGCGTCTTGGGCAGGCTGGGCGCGAACTCCAGCTCGTCGGGGACGGCCAGGGGACCCACGCTGGTGCGCACGTGCAGCTTGAGCTCCTTCTCCAGGTCGGCTGAGGCCGTGAAGCCCTGCTTGAGAATGACAAAGACTTTCACATGCTCGCCCTTCACCTGGTCCGGTTTGCCGATCGCCGCGACCTCGGCCACCGCCGGGTGGCTCACCAGGCTCGACTCGATCTCCATCGAACCCAGGCGGTGCCCGCTCACCTTGATCACGTCGTCCACCCGGCCCTGGATGCGGAAGTAGCCGTCCTTGTCCTTGGTGGCAGCATCGCCGGCGAAGTAGACGTTGGGGATGGTGTCCCAGTAGGTCAGGTAGCGCGCCGGATCCCCGTAGATGGTGCGCATCTGCGCCGGCCAGGGATGCCGCACGATCAGGAAGCCGCCCTTGTCGGACCCCACGCTCACCCCGTTCTTGTCCACCACATCCGCTTCGATCGTCGGCAGGGGGCGTGAGGCGCTGCCGGGCTTGAGGGGAAGTCGAACCGTGGGACTGATCAGGATCATGCCGGTCTCCGTCTGCCACCACGTATCCATGATCGGCAGCGCGCTGCGTCCGATATTGCGATGGTACCACATCCAGGCTTCGGGATTGATCGGTTCGCCCACCGTGCCCAGCAGGCGCAGGCTCGAGAGATCGTGTTTGGCCGGCCACTCCTCCCCGAAGCGCATCAGGCCACGAATAGCGGTGGGGGAGGTGTAAAGGATGCTGACCTTGAACCTCTCGACGACGCTCCAGAAGCGATCGGGCTGCGGAGAGGTGGGGATGCCCTCAAAGAGCACACTGGTCGCCCCGCTCATCAAGGGACCGTAGACAATATAGCTATGGCCCGTCACCCAGCCGATATCGGCGGTACACCAGAAGACATCCTGCTCTTTGATGTCGAAGACCAATTTGGTGGTGGCGTAGGTGCCCACCGCGTAGCCGCCGTGGATATGCACCACGCCTTTGGGCTTGCCGGTGCTGCCGCTGGTGTAGAGGATATAGAGGATATCCTCACTGTCCATCGGCTCGCAGGGCACCACCGTCTCTTCGGGGATCTCCTTGAGCATTTCGTCCAGGTAAACATCGCGCCCCGCCTGCATCGCGACCTCGCTGCCCAGCCGACGCACGACCAGGACCTTCTCGATGGTCGGGGTCTCTTCAATCGCCTCATCGGCAATCTTCTTGAGCTCGATCAACTTGCCGCCGCGATGGTTGCCATCGGCCGTAATGAGCACTGTGACTCCCGAGTCAAGGATGCGGTCACGCAACGCACTGGCGGCGAACCCCCCGAAGACGACGGTGTGGATCGCGCCCAGGCGCGCCACGGCCAGCAGCGCGGCCACCTGCTCGGGGATGGCGGGCATGTAGATCGCCACGCGATCGCCCTTGTGCACGCCCAGATTCTGCAAGGCTTTGGCCATGCGATTGGTCAACACATACAGGTCATGGTAGGTCAGCGTGCGCGTCGAGCCGTCGTCACCCTCCCAATAGAAAGCGACTTTGTCGCGGGTGGGCGTGTCCATATACCTGTCGAGGCAGTTGTACGAAATATTGAATTTCCCATCGGTGAACCACTGGAAGAAGGGCTTGTCGGTCCATTCGAACGTCTTGTTCCAGGGCTCGAACCAGTGCAGTTCCTTCGCCATATCTTCCCAGAACTCGAAGCGGTGGTCCAGGGACCATTGGAAAAACGTCTCGTAGTCGTCAAAGCCCTTCGATTGCATGTAGGCGGTGATGTTCGCCTGCTCCACCACCTCGGCTGGGGGGGCGAACACGCGTTTCTCGGACAAAATAGTGTCGGTGTCTTCAAATCCAAGGCTGCTCATCGTCTGGTGTCCTCTTTGTCTAACCTGCTATAGGTACTGTATACAACAACGACATTGTTTCTTGTGGATTGGCTTTTGTGTAACCGGCCATGACCAAATATATCACCTGGAATATATGTGAGGCAATATATAACCACTCCACATGAAGATAGGCGCTCAAGCGTCCATCTTCATGTGGAGAATTTCTTAGCGGGTAGGTCAGGCGATCGGACCAACCGGCAGCGAAAAGGCAGACTTGCTGGAACTGAGCAGTCCGGCCAGGCCAGTATACCATGCCAGGATAGCGGTGATTACGCCAAGCCAGCCACCAAGCGTTACAAATGTAGTCGATCCTCCCAGATTACCGATAGTCAGGCTGAGGAAGGTCAGGAAAAGGACAGCGAACACTGCAATGAGGGCAACGTTGCTTCTCAATGTGCCGAGGAACATGATCCCGGTGAAGATCGTCCAACCCAGGAGAAAGAGACCCAGAGCCGGCCCGAGAACCCCAGCTTTTACGAGCTCGGCCGCGATGCCGGAGCCTGGGAGTAAGGTAAAGCCCAGGGCGATCCAGAAGGCGCCATAGGAGGAGAAGGCTGTGGCGCCAAAAGTGTTGCCTGTCTTAAACTCCCACATGCCAGCGCAGAACTGGGCGATACCACCATAGAAGAGTGTGAGACCAATGACGATGCTGGTGGCTCCAGGGAACCAGCCTGCGTTAATGCTACTGAGGACAAAAGTTGTAAGGGCGAAGGCACAAAGGCCGAGGGGGCCGGGGTTTGCGATAGCAGGTGCCGCTGCGACGGCGTGGTTTTCGGATTCTGCTGCGTACTGAGCCATATGAATATTCCCACCTTTCGTTACAAGTCTTCCGATACATGTACTCTGCTCGTACATTTCAGGTACAAACGGAACGTTGTTTAGTCCTTAAGTATCAACTTGCGCAGGCTCCGTGCCTGCGCGGGTAGGTAGGATGCGTCATCCACTGCGTTGTGTGAATGGCTTCAAGAAAAACGTTCTACAGCCGACCGGGTATTATGAAGTTGAATGAGGTCTGTTCCGCCACATTATCTGACGGGTTGAGGTAGCGAGAAATATCTATTCTGGTGAGCAGCCAGAGATCCTCTGTTTGCTCAGCTATCCTCCTCTTTGAAGATACTGCTGTCGGCCTTGCAAGGTCGCTTAAAGCTTCTCAAGTCTATTGTGAGCATACTTTACCGTAAGCCTTTTTGTCAAGTGAGGATCAAGTGGAGGTGTAAGTGGGAGACCGTTCGCTTCAAGGCGCCTGTGGAGAGGGATGGCAGCGTCTTTTCCCGCTCCAGCGAACCCTTGAATTACAGTTGTGTGGCTTTCGTGATCGCCAGATCACGACTTTGTGAGCGGCCAATTGTACGGCCTGTTTGCAGGCTTTTAAACTCATAATTTATAGAAGAAGATGCTATTTACAGATAAGCCAGCGTGTGGGCGAGAACATCTTGCCTCTGACCTGCACTTGAGTACCAGTCGAGCGTCTCGTGCAGATCGACGACGCTGCCGATGACGGTAGTGGCGGGCGAGCTGAGTCCGGCCTCCTGCGCGCGTTGGGCAATATCTGCCAGCGTGCCCGTGACGACGCGCTGCTGCCCGGTCGTGCCGTCCTGGATGACGGCGGCTGGCAGCGCTGGATCGAGGCCGCCGTCGATGAGACGCCTGGTGAATTTAGGCAGGGCCTTGACGCCCATCAGTACGACCAGGGTCCCGCCCAGTTTCGCCAGCGCCTCCCAGTCAATACGCTGAGAGTCCGGTTTGCACACCTCGTGCCCGGTCACGATCGTAACCGCTGAGGCGCGGTCGCGATGGGTGACCGGAATGCCCGCGTAGGCTGGTACGGCGACGGCTGCGCTGATGCCTGGTACGATCTCAAAGGGGATGCCCGCCTGTACCAGCGCCTCCGCCTCTTCACCGCCGCGTCCGAAGATGAACGGATCGCCCCCTTTCAGACGTACAACTGTGCAGTTCTGGCGTGCGTAGGCAATCAACAGTTCGTTGATCATCCCTTGCTCTAGTGCGTGGTGTGCCGGCCCCTTGCCCACAAAGACACGCGTTGCCCCCGGACGCATCTCATCCAGCAGCTCTTCGCTAATCAGGCGATCATACAGCACCACGTCAGCCGTCCTTAGACAGCGTAGCCCCTTGACCGTGATCAGGTCCGGGTCGCCCGGACCTCCACCCACAAGGTAGACTTTTCCTGCTGAACGATATTCGGCGTTTGTCCATTCTCTGCGTGTCCAGGTATCCATTGTGTTGCCTCTCTAAGTTCTGCCAGACGTCTGTGCGTTACGCTCTTTCGTTGGTTCAATGGTGTGCCAGGGAATATTATGGAACGGCGGCCAGGCCGTCTAGAAGCGCCTCGGTCGAGATCTCGACGCCGTAGTGTTGTAGTAGTTCGGCGGTGAGTGCCAGAGCCTGCGACGCATTGTCCTCTGCGAGGAGCTGCAGGATCTGCGAGTGATAGTACTCACCGAAGAACGCGTCGCGTTGCGCGTAGGAGACGCCATGCTGGCGCAGGTGTGTGCGCGCGACGACGGCGAGCTGCATATAGCCATCATAGGCGGCGGGGAACAGTCCCTCCAGGCGCTGGCGAATACGTTTGGAGAGGCTGGGGCTGGCGCCCTCGGTCGAGACGGCGATCGTGAGTTGGCCCCGGCGCAGGATCGACGGCACGATAAAGTTGCAGCGCGCCGGCACATCCACGATGTTGACAAGCTGCCCGCGTTCCTGTCCCTCGTTCCAGATCGCCTCGGCGAGCTGGGGATCGTAGGTGACTGCTGCTACGACGACGAATGCCCCGGCCAGGTCGCCCGTTTCGTATGCCTTCTGGCGCAGCGTTATCGCTCCCTGTTCTGCCATAGCCAGTAGTTCGGGACAAAACTCTGCGTTCATCACCGTGACCTGCGCGCCGCTAGCACACAGGGCCGCCGCCTTCTCAGCCGCCACGCCGTCGCCTCCGATAACGAGTGCCGGTCGCCCGCGTACGTCGAGCATAATGGGATAATATCTGGGCATCTGTGCTCTTCCTTACTATACTATGAGACTTCGGAGCGGTCAGTCGGCATGTGTTGTTAGCTCCGCCGTCTTCGCGCTCTTTCCAGTGCCGTTCATACTTCCCACGCGGTCGTGCAGTTGTTCGACGCCCAGGCGGTGACAGAAATCGCCGAACGTCTCCTGTGCCAGGCGTTCGGCGCGCCATAGCGCCAGCAGCGGATGGAGGGTAGCGACCACATTGTCGATGCGTACAGAGGGGGCGTAGAGCGTGTTCATGCGCGTGTTGGCCCAGTCGCCGCCGACGTAGATATTGTAGACATCCTTCGTGCGCCCAACGATACCGATGTCGCCCATAAAGGGTCGCGCACAGCCGTTGGGGCAGCCGGTCATACGTATGCTGAGCGGTTCTCCTGCCAGCGAGAGGCTCTGCAGGTCGGCCTCGATCTGCTGTACCAGCGAGGGGAGTGCGCGTTCGGCCTCGGCCAGCGCCAGCCCACAGGTTGGGAGCGCCGGGCAGGCCATCGCGAAACGGCGGGTTCCGGCTGCCTGGGGATCGGTAGGAATGCCATATGCGTGTAGTTTTGCTGCGAGCGCTTCCTTCCGTACCTCATCTACATCGGTCAGGAGAATATTCTGCTGCCCGGTCAGACGAATGCCAGGCTTGAACTCGTCGATGACGGCGCGCAGTCCTGTGCGCATACGTATTTGCTCGCTATCCTTGATGCGTCCATTCTCGACGTATAGACCGAGGAACCAGCGACCATCGGCCTGCTGGTGCCAGCCCAGGTGATCGTCAACATCATGCAAAACGACCGGGCTGGGATCCTGCAACTTGCGACCCAGGCGTTCCTCCACCTGTGCGCGGAACCACTCGATACCGTTCTCCTCAACTACATACTTCATGCGCGCGTGCTTGCGATTCTTGCGATCGCCGTAGTCGCGCTGCACGGTCACAATCGTCTCCACCACCTGAATGATCTCATCGACCGTCGTATCGCAGAGGGGTGTTCCCAGGCGTGGATGGGTCTCACTCTTGCCGTGCGTCGTGCCCATGCCGCCGCCGATGAGCAGCGTAAAGCCGCGCAGCTCCTCGCCATCGAGGATAGGCACCAGGCCGATATCTTGCGTATAGATATCCACGCAGTTATCGCCGGGGAAGGCCACGCCGATCTTGAACTTGCGTGGCAGGTAGGTTGGACCGTAGATCGGCTCGACGACCTCTTCATCCTCCACCGTATGGACCTTTTCGCCATCGATCCAGATCTCGTGATAGGCCTTGCTATGTGGCGCGAGATGCATCGCGATCTCGTGCGCGATCTCCTGTACCCTTGCCTGGGCGCGGCTGGCGATCGGTGCGGGGCAGGCCATGACGTTGCGGTTTACATCGCCACAGGCAGACTGTGTAGAGAGGAGCGACTCATTGATACTGTGTATGGTTGCGTGCAGTTCGCCCTTCAGGATGCCGTGCAACTGAAAGCCCTGGCGCGTCGTAATGCGCAGGGTTCCATTCGCATAGCGTCCGGCCAGGTCATCCTGGACCAGGTACTGCTCGGCGGTCAGGGCTCCGCCGGGGATGCGCGAGCGGACCATAAACTGGTACGCCTTCTCTACATGCTCAGCCTTGCGGGTCTGGCGGGAGTCGCGATCCTCCTGCTGATAAATACCGTGAAACTTGATAAGCTGGATCTGATCTTCGGAGAAGCGGGGGGTCTCCTGCTGCAGCTCCTCCGCGATCTGACCACGCAGATAATCGCTTGTGATCTTGATGCGCTCCACCTTGCTTCCCTCACCCGGTCCCAGGTGCGCGAGGTTATTAATGATTTCGTCTCGCTCGAGTGACATAATCGCATCTCCTCTGGTTCTACTACCCGGACCTCGACCGCCCTATCAGGAGTTTGTGGCCGTCGAAACCCTGCGCGACGCGTGAAAACGCCATGTGATTTGAAGTTGATTTAGTCGATCAACAAAGATGACTAACTCTTTTTACTATAGAGTCAGAGAGCGCCCCTTGTCAAGGCTTTTTCGGAAATGACCAGGAGAGTGGGAAGAATTGTGTGAGGTAGTGACATAGAAAAGTTTTTTTACGGTATTTTTGTAGCTCATGCTTGCGAAATTCTCCGTTGCCGATCTACCTCGTACAGCAGGATCGACGTGGCGCACGCCACGTTCAGCGACGAAGCCGATCCGGCGATCGGTATGTTGACGATAACGTCGCAGAGCTCGCGGTATCCGGCGCTCATGCCCCATGTCTCGTTGCCTACGACGAGTAGCGTTGGCTGTGTAAAATCTTGCGCAGCGATCTCGTGTGCGCCCTTCTCGTCGCTGCCCACGATCTGCACGGGACCGATCTGCCGCTGGACCACGTCGAGCCAGGGGAGCAGGTCCCGATAGGAGGCGAGGCGCACCGCTGGCAGGGCGAAAAACGAGCCTGTCGTGGCACTGATGGTCTCGGGATCGTAGAGGTCGACGGAGTGCCCGGTGATGATCAAGCCATCGACGCGCAGCGCATCGCACGAGCGAATGATGGTGCCCAGGTTGCCAGGGCTGGAGGGGCGATCGAAGACGACGACGAGCATGTTCTCTCTAAGCGGGATGCGCGCCAGATCATCGTCGGGCATCGCTACCAGCGCCAGCAACTCCGACGGCTCGCTTTTATTGCTCAGCTTCTCTAATAATACTGGTGGGACCTCAAAATGCGTCTGCGCCTGGGATTGTGCGAGGATATTTTTCGCCCAGTCGGAGAGCGCTCTTTCCCGCGCGTACACAAAGGCGTTGATGCTCCATCCGTATTTGAGCGCCTGGTTGATGGGGCGAACGCCCTCGACGAAGAACTCGCGCTGGTGCTGGCGCTTCTCGCGCTTCCGGCGCAAGGTCTCAACGTACTGAAAATCATTGTTTTCCGTGTAGATTTTGACGACACGCGGCCCCGGACTTTTCTTCTTTAGAGAAGGTGAATGGTGCTTCATATAGTACTATCATCTCCATTGTTTGGCGCTATAGGGGACCTTTTTCCAGATAGCCGCGCTGGTGGAACATTGTTGACCGCCGTCACATCTGCTCCGACTACTGCGCGCGTGCAACCTTCAGCGACACTCTCTGAAGCGCGACAAACGGCCCACTATGATTCGACGGCATATAGCCGCGCAGGTGTGTGCCGTTCTCTTCGTACTCCTCGCTCTCGATTACGCCGAACTGATGGAACTGCGCGACCAGCTCACCCCGATCGTAGGGAATGAGCACATCGAGCGCCACGAACTGCGCGGTGAGCGTCTCGCCGATGCGGCGCAGCAGGTCGTCGAGCCCCGTACCCTGGGCCGCCGAGATCTGCACACCCGGTAGCGTGGACGAGAGGCCCTGCAACTGCAACGGCATAGTGGCGGGCAAGAGATCTATCTTGTTCAGCGCCACTATGGTGGGCAAACCGCCTGCGCCAATCTCCTCCAGAACCTGCTCGACGGCCTGGATCTGGTGATGAACGTTTGAATGCGAGGCATCGACGACGTGGATCAGCAGATCGGCCTCCGCGACCTCCTCCAGCGTGGCGCGGAACGCCGCGACCAGGACCGTGGGGAGGCGCTGGATGAAGCCGACGGTATCGGTGAGCAGAACCTCCTGCCCACCCGCCAGTCGCACACGCCGCGTCGTGGGATCGAGCGTCGCGAACAGCTTGTTCTCGGCCTGTGTGTGAGGGCCGTTGGCGAGCCGGTTGAGCAGTGTCGATTTGCCGGCGTTGGTATAGCCGACCAGTGCTATGACGGGCGGACCGGCGTGCTGGCGCCGTTCGCGGTGACGCTGGCGCTGCTCGCGGACCAGTTCCAGATCCTCCTCAAGGTGATCCTTCTGCCGCCGCAGCATGCGGCGGTCGACCTCGATCTGTTTCTCACCTTCGCCACGCTGCTGCGTGCTGCCACGCTGGCGCGAGAGGTGCGACCATTGCCGCGCGATACGGGGCAGATCGTACTCGACCTGCGCTAGCTCGACCTGCAGACGACCCTCGCGCGTACGTGCGCGCTGTCCGAAAATGATGAGGATCAGTGCCGTGCGGTCGAGCACCTGCATCTCCAGTTCGCGTTCCAGGTTGCGGTGCTGTCCCGGCGTCAGCTCAAGATCGAAGATCACCGCGTCACAGTTGTGGAAGCGCGCGAGCTCACCGAGCTCCTTCACTTTGCCCGAACCGAGCAGTGTAGCCGGGTGAGCCTTCGCCAGGTTCTGCGTCATACGGTCCATGCACTGGATGCCCGCCGTCGTCGCCAACTGCTCCAGCTCGTCCAGCGACTCCTGGACGGGCCAATCGATGCCGGGCATATCGACGCTCACCAGAATTGCCCGCTCCGGCGCGCTGGAGAGCAGGCCACTCAACGGCCTGTCGTCATGTATATTTTCTGTAGTATTAGCGTTCAATGAATAGTCCGCCATAGAAACTCCTTCATCTTTTATGTATAGCTCCCAACCGGTGAGACCCGAGTGGTTAATCGCCGGGGAGCGCAGTGCTTTAATTGATGGTTGTAACCTGCTCCAGTGCAAGCGAAGGACGGATGTGGTAGGGACGGGTCTTGAAGCGGCGCGTTGAAGTGGTGCAAGAGCAGGGGAATTGTTGCTCACATTCAACAGCAATAAAAAAGTCTTCAAAACCATTATACCATAAGCGCAGGGCACTCCGAATCGACGGGGCGTCGTGGCTGAGCCAGTTTGCAATCCGCTAGCAGGCAGGTATAAGGCTAATTGAAGACTACTATCACTGTTGTTTTCTCCTGTTGGTGTTTAATAGATATAGGGTACATGAGGCGAGGGGAAAAGTCAAGGGCTTTTCTGAACTTTCGCTTGCTCTATGTATGATAACAACGAGGGCGCTGCTAAACTTCCCCAATTTGAAAGGCTGGCGATGCCATTCGGATAACGGGCGACATGGAAAATCAAGATGTCGATAGTACGTGCATATCTGCATTCGGTATACTACTTGTTCCAATAATCTAATCTATGCTATAGTTGGGTATCAGCGATCTTCTATATGGAGATATATTATGACACCTACAGGGGATTGGGACGAAATCATCGATGAGATGGAAGCGAAGCGCTTTATAGGCAGGGAACAGGAACTGGATGTATTTCGTCGACAAATTAGCCTTAGTAAGCCCAACTATCTGATATTTTATGTCACTGGTCAGGGCGGTGTAGGAAAAAGCACGCTTCTCAACCGCTATAAAGAAGTTGCCAGAGACAGCAATTTTCTGATAGCCGATTGTGATGAGCAAGAACGCGACGTGCCATCAGTATTGGGACGCTTTGCTCGTCAGTTGGCAGAGCAAGACATGCCTTTAAAACGTTTTAACGAGCGTTATAAGACGTATCGGCAGAAGATGAATGAGATAGAAAGCGACCCCGAAGCTCCGCAGGGCCTGGCTTCTATGCTGGGGCGAACCCTGGTGCGTGCCACATTCGCCGTCGGTGATATGGTGCCCGGTGTGCGAAAAGGACTCGAAATTGTTCCACAGGATGTGCTTGAAACGCAAGCTAGCGAATGGACCTCTTACCTGGCAAAGAAATTGACGAACAAAGATGATATCTCCCTTATCAAGGACCCTGTTCCTATCCTGACTGCGCTCTTTTTCAGCGAATTGAATGAATGCACAGAAAAGCGTAAAGTACTGCTTTGTTTTGAGAATTTTGAAGTGACGCGGCAAGAATTGCAAGATTGGCTGCTACGTTTGCGTGAATATAAACCTTCTTTGAACATTCGTATTGCTATCGCAGGCCGGGATCTACCAGGCGCTAAATGGGATGCCTTGCGTAATGTGACTACGGTGGTTCGGCTGGATGTGTTCACAGAACAGGAAGCCGAAGCCTTTCTGGATATCTGTGGCATTAAAAACGTGAAGCGGCGTATAGAGATCCTGGAATGTTCGGGTCGCTTGCCTGTGATCATGAGCTGGCTGGCCGCTCCAGAAGCTGACGAACCCGATGCTTCACTTCCAGCACATAATATTGTTGAACGTTTCTTGCGTTGGATCACCGAGCCTACGCTGCGTCAAGTCGCTTTGTTGGGCGCAATGCCGCGCACCTTTAATGCAGATATTCTCAAGTTTATGTTGGAGAATCAGGATCATATCACCGACGCGCAATCGGCTTTTGATTGGTTACTGACGATGCCTTTCGTGCACCAGACCTCTGATGGATGGCGCTATCACGATGTAGTACGCAGCATGATGCTGTATTACCAGCGGCAGAAAAGTCCTCAATCCTATCGAAGGCTTCATTCAGCCCTGGCCGCTTTCTATACTAACAGACTGCAAGAGCTGGGTTGCACGGATGCAGAACGCTGGTTTAATGAGGAGTGGCGTAAGAATACGCTTGCCCATAGCTACCATTTTCTTGTCGCGGATTCAGTACAACACTGGGCGAATGTGATGAGCCTCTTCGTTATCTCTATACGAAAACGCCGTTCCTTCGCTACTGAACTTACAGAAATGCTCAATATGAGTGACGTGCAGGGTGAACTCTCTGCTGAACAGCATGCTTTTGTGCTGCTATTCTATCAGCAATTGCAGTCCATCAGAGAGAAAAACTTACTGGCTGGCCTGGAGATGTTTGACCGTCTTTGTAATGTGACCGGGTTATCTGATGAAGCAAAGGGATATGCATTTACCTATCGTGGCGAATGTTATCGTTTGAATGGGAAGTGGGAGGACGCCCTGCGCGATTTCGACAAAGCTTTAGGGTATATTCCTGATGATGTACGTGCTATTACCAGACGAAGCGTTACATATGTATTGATGAGCCGTTATCAGGACGCTCTAGCCGATCTGGGTCATGCAATTGCACTTGATGAGAAGGATGTATGGGCCATCGCGATTCGTGGGGAGACGTATCGACGTATGGGACAGTACCAGGAGGCACTGGCAGACCTGGACAGAGCCGTCGACCTGGATGAGAAGAACGCCTGGGTTATTGCGATCCGTGGGGAGACGTATCGGCGCATGGGGCGTTACCAGGATGCCCTGGACGATCTGAACCGTGCCCTTACGCTTGATGAGAAGGAGACCTGGGCTATTGCGATCCGTGGGGAGATCTATCGACGAATGGGACGGTATGAGGAGGCTTTAACCGACTTGAGTCGTGCGATTGCCCTGGACGGAAAGGATATCTGGTCTGTTATCAATCGAGGTGAGGCTTACTATAGTCTGGGACGCTATGAAGAAGCGCTGGCCGATCTGAACCGTGCTATTGCTTTAGATGAAAAGCAAGCTCGATTCCTGGCTACGCGTGGGCAGCTTCATCTACTAGCAAAACGTTCATCGATTAAGTTGAATGACCCTGATGCGTGGAAGGTTGAGAATAGATCTCCGTATTCGCCTTCCTTATCAGCAGCGCCAGCGCCGCCAATGCCTGCTCAGCCCTCCGGTGTACCAGGACCAGACATGCCTGTAATAGGGTCTTGGCCTTCCTCAACTGAGTCTGATCCATCCGAAACAAAGTATAAGTATTCATACCCGGAAGCACCAATGCCATATATAGGGACTCCGGTGGCATACCCATCACCGAACCCGTTTACCTCAACGGGATCATTGCCGTCAGGGGCATCGATGCCAGAGATGCCAGCGCCGCCAATGCCAGAGATGCCGCAGGGGTCATATGTGCAATCAACTCCACCATTGCGTTCTCGCAGGCGAGGTATTGTAATTGTCTTACCTCTGATATTACTTGTGCTGATCATAATAACAGTGTTTTTGCTAGTACATTTTCACTGATAGCCTCTTTTTTTGTAATGGTGTAGGGGCGCGATTTATAAGCCCGCCCGTGCTCCCCAGGCCGACGCGCGGGCTTATAAATCGCGCCCCTACACGAAGATTTTCATATTCGTTATGGTGCTGATTGGGTCATCATTTACGCAAAAACCAACGTCAGCTCTCTCAATCCGCGAAAGACGAGGCTTGGCATCCATTCCAGGTCCTCTGTAGCCACGCGAGGCGCCTGCAGGCGGCGCAGGAGCGTGTTGAAAGCGATCTCGGTCTCCAGGCGCGCGAGCGGAGCGCCCAGGCAGAAGTGGACGCCCTGCCCGAATGACATATGCCGGCCCTCGGGACGCTGCAAGATGAGCTGGTCCGGCGCGGAGAAGAGCGCGGGATCGTGATTGGCGGCGCCCAGGCTGAGCAGAACCTCCTGCCCCTCGCTGATCTGTTTGCCGTCGATCTGCAGATCTTCTTTCGGGTGGCGCGAGGTCAATTGAACGGGACTATCGTAGCGCAGGAGCTCCACGACGGCGGATGAGGCCAGCTCTGGATGCCCCTGCCATAGCTCAAGTTGCTCTGGATTGCGCAGTAGCGCCAGCATGCCGTTGGTGAGCAGATGAGTCGTCGTCCCATGACCCGCCGCGAGCAAAAGGACGCAATTGCCGAGCAGCTCCTCCTCGTTAAGCTTATCGCCCCGCTCTTCGGCGGCGATCATCGCCTGCAGCAGATCGTCGTGTGGCGCAGTGCGGCGCTGCCTGACGACTGCGCGGAAGTAGTCCATAAACTCGGAGACGCCCGATAGCGCCTGAATCACGCCCTCAAAGCTCATGTCGAAGCCGTCGAGGAGGCGGGCAAAATCGCCGGTCCACTTGATGAACAGGGCCCGGTCCTCCGCTGGAACGCCCAGCATCTCCGCGATCACAATCGCTGGTAGCGGGTAGGCGAAATCCTGGACGAAATTGGTGCGTCCGTCCGCCTGAACCCTGTCCAGGAGATCATCGACGAGCGCCTGTATACGCGGGCGCAGAGACTCCACAACGCGCGGCGTAAAAGCTTTGGAGACCAGCCCACGCAGCCGCGTATGGTCCGGCGGGTCCAGGAACAGGATCTGGCGCATCACGGCGCGCACGGGTGGCACCAGTTTCGCCTGCAACTCTCCAGGAATCCATTCCGTGCCGATCGACATACGTGCGGCGGAGAAGCGTGGATCGCGCAGCACCGTGTAGACATCGCTATGGCGCGTCAGCACCCAGGCGGTCGTCCTTTCGTCCCACATAACGGGGTCCTGCTCGCGCAAGCGGGCGTACAGGGGATAAGGGTTCGCCAGGTTCTCAGGGTCGAGCAATTGCGCAATGCTGAGCTGCGTGTTGCTATCATATGTCGTCACCGCGACACTCTCCTTCTAAATGCAGCGCTATCTCTGTTCAATAGAGACATTTATAGAACATATCTGATCTACGTTTGTTGCTGCCATGAAGTTGAAAACGCCTGTGTGTCGTCCGGTAATGTTGGGATAGGGGCGCGATTTATAAGCCCGTAGATCGGCCTGGGGAGCGACACGGGCTTATAAATCGCGCCCCTACCTCAGTGGCGAGGGCCGATGTATGGGGCCATCGTGTCAGATGCGGACCTGATGGGTGGCGGGTCGGTGGTTGAGCATCATGTCCATAGTTATTCCCTGGATACTCTATTGGGAGGTGTAATGTAAGGGAATAAAGGGAATGTTTGCTGCCAAGCCGCCTGTGGAGCGGGCTGAAGACATTCCCCTACATTATCTCCCGCCTGGCTGAACGGCTGCCTGCGACACGCTCCAATCCTGCTGAAAGGTCGTTTGCAGCGTCGCGATGATCGACTGATCCGAGAAAATGAGGCCCAGTTCGCGGTTATTATCCAGGGAATTGCTAGAGATATTCTCGGAGCCCACGAAGGCCGAACTGCCATCGGCGACCATCATCTTAGCGTGCATATACAATTGCGCATCCTCCTCGACCAGCGCACCGCCAGCCTTGATGGTTCCTATGCCGGGCGCGTTTGAATCTGTCGACGACGAGGGCAGGATCACCTGGACCTTTACCCCGCGCTGGGCCGCGCTGACGATGGCCTGCTCGATGCCGCTATCCTGCATCTCCTCCGCCTCGATGAGCAGCGAGCTCTGCGCGCTATTGATGAACGCCGTCAGATCGGTGCGCGAGTTCGTCGGGCTGACAACCAGGCCGGGATCGCTCGGCTGAATGGCTGTGCGGTTCCAATCGGCATTGAAGATATCGATGACGTTCTGTACGTCCGGCGTATTGGTATCGATGATGCCGTACTCGCGGTTCTTGCCGTTGAGCGTCGAATAGGTGAAGTTGCAGGTCATAATGAACGCTGTCTTGCCATCGACGATCATACCCTTCTCGTGTGTCAGGGTGAAGGACGGGCTCGTATCCTCCGTGCTGGCCCCGGCGGCCTTCAAGGCGTCGAGCGTGGATTGCGGCGAGCCACCACCGACCGGATTCGGCTCCAGCATCACGCGCACCTGAATTCTGCCGGCAGCTTTTTCAAGCGCATTGATGATGTTTGTGTCGGTCAGCAGATAGGTCTCTAGCCAGACCGATTGCTGCGCGTTATTGATTGCGTTAAGAATGACCTGTTCGCCCGCCGTCGGCTCTACAAACAGTTGCAGGCCGCTCTGTGCGAGCGGCGTTGTTGTGCCTGTGGGCGTGGTGGAAATTGTTGTCGGCGAGGTAGAAACCGGCGACTTCTTACGTGTGGGCGTTGGCGTGTGATGGCGCCGTGCGTAGTTGTCTAGAAACGCCTGGCTGGCCGAAGTTGAATCGCCGGGTGCGAAGGTGTAGGCGGTGAGAAAGAAGCTGAGCGCGAGGAGAAGCAGGGAAATAAGGGCCACTTTCCGATTACATAATCTACGAAGCATGACTACTCCTTTTATTATTTTTTCGTGCAGGTGAGCATAGAAAGTATCTCCCATTGTAAAACCACTTGACATGTTCGGATTCGTTCGGTTAGAATGAGGGCCATCGGGCGGCATGCCGCCCGATGGCAAGCCATCTGACGTTTCCCCATTCCATCGATCCGTTTGAGGATACTGCAATAAACAACGGCAGGGAGAAGCTTTTTGGCAGTATTGAATGTTAAATTTTCGTAATTCTCGTAGGGACCTACCTTGCGCAGGCCCTGCGAGCCACGCCGTCAATATGCCGAGGAGATTCGGGGAGGGTCGCAGGGCCTGCGCAAGACAGGCCCCTGCCGGGTGGTGTCCCGAAACACATGTCTACGCCCGCTGCAACAAATCGTCGTACTTCGTGTCGTAGAGCAGCACGCGTCCCTCCGGCATGAGCAGCAGTGTGTCGGGTCTGAGGTTGCGCACAAACTCGACGTCGTGGGTAACGGCGATGATCGTGCCGTTGTAGTTGCCAAGCGCCTCGCCGATGATGCCGCGTGAGAGCACGTCCAGGTGCGTCGTAGGCTCGTCGAGGACCAGCAGGTTGGGACCGTCCAGCACCATCTTCGCCAGCGCCAGGCGCGTCTTCTCGCCCCCGCTGAGCGTGCCTATCTGCTGGAAGACGCGATCGCCTGTGAACAGGAAACGTCCAAGCACGCCGCGCACGCGCTTCGCGTCCGCCGGCAGAACCGCCGTCGCTTCGTTAAGCACTGTGTTGTCGTAATCAAGACCCTCGTTTTCCTGCGCATAGTAGCCCACGCGCACGCGATCGCCCATTGTCACCTTGCCACCATTCAAAGGCGTGGTACCGAGCAGTGTGCGCAGAAGTGTCGTCTTGCCGGCCCCGTTCAGTCCCACGACGACCAGGCGCTGTCCACGCTCGATCTCGAAGCTGATATTACGGAAGATCTCTTTCATGCCGTAGCGCTTGCTGAGAGCGCCTGCGCGTACGACTTGCAGGCTGCTCGTCTGACGTACCGGAAAGTCGATCTTGATGCGCCGGCTGTTCTGTGGCAACTGCGGCTTGCTGCTCTCTAGAGCCTCGATGCGCTTATCCATCGCGATACGCTGTTTCACACGCGTCGCGCCATAGCCGCGCAGCTTCTGCGAGGTCTGGCGCAGGCGCTTGATCTCACGTTCCTGCTGCTGTTTCGTGCGCTCCATCAGTGCAAGTGCATCGCCCGTCGCCAGCAGGTAGTTCGAGTAGGTGCCGCGATACTCTTCCAGCTTGTGCGTGAACTCGTTCAGCCGCAGCACCTTGTTGATGCTGCGGTCGAGCAGGTCAAGGTCGTGCGAGATGATCAGGAGCGCGCCCTTGTAGCTCTCCAGGAACTCCATCAGCCAGCTCGTTGCCTCCACATCCAGGAAGTTCGTCGGTTCGTCCAATAGCAATAGTTCCGGTGCCTGGAAGAGCAGGCGGACCAGAGCGAGCTTTGTCTTCTGGCCTCCGCTGAGCGTGCTCACGGTGCGGTCTAGCGTGACGCCGCCAATGTTCAGGCCGCTGATAAGCTGTTCGGAGCGTGCGTCTGCGTCGTAGTATCCCAATCGTTCAAGCGCGTTCTGTGCCTGCTCGAAATGCTCCAACAGCGTGGACAGGCTGTCGTTGGTGGCCTCCGCGACCTCCAGTGAGAGCTGTTCGTACCTGCGAATAGCCGTATCGAGTCCTGTACTACTGAAGATGAAGTCGCGCACAGTGCTCCCTTCGGAGATCGGCGTCTCGTGGGCGACATCCTGTGACAGGTAGCCGTAGGTGCGCGGAAGAATTGCCGTTCCCCCGTCGGCCTCCTGCAGGTGTGCGATGATCTTGAGCAACGAACTCTTCCCGGCTCCATTCACTCCGATCAGGCCGGCCTTCTCGCCCGCCGCCACCGTGAACGAGATATCGTCCAGGATGAGGCGCGGACCATACGATAATTTTATATGATTAACTTGTAGCATATATACCTCTAAGTGCCTCCCGAGCATGAATAAAACAGTTAACATGTTGATGAGCGCGCCTGTTCAGGCAAGATGGGGCGCGGCCTGTCTGATGGGCAAACTCTCGCGCATGAATGTGACGGGAAGCACAGGGTGCGCAGGACAAGCAAGCAACGAGAAGCCCGGCGACACACGCCATGAGAAGAGAGTTGACGGAGGAAAAGGACTGAGAAGATGCCAGTGCCAACGTGGGATATCAGTCGCTCAACGTAGAGCGAGCGAAAGCATCATAAAAGTGCCACTTCCTGCCGCATGAGCCCGGCGTGGTCGCTCATGCGGCTGTGTAGGCTGCGATTTGTGGTGCTCTTTCCATCGTTTTCCTGCTTTAAAGCTGATAATAGAGAATAAAATCTGTCATTAATGCTACCACCCCAGGCTCGCTCTGTCAAGGAGGCGAGACGAGTGGTGCTATCCAATCGAGGTTGCGCCCGATGAGGAGTTCTCTTCTTTTTCAGCACCTCAATATTTGAAAATCATCCCCCAAAAATCTCCACTCCACACGTCTGTCTAATGACTGAGATGAAGTGCAGAAAATATATACTGAACAGGCTATCACCGCTTCTATATACTTCTATCCACTTCAAGTCTCAGCCACTGCCAGTATATGGGAGGAGCCCGTGCAGAGTAGACGGAACCCGACTGGCTGTACAGTGTGCTTGAACGCGTTGGGTTGCTACGGGGGAAGGCGACTCAGCGCGCGGCCTCTTCATTTTATCCAGATCGGCATATCGTCGTGGCCCATGCCGAAGTGATGCGCCACCTCATGCAGCACGGTATGGCGCACCTGCCTGCGCATGAGCTCAGGATCTTTCTGGCAGAACTGCTCGATTGTGTGGCGATAAATCGTAATGCGCTCAGGCATCGTGGCGCTTCCCTGTGCGGTCAATGGCACACCACGATACAGGCCCAGGAGCAGCGAACACGCCCCGGCCTCGCCGCGTGTCAGCACCTCTACGTCCGGCTCATCCTCCACAATCACTGCCACGTTCCGTAGATTCTCCTGAAACTCCTCGGGGATCGAGTCGAGCGCCTCCTGTACCAGGCGCTCAAACGAGCGACGCGCATTTATTTCCCGGTCCTCGTCGTCCTCAACCTGATCCATCACCTCTCGGCTCTCCTCCTCCAGGTCTTCCGGCTCAGGGTCGCCAGCGCGCACGGCGCCGCGTTTCTTGTCCATGAGCACTGTACCGATGATGCCAAAGGCGATAATCGCGCAGAGGACGAGCAGGCGCGAAGTATTGTCCAGAGGATTATTGATGAAGACCACCAGAAAGATGATGGCCATCAGGAAACTCAGCAGTGCGAAGAACGTACGCGCGCTCTGCTCGTTTTTAACGCGCTCGTCTGTCTCCTCTATATTCTGCTTATCGTCCCTGTAAGCGATGTGCGAAGGTTCCATCTCAGACATAATCTTTCTCCCGATGGGGTGCTACTCTCGTATGAAGGAGTAGCACTTCATAGTAGTAATACGTCCTTTAGCGAAGAAAGTCGGCTATCTATTGCATAGATCTAGACGTATCGAAATTTCTTAGTCAATAAGAGTATAGTGTGCGCTTAATCGTTTCGTCGATGAACTCTGTCACATTTAGCTGCCATAGTCCTTCCAGTTTTCCCCCCTTTTATTTCTGGTAGGTTAATGTATTTATAATAGCATATATCTAGAGATATTTAAATCTGATATTGGCAAAGAGTGATTGACGAAAAGTCTATAAGCATGGTATAAGCCACTTATAAAACTATTGAATACTATTTTCATGAGAGACACCTGCCAATGCGACGTTTATTGCTTTTTTCTTTGCTGACATTTGTTGTAACAGGCGCTTATCTAAATTACTTAGAGGAGGACCAGGGCTATATTATGGGTACGGCACTGGTTACTATCGACCTGTCAAAACCATTTATGACCAGTCAATTTTCAACTGGCATCACTCATACCCAGAATGATATTGAACTGAGTGGGGGCAGTGCTGCGACGGCGGCCAGGCGATTGCTTCAGTCCTCCATGGTCTATCAAAACGTCTTTATGATGGGCTGGGGCACCGACAATCCCGAACCGTCGCCAGGCCGGTATGACTGGGATTCATTAGATTCGTACGTAAAACTCATGACCGATACGCATGCGATCCCCTTTATTTCGCTGTGTTGCGCGCCCGGATGGATGCGGCCTGAAGGATATTCAGATGACTGGCAGTACCTTGAAACCGCGCCCGCCCTTTCTCATGTAGCAGATTTTGCACAACTGGCGGCAACTGTGGCGAAGCGCTACCCGCAGGTAAAACATTTCCAGGTATGGAACGAGTTCAAGGGCATGTGGGGAACTGATCCCGATGCGACGCCGGGTGTTGGCAATCGATGGGACTATGAACGCTATACGAACCTCTATAATGCCGTGTATGATGCTGTAAAAGCCGTTCGCCCGGATGCCAAAATTGGCGGGCCGTATCTGGGGGCCGATCCCATTAATTCAGAGGGGAAAGAGATTTATTCCTACTGGTTAAACCATAAGCACGGAGCTGATTTTATCGTTATCGATGGCGGTCCCGAGCCATTCCGTGTAAGTCATGAGTTCGATGCATCCTATTTCGCTGCTTGGGTTAACTGGCTGCGCAAGCAACCAAACGGCGGCGCCACGCTTCCCATCGGTTGGGCCGAATGGTATCCAAGAACAAGTCATGGAACATCGGACGTCAAGCGAGCCTCGGCGATTTTTCTTAGCGATATGATCGCAACTCTACAGGCCGGTGCTGCCTATGCATTCCCCTGGGGCGTAAGCGGTGACAGCGAGGGACTGACCGGAAACCCTGGCTTTCCCATCCTGCCTATGACCGATGAAGGCAAGCCCACGCCCATCTTCGCGGGAATAAAAGCCCTGAAAGATTATTTTGGGCCAGGTACGCCTCTGTATAAGGCGACCGTTACGCCTGGAGGCGTAACCGTCCTTGCCTCAAAAACAAAGACCATGTTAGTGAATCGATCAGGATTTTCTCTGGATATTCTAATCAATGGTCGGGTTTTAAAACTGTCTCCCTATCAAATCATCGTTATACCCACGCCGTGAGGTGAAGAAGTTACCTGTTCCTTCCCGCAAAGAGAAGTTGAACAGTTGCCCTGTTTCAATGTTTGTTCCTACGGTGTAGAGTAGAATAGAAGGGCATGTTCGTATTGCCTCTTCTATCTGGCGTACTCGAAATAGTGTTGAGCTATGTTTTGGGAAGGAGTATGAACGATGTCGGGTCCGTCGCAGGGTCTTCCTACCGGCACCTCTTCTTTGCTTACGCAGGTCACTCCTGCCGAGTTGCAACAGCTTTTTGACCTTTCCCCTGATGCCCTGGTTGTCATCAATCGGGCTGGAATGGTGACGGGAATAAATAGGCAGGCGGAAGAACTTTTTGGTTATTCTTCTACAGAACTGGTAAGTCAACAGATCGAGGTTCTCCTTCCCCGACGCCTGCGAGAGGTCCACATTGCCCATCGAGAGCACTTTTCCTCTGCTCCACAACCTCGCCCTATGGGTGCGGGACTCTCCCTCTACGGGCGTCGCAAGGACGCGACTGAATTCCCCGTAGATATCAGCCTCAAACCGGTCTCGCTTCACCATGAACTCCATGTTATCGGCTCCATTCGTGATATGACCGTACAGAAGCGCCTGGAAGAGCAAAGTCGACTCAAGAGCCAGTTCCTTGCGAACATGTCCCATGAACTGAGGACCCCGCTGACGAGCATCATCGGGTTCGCCGATCTGCTGCATGAAAGGGTCATTGCCCCCGAGATACAGAAGGAGTATCTGGAGGATATTCTCGCCAGTGCCAGGCACCAGCTCCAACTGGTCAACGATATTCTGGACCTCTCAAAGGTAGAAGCCGGTCAGATAGCATTTCAGCCGGAGCCGGTGGACGTTGCCAGGCTCATCGCAGAGGTACAGATGCTGCTACGTCCTCTCGTCGACAAGAAACATCTCCGGATTGAGACGGCACTCGACTCCTCTCTTAACGCGGTTACACTTGATCCGACGCGACTCAAACAACTTCTCCTCAATTATCTTTCAAATGCTATCAAATTTACTGACGAGGGTGGAACCATCAGTATTCGTATTAAGCCAGAGAATCCAGATACGTTTCGTCTGGAGGTTGAGGATACGGGGATTGGCATTCGACCGGAAGACCTGGGACGGCTCTTTGCGGTGTTCCAGCAGCTTGATGGAGGCATGGGGAAGCAGTATCAAGGGACGGGCCTGGGTCTTGCGCTAAGTAAGCACCTGGTTGAAGCGCAAGGAGGATACGTCGGGGTAAAGAGTACGCCTGGTCAGGGGAGCACCTTCTTTGCCGTGCTTCCACGCGTCTTTGAGGGGAGAAAAGAGCCACGTGTTGATCCAGACGATCCAGACATTCCCACCGACCACGACTCTTCCAGGCTCCCAGGCAGGACGAAGCAAACCAGGAAAAGAGGCAGATCAACCGCGCAGAAGCGTGTGTCGGACAGGCAGACGATCCTGGTCGTGGAGGACGATCCAGCCTGGCGGAAGTTGCTCACCGTCTTACTCAAAGATGAAGGGTACGACGTGCACGTGGCGGTCAACACAGAGGAGGCTCAACGGCTCATTGCCCAGATTCATCCACAACTCATCCTCATGGACATTCAGCTTCCCGGAATGGATGGATTGGCACTGACACGCCTGCTCAAGGCAGACCCTGCTACCTGTCAGATCCCGGTTGTTGCGCTCACGGCCTATACCATGAAAGAAGACCGGCAGAAGGCGCTTGACGCAGGCTGCGACGGCTATCTCGCGAAGCCAATAGAGCGAGCGGCCCTCCTGAGGCAGGTCGAGCAATGGCTCCAGGGAGTTCCCCGCCGTGTGGGATCTTGAACGGCTGCTACCCCATTTGCGCCTCCTGTGTTTTTAACCATTTCTCGCTTCGTCCCATGTGTATTTATTCCACTAGTACCCAGACTCTCTGGCTGACTACGAAACACCAACACGCTTCTGGCCTTGCTTTATCTGGGGGCTGTCGGAATAGTGCAGGCGAGCTGACAGTGGTTTTGACAGTAGTGGCTGAAAAACCACTGTCAAGCAGTCTTAATTTGCGCCTTTGTTTATAATGGCCCAAGGCGGAAAGAGGCTGAGATAAGATATACTCAAGCATGATGAGAAAACGGTATACAGCCGCTTTCAAAGCGCGAATAGTTCAGGAACTTTTAGAAGAAGAGAAGACGCTGGCACAAATTGCCGCTGAGTATGAAGTCCATCCGACGCAACTGAAGAATTGGCGAGCAGTAGCATTCAAGAGGGTGCCTTCTGATCTGGCCTGAGAACTAGCTTCATCACCGATCCTCCCTGAGTAATCATCCCACACCGCTTGCTTTTTACTATATCCCCATGTATCACTGCGTTCTTGCTTGTGTAAAACAGTGATGAAATCATAACCAAATTGATATATTCTTAACTATATCTTTATTGCTTCATCACCGCACTCGCGTCCACCCCTGCTATGCTCAAGACGACGAGGCCGATCCTCGACCAGGCCAAATACTGGCACAACGATGCCAATCGTAAGAAGAGGAAACACTATGACCAGGTGGATAGCAATCACCAGACGGCACTTTTTGAAAGGCGCGGCCGCAGGGGCAGCGTTGGCCGTACCCTGGTATTTCAATACCAAGTCAGCGTTGGCTTTCTATCAGAGCAGGGGGCTGCAGAAGTTCGCCCAGCCCTTGCGCGGCGTCGGCCCTGGGGGGATTCCGGTCGCGGCGCCCGATGCCTTCCCGGCTCCCGTCACGGGGGTCACCCACTACTCCCTCTCCATCGCGCAGTTCACGGATCAGTTACACCCCGACCTTGACAAGACGACGCTGTGGGGCTACAACCCGGCCGTGGCATTGGGTGGCGGAGCACAACTCCAGCGGCACCTGGGCGGCATCATCGTGGCGCAGCGCGGAGTGCCGATCCAGATCACGTTTACTAATAAGCTACCGCCCAGGCACATCCTGCCGGTCGACACCAGCGCCAACTTCCCTGATGCAAAGCTTCGCCAGAACGCTACTACCACCCACCTGCACGGTGGGTTCGTCCCCTGGATCAGCGACGGTGGCCCGTTCAGCTGGTTTACCCCGGATGGCCAGTACGGCCCGAGTGTCCCGAGTGCAGCGGGCAACATCTACCAGCTGCTCAACCCCGGCCTCCAGCCGGGCCAGGCGGAGTACTACTACCCCAACAACCAGAGCGCTCGGCTGGTCTGGTACCACGACCACGCCCACGATCTCACTCGGCTCAATGCCTACGCAGGGATCGCCAGTGCCTACCTCATCCGCGACAGCTTCGAGGCCAACCTGCGCAACCTGGGCCTGCCCGACTTCGTGGAGCACGGGGGCCGCGAGATCCCCATCATCATCCAGGACAAGATCTTCGTCGGGTCCGACATCACCACTAAAGACCCTACCTGGCCCGGCCCCAGCGGGGTAGGCAGCCTGTGGTACCCGCACACCTACGAGCCGGACCGCTGGGAGGTGGGAGACCACCCGCTGGGCCTGCCTCCCGACCCTTCGATCATTCCCGAGATGTTCGGTGATACGATGCTTGCTAATGGCACGGTCTATCCCGAGGCGACCGTCGAGGCCCGGCGCTATCGCCTGCGCGTCCTCAACGCTTGCCAGGCTCGGTTCCTGAACCTGCAACTGTATGTGGATGATGGGAGTCCGGACGGCATCACCCTCAACCGCCACACGATGAAGCCCACCAATGCGCCAGGCCCCGACTTCTTCGTGCTCGGGACGGAGGGTGGCTTCCTGCCCCACCCGGTGCAAGTCCCCTCCAACAAGCCGTTCGATCCCGTCTCCCTGGGCGGCAGCCTCATCACCGGCCCGGCTGAGCGCTGGGACCTCCTCGTCGACTTCAGTAAGTTCGCCGGGAAGAAGGTCATCCTCTACAACGACGCCCCGGCGCCGTTCCCAGGGGGCGACCCGATCAACGACTATTTCCCGGGCTCCCCGAATCCCACCCCCACGACCCCCGGCTTCGGGCCGAACACCCGCCAGATCCTGCGGTTCAAGGTTGTCCCCGCGACCAGCAAGGACGAGCCCCTGCATATCACCGAAGACACCGATCTGACGCCGGATCTCACCCCGTTCCTTGTGCCGCCAGGCACGGCGGTCCAAAGGGGCGTGCTGCATCTGCCGCCGGGCGTGCCGGTCCGGCAGCTGACCCTCAACGAGATCTTTGATGGATACGGCCGCTTGATCCAGTTGCTCGGGACAAACCTGCCGGTGAATGGCGGCTTCGGGCGCGCTTACGAAGACCCTGCGACCGAGACGCCAGCGGCAGGCTCAACCGAGGTCTGGCAGATCGCCAACCTGACGGGGGACACCCACCCGATCCACTTCCACCTGGTCAATGTCCAGGTGCTGGGACGCCAACCGTTCAACGTGGACACCTACAACGGCACGCCCAGTTACACCGGTCCTGCGCGTGGCCCAGGCAAGACCGAGCGAGGGTGGAAGGAGACGGTGCGCATGAACCCCGGCGAGGTGACCACCGTGATCATGCGCTTCGACCTGCCGACGGTGCCGTTCACCGTTCCTGCCAGCCCGCGAACTGGCGGGCACGAGTACGTGTGGCACTGCCACATCCTGGAACATGAAGAGCACGACATGATGCGCCCACTGGTGGTCAAGTAAGGACACCATCCCATGTGTATTTGTTCCACTAATCCATACGCACCTTGTGAGATTGCACCATTGACATACTTTGGAATACGTGTTACTTTTTAACTATCAAAGAAATAACGCAAAAGCTCTGATGGGAGAGTAACAGGTTCTGTTGCGTCCAGAGAGTGGGCGGCTGGTGGAAAGCCCATAGCAAACGTCCTGCGAAAAAGACCCTGATGCTGCAAGCAGAAATCGGTGGACCCCCGGCGTCGCGGCGCACCCGCTCCCCAGATGTAGGGGCACGGTTGACAAGCCCGCTCACCCGTTCACCGAGAGTAGACCTTGCCGGTGGCCCCCGTGATCGGGCGCGTGGAGCGGGCGGGCTTGTCAGCCGCGCCCCTACCCAACGAGGTTGCTATCGAGAGATGGCAACGAATGAAGGTGGTACCACGAAAATCATGTGTGTTCTGCACATATCGCTTTTCGTCCTTCCCTCGCGCAGAGGATGAAGGGCGTTTTTTATGCCTCCTTCATTCCTATCGAACTCATAATTGCATACAACAAATGCGTTGATGGGACGAGTAACGGCTCTGTTCGCATACAGAGAGCGGGCGGCTGGTGGAAAGCCCGCATGTCGCGGACCGTGAAAAAGACCCTGATGCTGCAAGCAGAAATCGTCGTAAGGCGAGAGTAGACCTTGCCGGTATAGCCCCCGTAATCAGGCGTAACGAGGTCGTCTTCTCTTGAAGGCGACGAATGAAGGTGGTACCACGAGAGCTTGATCGCTCTTCGTCCTTCCCTATAGCGGAGGATGAAGGGCGTTTTTGTTTGCCTGTTATCAAAGGCTCAAGAGAGGAGAAATATTATGGTCGTACAACATGCCGCACATTGCCCGGAATGCGATGCCGAGGTTCCGGTGCAGAATCTCCTGGTCGGCGAGATTATCTATTGCCCCGATTGTAATGCGGAACTCGAAGTGTTGAACGTGGAACAGCCGGAAGTGGCGCTTGCCCCCGAGGTCGCGGAAGACTGGGGCGAGTAGGGGCGCGATTGATAAGCCCGAGGAAGAGAGGATCGACGGATGCGCTTAGCTATTCTTGCATCGCGTGTACGCGTGGAAGAGAAGTTGCTTGTCGAGGCGCTACGGCAGCGGGCTGTGGCCTTCGACATTATCGACGATGAGGAGCTGCTGCTGGACCTGGCGCAGCCGGATGAGCGCTGGCAGCAATATGACGCCGTGCTCTGCCGCAGCCTGAGCCAGTCGCGCGCCCTGGCCGTGATGTACGTGCTGGAGCACTGGGGCATTCCCGTGCACAACTCGGCGGCGACCACGGCGACCTGCAACGATAAGCTGCTCACGACGCTGGCCTTGCTGCGCGCACACGTTCCGGTTCCTCGCACGATGCTGGCCTTCGCCGCCGACAGCGCGGTCCAGGGCATCGAGAAGCTGGGCTATCCGGCGGTGCTCAAACCGGTCACAGGCTCCTGGGGCCGCCTGCTGGCACGCGTGAACGATCGCGACGCCGCTGAGGCGGTGCTCGAACACCAGGAGACGCTGGGCTCTTATCAACACCATATTCACTACATACAGCAATATGTCAGCAAGCCACAGCGCGATATTCGCGCCTTTGTGATCGGGGAGCGCACGGTCTGCGCCATCTATCGTACGAGCGAGCACTGGGTCACGAATACGGCGCGCGGCGCGGTCGCCAGCAATTGCCCGGTCACGCCTGAACTGGAACAGCTCTGCGCGCGCGCGGCCCAGGCGGTCGGCGGCGGCATCCTGGCGATCGACCTGCTGGAAGATCCAGAACAGGGCCTGCTGATTAACGAGATCAACGCGACGATGGAGTTTCGGAATAGTATTGCACCAACGGGCGTCGATATTCCCAACCTGATGCTCGATTATGTGCTGTTTCAATCCCCTCAAGCGGGTCAAGCAACGACAGGAACTCCAGCCGCCCCAGTGAAGAAAGTATATCATGAAAACCTATCATGTCAAGTGGAAATGCATTAGCCATGTGCGAGAAGAGGTGCTACCATGAGTCGATTACGTGTAGCAATTGTCGGTGGGTCCGGTTATGCCGGGGGCGAACTGGCACGGCTCCTGCTCTTCCATCCAGAGGTCGAGCTAACGCAGGTCGCATCGGGCAGCCAGGCGGGACACTACCTGCATAGCGCGCATCCAAATCTACGCAAGCTTACCACCATCCGTTTTTGTCATCCCGACGATCTGACATCATGTGACATTCTCTGTCTCTGCCTGCCGCACGGGGCCTCCGCTAAAGCGATTGAGCGCTATCGCGGTCTCGCGCCGCGCGTCATCGACCTGTCGGCTGACTTCAGGCTGCGCTCGGCGGAGCTCTACGAACATTGGTATGGCGAGGCCCATAGCGAGCCCGGCCTGTTGCGCGAGGCTGTCTACGGCCTGCCTGAACTGCATCGCGCGGAACTGCCCGAAGCGTCATTTGTCAGCGGGACCGGCTGTATGGCGACCGCTGCTATTCTCGGCCTGGTGCCGCTCTACCGGGCGGGCGTGGTCAATAGGAATATTCCGCTGGTCGTCGATGCCAAGGTTGGCTCGTCGGCTGCCGGGGCCATGCCGGGCGCGAGTAGCCACCATCCCGATCGCAGCGGGGCCGTACGCTCGTTCCAGCCGACGGGGCACCGTCACACCGCCGAACTGCTGCAGGAGCTTGGACGTGTCTCGGGGGTGGATGGAGAACTGGAGCAGAGTATGGCCTTCTCCGCGACCTCCGTCGAGCTGGTGCGCGGCGTCCTGGTGACGGCACATGCCTTTGTCAACGAAGCTCCTTATTCAGACGCAAACGAAGCTGCCGCTTCTAGCTCCGCTCATGCGTCTGAAAGGAATAAGCCGTTGGACGAGCGGGCGCTGTGGCGCATCTATCGCGCGGCGTACCAGCACGAACCCTTTATCCGCCTGGTCAAGGAGCGCAGCGGTGTCTATCGCTATCCCGAGCCCAAGATCCTGGCGGGCAGCAACTACTGCGATATCGGTTTCGAGTACGACCCCGAGCAGCGGCGCGTGGTCGTGATGGCGGCGCTGGACAATCTTATGAAGGGCGCGGCTGGCAATGCGGTGCAGGCGCTTAACAGTATGTGTGGCTGGGATGAGACGCTCGGCCTGACCTTTCCCGGCCTACACCCGGTGTAGAGAATGGAGCATGTTATGAACATAATTGTCGTTAAAATCGGTGGCGCGTCCGGCGTTGCTACTTCACATATTCTCTCTGATGTTGCTCGCTACGTTGCTGATGGGCAGCGCGTGGTCCTGGTACATGGCGGCTCTGATCTCACCAACACGCTCTCGCAGCAACTGGGCCACGAGGCCCGCATGATCACCTCCCCCGGCGGCATGACCAGCCGCTATACCGACGCTGAGACACTGCGCATCTTTGCAATGGCGGTTGCGGGCCAGATCAATACAGAACTGGTGGCCCTCTTGCAGCAGCAGGGGGTGAACGCGCTGGGCCTGGCTGGTGTCGATGGACGTTTGCTGGTCGCCAGGCGCAAGGCGGTGGTGCGCGCTCAGCTCCCCGGTGGACGCGTGCAAATCCTGCGTGACGACTATACCGGGCAGATCGAGCAGGTCAACGGCGCGCTGCTACAACAGTTGCTCAGCGCCGGTTTCACACCTGTGATCGCTCCGCTGGCCCTGGGTTACGAGGGCGAGCGTCTGAACGTCGATGGCGACCGCGCCGCCGCCGCCGTTGCCGCTTCCTTACATGCCGACGTGCTTGCGATCATAACCAACGTGCCCGGCCTGCTGGCAGATCCGGCGGACGCCAATACGCTTATTCGCAGCTTCTCCGCCCATCGCCTCGAAGAGTACATGCACTACGCGCAGGGACGGATGCGCAAGAAGCTCCTGGGCGCTCAAGAGGCCCTGCGCGGTGGTGTGCCGCGCGTCTGCATCGGTAGCGCCTCGTTGCAGGACGTTCTGAATGGCGCGGGAACAACCATTGAGGCGCCCGTCCACGCGCTGGCAGGAGGGAGCAGGGTATGACGACGACGATGACTTCGACTATAGACCTGGAGAACACCTACACGAGCGGTGTGTATAGCAAACGTCCGGTCGTTATCGTGCGTGGTAGCGGGGCTTCGTTGTGGGACGCCGGGGGGCGCGAATACATCGACTGCATGGCGGGACACGGCGTCGCCAATATCGGACACGGGCGCGTCGAGATCGCGGATGCGCTTGCGGAGCAGGCCCGACGTCTGATCACCTGTCCCGAGATCGTCTACAACGATGTGCGCGCCCGCCTCCTTGAGCGACTGGCACGGATCACGCCGGATGAGCTTGAGCATATCTTTCTATGTAACAGTGGCACTGAAGCGGTCGAGGGTGCGTTCAAGTTCGCACGCCTGGCGACCGGGCGCACGGGGATCGTAGCGACGCTGCGCGCCTTCCACGGTCGCAGCATGGGCGCGCTCTCCGCAACCTGGGAGCCGCACTATCGCGAGCCCTTCGCGCCCCTGGTCCCGGATGTGAGCCATGTGCGCTATAACGATCTCGCGGTAGCCGATGCGGCGATCAACGAGGGAACGGCGGCGGTGATCATCGAGCTGGTGCAGGGCGAGGGCGGGGTGCACGTGGCGACCGCAGAATACGTGCAAGGATTGGCGAGATTATGTCACGAACGCGGCGCGCTGCTGATCATCGACGAGGTGCAGACCGGATTTGGGCGCACGGGTCAGCTCTTCGCCTGTCGCCATTATAATGTGCAGCCCGATATCCTCTGCCTGGCGAAATCGCTGGCGGGCGGCGTTCCGATGGGCGCGATCTGCCTGGGGCCGCGCGTCGTCGAGAGCGGACGCATCACGAAGGGCGTCCACGGTACGACGTTTGGCGGCAATCCTCTATCCTGTGCCGCAGCGCTCGCCACGCTCGATATTATCGAACGCGAGGCTCTCCCGGAGCGCGCTGCCCGGCTGGGCGCTTACATCACCGAACGTCTGCTTGCATTGAATCTGCCCATTGTGCGCGAGGTGCGCGGACGCGGCCTCCTGATCGGCATCGAACTGAAGCGGCGCGTGCAGCCCTATCTCGAAGCGTTATGTGAGCGCGGCATCCTTGCCCTCCCGGCAGGCCCCAACGTGCTGCGCCTCCTGCCGCCCCTGGTCATCACAGATGAGCAAGTGGAGCGCGTGCTCGCCGTCGTGGCGGAGGTCCTGACAACACCTGGCGGTGGGACACGTGGCGCTTCGTCATCCCGCGTGTCGGTGGACGCTGGCGGGACGGAGACTGATGCATCGGCGCGACCTGCTGCGACCTCCGTGGCACCGGATCGCAGGCCCACGGATGGCAATGAAGCACCGGACAGGATAAGTCCGGTTCCGACAGAGGAGGTCGCTCTACTCTACAACATGTTGCGCATTAACAGCTATTCGGGCGAGGAGGGCGCGCTGGCACGTTTCCTGGTTGAACAGGCTCAACGGATGGGGCTGCATGCCTACGTTGACGAGGCTGGGAACTTTGTGGCGAGCAGCCACGAGACGCTCGACGCCCAGCCGATCGTCCTCCTGGGCCACATGGATACAGTGCGTGGAGACGTACCCGTCCGCGTCGAAGATGGTCTGCTGTACGGGCGCGGCGCGGTCGATGCCAAGGGGCCGCTGGCGGCGTTTATATGCGCCACGGCTCGCGTGCGGGCCACGCTACAACGTCCCGTGGTTATCGTCGGAGCCGTCGAAGAGGAGGCCGCAACCTCGCGTGGCGCGCGCGCTGTGGTGGAGCGCTATCGACCCTCGGCCTGCATTATCGGTGAGCCGAGCGGCAGCGACGCCGTGACGATCGGCTACAAGGGTCGCCTGCTGGTGGAATGTGTAGCGACGCGCTCATCGGGTCATAGTGCTGGTCCTTTGCAGAGTAGCAGCGAGGTCGCGACGGCCTTCTGGGAGCGCGTCCGCCGTTCCGCCGAGGAATGGAATCAGCGCTTTGCCCCCAACTCGGCCTTTGCCGCCTTGCAGCCGTCCCTGCGCACGATCAACAACGAGCACGACGGCCTGGAGGATCGCACACGGCTGATCATCGGCTATCGTCTGCCGCCCAACTACGGTATCGCGGGCCTGCGCGCGCAACTGGAGCAGTGGGCCGGCGAAGCTGACGCCCAACTGAGCTTCTCAGGCGAGGAGGCCGCCTTCCAATCGACGCGCACAACTCCGCTGGCGCGCGCCTTCATCGCCGCCCTGCGCGCGAGAGGGGTGCAGCCAACCTTTAAATATAAGACGGGAACGTCTGACATGAACGTCGTAGGCCCACACTGGGGACAGAACATCGTCGCCTATGGACCCGGCGATGCGCGCCTCGACCACACACCGCAGGAGCATATCCGCATCGCCGAGTACAGCGCCGGCATCGACGTGCTGAGCGCGGTCCTGCTGGCCCAACAGGGAGAAACGGTATTATGAGAACGCTCGCTATCCTCGACTCGACGCTGCGCGAAGGGGAGCAGTTCGTCGGTGCTTTCTTCACCCTTGAGCAGCGCCTGCAGATCGCACGCCTGCTGGATGCGCTTGGCGTCGCCTTTATTGAGGTGCCCTCGCCGATCGCCTCACCTGAAACGCGACAGGCTGTACAGGCGCTCTGTGCCCTCGACCTGCGCTCGCACATAGTAGCTCATGTGCGCTGCGTCGAAGCAGACGTAGAGGCCGCATTGGAGACGCCCATCTACGGCATCAATCTCTTTTACGGCACTTCGACCGAGCTGCGGTCATTCAGCCACGGGCGGCACCTGGATCAGATGATCGCCGATGCCGTGCCCCTGATCCGCCGCATCCGTGCCGCCGGGCGCTACGTGCGCTTCTCCGCCGAGGACGCGTTTCGCAGCGACCTGACCGATCTGCTGACGATCTTTGATGCCGTCGTGGAGGCGGGTGTGCAGCGCATCGGTCTGCCGGATACCGTGGGCATCGCCAGGCCGCGCCAGGTCGAGAACCTGCTGCGCCTCTGCTCCGAGCGCTATCCCGGTGTGGGCATCGAGTTCCACGGTCACAACGACACCGGTTGTGCCATCGCCAACGCTATTGCCGCGTTCGAGGGCGGCGCGGATTGCCTGGATGTCACGGTCCTGGGCATCGGTGAGCGCAACGGCATCACGTCGCTGAGTGGCCTGATCGCGCAATTGTACGTTCACTATCCCGAGCTGCTGCTAGAGCTCGATCTGACGCAACTGGCGACGCTCGATCAGTACGTGGCCGATTGTCTGCATCTCGCCATTCCGTTTAACAACCCGATCACCGCACCGGGCGCATTCACGCACCGGGCGGGCGTTCATACAAAAGCGGTCCTGCAAAATCCACGTGCCTACGAAGTGCTCGACCCCGGCGACTTTGGCCTTGTGCGCCACGTCGATGTGGGATCGCGCTACACCGGACGCTACGCCGTCGCGCACCGCGCGACCCAGTTGGGCCTGCAACTCAGTAGCGCGGAGATCATACGTCTTACGCAGGCGCTCAAAGCGCGAGCCGAGCTCGGATCGCTGAGCCTCGCTGAAGTCGATACGTTTATTGTCACCTGGTATCAAGAGAAAGGAGAACTGGTATGGGAACGTTAGCGGAGGAGATCTTTAGCCATAAATTGGGCCGTACCGTAGAGCAGGGCGAGACCGTGGTTGTGGAGGTTGATCGCGTGATGAGTCACGACACGACCTCGCCACTGGCGATTCAGGCGTTTCGTAAGTTGTCGGCGCAGACGGGTGGGCGCGTGTTCGACGCGAAGCGCGCACATATCGTCTTTGATCATATCATCCCCGCCGCGACCATCGCCGCCGCGACCCTGCATCGCGATATACGCTCGTTTGCCCAGGAGCAGGACATCAATATCTTGCAGCAAGGGATCTGCCACCAGGTGATGCCGGAGATGGGCTACGTCGTGCCCGGCGACATCATCGTAGGAGCCGACAGTCATAGCTGTACTTACGGCGCGCTCGGAGCGTTCGGCACCGGCATGGGCTCGACCGATATCGGCGTTGCCTACGCAACTGGGCGGAGCTGGTTCCGCGTGCCTACGACCATCAATGTGCGCCTGACCGGCGATCTGCAACCGGGCGTCTATGCCAAAGATCTGACCCTCGAAATGGTACGCCGCATCGGCGTCGATGGCGCAAACTACCGCGCGCTCGAATATACCGGCGACCTGATCGAACGTCTCTCGGTCAGCGAGCGCTTCACCTTCTGCAACATGGCGATCGAGATGGGCGGCAAAGCTGGTCTCGTCGCGCCCGATGAGACGACGCGCGCCTGGCTGCATGGGCGCACTGAGCGCGAATATCCTATGCTCGCGCCACACAATCCACGCTACGAGCGCGTGGTGGAGATCAACGCGTCGGAGCTCTCGCCGTTGATCGCGCGCCCGCCCGATGTGAATAACGTCGTCCCGGTCGAGGAAGTTGAAGACGTCCATATCGACCAGGTCTTCCTGGGGACCTGCACCAATGGTCGCCTGGACGATCTCGCCATCGCCGCCGGTATCCTGCGCGGCAAAACCATTGCTCCCAGCACGCGCATGGTCGTTATACCCGCCTCGCGCGAGGTCTATCTTGAGGCCATGCGTCTCGGCTACCTGGAGATTTTTGTACAGGCCGGCGCGTCGGTCGGAACTCCCGGTTGCGGCCCCTGCATCGGACGACACTTCGGCGTCCTGGCCCCCGGCGAGCGCGCCCTGACAACGATGAACCGCAACTTCACCGGGCGCATGGGCGATCCCACCGCCGAGATCTATCTGGGCAGTCCGGCGACCGTTGCCGCCACCGCCCTGACCGGACACATCACCGATCCGCGCGAATTTTTGTAATCTGAAAGGAGCCAACATCATGGCACGCATCTGGAAACTTGGCGATAATGTCAACACGGACGTGATCATTCCGGGACGCTATAATGTAACGACCGACCGGGCGCAACTGGCGCACTATTGTCTCTACGAGGTCCTGCCAGAGTTCTCGCAGCAGGTCCAGGCTGGCGATGTAGTCATGGCGGGTCACAACTTCGGCTGTGGCTCGTCGCGCGAACACGCGCCGGCAGCCATCCTGGCGAACGGCGTACATGTGGTGATCGCGCGCAGCTTCGCCCGCATCTTCTATCGCAATGCCGTCAATATCGGTCTGCCCGTGCTCGTCTGCGAGGAGGCGGTGCTGGCGAGCGAGGATGGTCAGCAGGTGGAGGCGGACCTGACGACGGGCGTTATCCGTAATCTGACGACCGGGCAGACATTCGAGGCCGAGCCGCTCGATCCCTTTGTGGCGCGCATCGTGGCGGCGGGCGGCATTATCGAATATATTCGCCAGGAAGGAACGCTGCGATGAACCGCCGCCATTTCTCGTCGCCGCCGACGGTCTGCGTGATCCCCGGCGACGACGCGGCCCCGGAGGCGATGCGCCCGACAGTGGAGATTCTGCGCGAACTGGTCCCCGCACTGCGTTTCGTTCAGCCTGTCTACGGTCGCGAGGCGCAGCAGCGCTACGGCGAGACGTTCCCGGCTGAGGCACGCGCTGCGATCGATAACGCGGACTGTACGCTTTTTGGTGCCAGCGGCGGACCCAGTCGCCCGCTGCTCTGGTACCTGCGCTGGGGCAAGGAGACGTACGTCAATATCCGCCCGGTGCGCTGGCAGCCGGGATATAGCAGTCCCATGCTTCATCCTGAGCGCATCGATTATGTGATCGTGCGCGACAATCTGGAGGGCATGTATCCACCGCGCGAGGGCGACGTT
Source organism: Ktedonobacteraceae bacterium (assembly GCA_034438015.1). Taxonomy (GTDB): domain Bacteria; phylum Chloroflexota; class Ktedonobacteria; order Ktedonobacterales; family Ktedonobacteraceae; genus JACDAE01. The sequence goes on along the minus strand of DAOTTD010000001.1, from coordinate 3,806 downwards.
GCGGAACTGGGCGCACTGATTAGTAGCAGCTCGTGGTGGCTCCCTCCGCCGGTCGAGAAGGCGGGTGCCTACGCCGTACGCGTCACGACCGACGAGCAGATGCGCCGCGTCGCTGCTGCAGCCTGCGAACTGGCTCTACAGCGCCAGGAGGCGGGCTATCCAGGCCGCGTCACGCTCGGAGCGAAATACTCGATTCAGCCGCGCACCGATGGCCGCTTCCGCACGCTGGTAAAGGAGGCGGTAAGCGCGCATCCCACCCTGACCTATCAGGAATTCCTGATCGACGACCTGGCACGGCGCATGGTTGCCGTCCCCGAGACGCTCGACGTGGTAGTGCTTAACAACGAACATGGCGACATCCTCGCCGACGTTGCCAGTGGCACTATCGGCGGCCTCGGCCTCTCGCCCAGCGCCTGCTACGGCGAGCACTATGCCTACTTCGAGCCGGTCCACGGTTCCGCGCCCGATCTGTTGGGCAAGGACGCCATCAATCCGACCGCCATGCTCTTGACCGGCGCCCTGATGCTGGATTACCTCGGCTATGCTGAGCAGGGGCGCAGGTTGGAGAGCGCCCTGACGCAGGTATACGAAGATGGCACGGTTCTAACGAGCGACCAGGGCGGGACGGCGAGTACCAGCTCGTTCGTCGCGGCTGTGAGGAGGCGGCTGACGAGAGGTTGAGTGTAAATCATTTCATTCCATGGGCCATCTCTGCATAATTATTCGGCTCTTACGCAGCCTCGCTGATTCTAGAAAAGGACGAGCTTAAGTTAAGGAGGTCTATTGGCTTCTGAAGTTGGTTTGCTCATTCTCAATTGAAGAGATTATGTCTAGAATCAGCGAGGCTACGTAAGAGCCGGTTGAATTTAAACATTTACACCAAGAGAGTTGGAGAGATTCGACCAGCTTAATGGCTGATGACCACTTTGGGTACTGAGCTATCAGCCAGGCACTCACCACCTGGATACTCAAGGCAAGAGAGGCCTGACCGATCACAGGATCAGCCGAGCCTTTCTTGTCACATCAGTCAGCTATCTCACGACGCCCATACCAGGGGTGCGCTCTCATTCAAGCAAGCGCCCCTGGCTCTGCTCTCCCTACGGGAGCTGGTGGCAGTGGCTGGATGGTGAGCGGAAATGGATTCCAGACCACCGTCGCAATGTAGTAGGCGTAGGCAGAAGGGTCAGCGGGAGAGGGGTGGCCCAGAACTTGCCAGGCGGACCAGGAGCCGTTGCTGTAGTGCTTGTACTCCACATCCTTACCATGACTCTCTATGGAAAACACATGCAAAAAACCCCGACTCGCGGCGGCCTGAGGGCTGTAATAGATGATGGTGCCATCCTCCAGGTTTACCCAGGGCGCCCACTGGCCATTGGCAAACTTTCGCATCGAAAGTCCGCTATTGGCATTCCCCACGAAGACCGCCAGAGACCCAAACGCCTCACTGGTGACTGAACCGGTGGACCACGAACCAAGTTGATTAACGGTTCCCCCCAAATTTTCCCAGCCGGCAGACCAGTGACCATTGGCGTACCACTTATGCTCCAGTGCCTCCCGTCTATTGTCATCAACCCCATCACCCTCAAACACATCTACCCGACCCGGTCCCCAGGAGACAGCCGCAGGAGAACTTTCCGTGAAGCCGCTCCCCAGTACCTCCCAGTGGCCTGACCACGTACCCCCATCGGCCCAGGTGTGAAGCAGAGCGATGGCGCCAGTAGACGTGTTGTACCCATTCACAAACAGATCCATGTGCCCAGGTCCCCAACTGCTGACTGCCGGTCCCGAAGTGAAGCCGTAGAAGCCACTCGATGTGTAGACTCCCGTGACGCTCGAGCCCGGAAGCGAGGTGCTCCATCCAGACCACTGGCCATTGTTGTACGTGTTGTGTTGCAGAGTCGGGAGTGAATTCTGGTTGGTGTCACTCATCGCAAACATATCGAGGTGACCTGGGGTAGAGGAGACCGCTGCGGGGCTACTAACGAAGATGAGATTGGTATCACCCGCCGGACGCCCCAGACTCACCCAGGCAGACCAGGAGGCCCCATTGTCATCGGACCATCGGTGCCACATCGCACCGTCCACGCCGGCTGAAAACACCTCCAGACGACGAGTAAGCGCCCCATTTTGTGCTCGCGTTGGCATCGTGGTGGTGCTGTGATTGCCAGCGGTTGTCGTTTGTGCATGCGCGGCCTCTGGTCTCAACACGAGCGAGCCGCCGAGGAGTGCCCCCACCATCAACGCCAGGACCGCGATCTTGGCGATCGTCGGGCAAGTGGTGGCATGTCTGCTGCCAGACGGTTCCCACAGGATTGTTCTCATGAAAAGCATCCTTTCTGATGCCCTTGATGCGTCTGAGAGGTTGGCTGGTGTTGGTCCAGAGCCACCCTATCAGAAGCCTCGGGGTCTTCTTCCACGTTCCGCCAGGAACGCGTGAGCATAAAGGAACAGAAGCCGAAACAGGCTTCTTCCCACGGCTCCTGTCCCGAGAGAGAGGCAGGAGCTGAGAAGCGAACTGCCAGCACGAAAAACATCATGAAGGAGCTCATTCTTCTCGAACGCGGGGTAACCCTCCTATGCGCTTTGAGGAAGCCTGTTCCCGCCAGCCAGGAGATTCATCGTGTGAGAGGGGTCCTACAGCGGTCACACAAAGATTGACTCATATGAGAGAATACAAGGCAGAAAGAAACGGAGAGTCAACGTGAAAAAGGCATAACAGAGTCTTTCAAAAGGATAAAAAGGATGAGGGCATATTCTCAAGATGTGCGCCGAAGCGCCCCAAGCCCCCTTGCCGCTCCAGAGGCGGCACCACTGGAAGAAAAGTGGTTAAAACAACATCTAACCTTCACCCGAAAGGACTGAGGGAACGGTAGCATGATGTGTCAAAGGTCGTTGAAGCTCCAGGCTGAGAAGCCAGATGACGATCAGTTAGGCCATGCAAGGTCAGAGCAGTATTGCACGAACCCAAGCTGTGGCGGGTGCGAATTACCCATCGGGAAACCAGCCTGTAACCCGGAATCTGCTGTGTGCGGCTAAAAATCTTGTAGCCTCACAATCTTCCCAACAGAGCCAACCCGTAAGGAACGGAGGACAGCGTAATGGGGACCTACACATGGACCAGGAGACTTGGAGGAACTTTGGGATCGCCTACACACCGTAAGGTGCATGGTGACGGAGTGATCGTAGTAGTCGTGTGGGTCACGTCACACCACGGAGCCTGGGAAAGCCAGCGCGAAGGGTCACAGAGAATCACTTCCAACCAGAAAGAGGTTGACTTGGATGAGTCAAAAGACCTTGGACCGACTGGAAATCCTCCGCACATTGAATAGCAAGAAGGAATGGGTCAACTACGGACTGTATCGGTTGATGTACGAAGAAGACCTCTACAAGGTCGCCTACGAACGGATCAAATCCAAGCCAGGGAATATGACGGCTGGAACAGATGGGAAGACGCTGGATGGCTTCTCGTTGAAAGAGATCCAGCATATCATCCACCTGATGAGATCCGAACAATTCCGCTTCAAACCCGTCAAAACCACCTTCATTCCAAAAGCCAATGGTGCGACCCGTTCCCTCTAAACCGTGCCCACACGGGGGACGAGGGGCAAAGTAATTTGACAACTGACCTTCTGATGTTGGGCGCAATTCCCAACCAGTTAGATGAGCAACTGATAACGCATTGGAGTGAACCCATTTTACCGGACACCTGAGGAGGTGATTTCTTATGTGGGTAGTTTTGAGGAAAAATCCTTTTTATATAACTAATGACAGTATACCATAGAAATTACAGTATGTCAAGTGACATG